>NZ_JAKDLO010000029.1 GCF_030452765.1 Intrasporangium sp.
GACCCGGGTGGGACGGGACCGGCTGAGTGCCATGGCCACCGCGCGACTGGACCGGTGCGGGCTCGGGACGGGTGGGCTGCGGCGGGGCCGACCGCTGCGCCTGGGACGGCTCGGCGCGCGTCGCGCGCTGAGCTGCCGCGATGGCGCGGCCGTCCTCGTGGCGGCTCGGCCCGCCCGCGTCGAAGCCCGCCGCGATGACGGTCACCCGCACCTCGTCGCCGAGGGCGTCGTCGATGACGGCACCGAAGATGATGTTGGCCTCGGGGTGGGCCGCCTCCTGGACGAGTCGTGCCGCCTCGTTGATCTCGAAGAGACCGAGGTCGGAGCCGCCCTGGACCGACAGGAGCACGCCGTGCGCGCCGTCGATCGAGGCCTCGAGCAGCGGGGAGCTGATCGCGAGCTCGGCGGCCTGGACGGCGCGGTCCTCGCCCCGGGCCGAGCCGATGCCCATGAGGGCGGAGCCGGCGCCCTGCATCACCGACTTGACGTCGGCGAAGTCGAGGTTGATCAGGCCGGGCGTCGTGATGAGGTCGGTGATCCCCTGGACACCGGACAGCAGGACCTGGTCGGCCGAGCGGAAGGCGTCCATCATCGAGACATTGCGGTCGCTGATCGACAGGAGGCGGTCGTTGGGGATGACGATCAGGGTGTCGACCTCCTCGCGGAGGTTGCCGATACCGGACTCGGCCTGGTTGGCCCGGCGCCTGCCCTCGAAGGTGAACGGGCGGGTCACGACGCCGATCGTCAGCGCCCCGAGCCCCTTGGCGATGCGCGCGACGACCGGCGCCCCGCCCGTGCCCGTACCGCCGCCCTCACCCGCCGTGACGAAGACCATGTCGGCCCCCTTGAGGACCTCTTGGATCTCCTCCTCGTGGTCCTCGGCCGCCTTCCGGCCGACCTCGGGGTCGGCACCGGCGCCGAGGCCTCGGGTCAGCTCCCGGCCGACGTCGAGCTTGACGTCGGCGTCGCTCATCAGCAGCGCTTGGGCGTCGGTGTTGATCGCGATGAACTCGACTCCCTTGAGCCCGACATCGATCATCCGGTTGATGGCGTTGACGCCACCTCCACCGATGCCGACAACCTTGATCACGGCCAAGTAGTTCTGCGGTGTTGCTGCCACGGGAGTGGGCCTTCCTGAAGGTGGAGCGTCCTGCGGGTCAGTGTCAAGCGAGGGAAACAACCCTAAACTTTCGATTTAAGGTTACGGTTCGGTCACGAACCTGTGTGGCCCTGACGGTATGTGGTGGCGGCACCCCGATCAACCTCGCCCGCGGCGTGTCGCCGACGCGGTTGGGCACAACCCTGCGACACGCCGGGGGCGGAGCCACAGCAGCCACTCCCGTCACACGAGAGTCAGGTGTCCCGGGGCGCGCCAGGTGAGGGCCGAACCTCAGCGGGTGACCGGGGCGCTCGGAACGCTGACGTCGACCGTCGTCCCTGGTTGTTGCAGCAGGATGGTGACGAGGCGGGCCTTCGACTGCTCCTGTCCCGAGGAGCCCCAGACGACGGTGCGGCGACCGTACTTCTCGGTGAGGGTGAAGCGCACCTGGTCGGCGGCGCCCACGGCCATGTCCGAGACCTGCGAGCGCACCGAGGCGGGTAGCGCGTGCAGCGCCGCCAGCGCCGCACTCAGGCCGCTGTTCGTGACGTCGGCCGACCCCGCCGTCACCACGGGGACTCCTTCGGGTGGCGTGCTCACCGTCCCGAACCGGACCCCGCCCTCATCTACAAGTTCTAGTTGACCTTGAGGGTTACGCAGCACCAAGGCTGGCTTGCGGGGCGTCACCTTGATGACAACCGAGTGCGGCAGGCTCCGGCTGACCCGGATGTCGGTCCACGAGCGGCCGGCCTCGAGGCGCTCCGTGACGGCATCGGTGTCGAGGCGCATCAGTGGGCCCCCGAGCGGGACCCGGGCCACCTCGCGAACCGCCCGTGCGTCGCCGGTGGAGACCCCCTCGACGCGCACGGTCGTCGCAGCCAGCAACGGGCTCATCCAGCCGACCCAGATGAGCCCCGCAGCCAGCAGGAGGCTCGCGACCAGCGCGGCGGCGAGCAGGAACGGTCGTCGTCGGGCTCGGGCGGCCCGGGCCTCGAACCGCGCCCGGGCGGAGCTGAGGCCGCTCGTCTGGCGTCGGCGCCGGGGCCAGATCCTCACGATCCCGCCTCGAGCAGGCGCAGCACCTCGGGACCGATCATCGTGACGTCGCCGGCCCCGATCGTCAGGACGAGGTCTCCGGGGCGGGCCAGCGCAGCGACGGCCGGTGCGACCGCGGACCAGGACGGGACGTAGTGGACCTCTACGCCCGGGGCCCGCGCCGCATCGGCCACGAGCTCGCCGGTCACGCCGGGGATCGGGTCCTCGCGGGCCGCGTAGACGTCCATGACGACCACGACATCGGCCTGGGCCAGACCCGCGCCGAGCTCGACCGCGAAGTCCCGCGTGCGGCTGTAGAGGTGCGGCTGGAAGACGGCGACGACCCGGCCACGGCCGGCGGCCAGGCCCACGGCCGTCTCGACCACGGCGCGGACCTTGCCGGCGTTGTGGGCGTAGTCGTCGACGACGGTGACCTCGCCGGCGGTTCCCTTCGGCTCGAAACGACGACGGGTCCCCGTGAAGGACGCCAGGCCGGCGAGGACGTCGCGCGGCTCCTGACCGAGCCCGACGACCGCCGCGGCGTACGCTGCCGCCGCGTTGAGCGCGTTGTGGCGTCCCGGAACGGCGAGACTCAGGGTGTGCTCCGCGCCGGCGTGGCTCACCGCGACGGTCGCCAGCAGGCCCGTGGGGCGGTAGTCGGCGAGCCGGATGTCGGCGCCCACGGAGAAGCCGTACGTGACGATGTCCAGCCCGTCGGCCCGCGCCGCCGCCGCCAGTCGCCTGGCGCCTTGGTCGTCCACGCACGTCACGAGCAACCCACCCGGCTCGATGCTCCGTGCGAACTCGAGGTAGGCGGCCTCCACAACCTTGAAGGTGTCGTAGAAGTCGAGGTGATCGGGTTGGACGTTGGTGACGATCGCGACGTGCGGGCGATAGACGACGAAGGAGCCGTCGCTCTCGTCGGCCTCGACGACGAAGGTGTCGCCGGACCCGTGGTGGGCGTTGGTGCCGTGCCTGGTCAGCTCCCCCCCGACGGCGAAGGAGGGGTCGAGGCCGCACTCCTGCAGGGCGATCGTCAGCAGCGAGGTGGTCGTCGTCTTGCCGTTCGCCCCGGCGACAGCGACCCGACGCCGGTCGTGCATGAGCGAGGCGAGCCCCTGAGCCCGGTGCAGCACCGGACGTGCGCGCCGCCGGGCGGCCAGCAGCTCGACGTTGTCGTCGCGGATCGAGGAGGACATGACGATGGTGTCGGCGCCAGCCTGATGCGGCGGTGCGAAGCCGACCCAGACCCGGGCGCCCTCGGAACGCAGCGCCGCGAGGACCGGCACGTCCTTGGCGTCGGAGCCGCTCACCGGGATGCCGCGCGCGAGCATGATGCGCGCGACCCCGGACATGCCGGCCCCGCCGATGGCAAGGAAGTGGACCGCGCCGAGGTCCTCGGCCCGAGGGACCGGGGCCCGGAAGTCGAAGCGGGCCCGGGCAAAGGGCGAACCCGTCGTCGGTACCGTCGGGGTCGTCATGAGCGGCTCCGGAAGGCCAGCTCGACCAGGTCGGCGAGCCGCTCGTCGGCGGCCGGCTCACCGAGGGTCGCGGCCGCCTGCGCCATCCTGGCCACGCGCTGCCCGTCCGTCGCGAGGCGCACGAGCTCTGCCTCGATCCAGGCGGGGGTGAGCTCGTCGTCGGCGACGAGCAGCCCACCCCCGGCGGCGACGACCTCGGCGGCGTTGAGGCGTTGTTCGCCGTTGCCGATCGGCAGGGGCACGTAGACGGCCGGCAGGCCGACCGTCGTCAGCTCGGCCACGGTGTTGGCCCCGGACCGCGCGACGACCAGGTCGGCCACGCAGTAGGCCAGCTCCATCCGGTCGGCGTAGGGCACGGTCACATAGGGCGCGCCGACCATCGGGACCTCGGGGGTGAACTCCTTGCCGACCCCGGTGATGTGCAGCACCTGGACGCCGGCCCCGCTCAGAACGCCGGCGCGGTCCCGGAACGCCTCGTTGAGGCGCTGCGCCCCGAGGGAGCCGCCGGTCACCAGGACCGTCGGCCACTGGCTCTCGAGGCCGAAGTGCTCGAGGGCCGCCGGGCGCAGGGCCGCCCGGTCGAGCGTCGCGATCTCGCGTCGCAGCGGCATCCCCGTGCGCGTCGCGTGCGGCAGCCTCGTGGCGCCGAAGGTCGTCGCGACGTATGGCGTCCAGCGGGCGCCGAGCCGGTTGGCCAGTCCGGGGCGGGCGTTCTGCTCGTGGACGACGATCGGCACGCGACGTCGGCGGGCAGCCACGTACGCCGGGGTGCTGACGTATCCGCCGAAGCCGACGACGACCTGTGCGCCGGTCTCGTCGATGGCTCGCCCGGCCGCGCCGATCGCGTCACGCAGCCGCACCGGCAGGCGCAGCAGGTCGCCGCTGGGGCGACGCGGGAGCGGCACCTTCGGCACGAACCGCAGGTCGAGCCCACGGGCCGGAACCAGCCGCGCCTCCAGGCCGGTCTCGGTGCCGAGCCCGGTGAGCCGAATGCCCGGATGCCGGCGCGCGAGGGCGTCGGCGAGGGCCAGCAGCGGGGACACGTGACCGGCACTGCCGCCTCCGGCAAGCAGGACGGAGGTGGGCGATGACACCACGGATCACCGGCTTCTGCGACGTGGGGGACGGGACGGCAGCACGGCGAGGGAACGCGCGAGCAGGCCCGGTCGCGCCTGCAGGAGCGTACGGCAGCCGGGCTCGTTGCGGGCGAAGCAGAGCAGGATGCCGAGGGCGAGCATCGTCGTGACGAGCGAGGACCCTCCCGCGCTGACCAGCGGCAGCGGGACACCGATCACGGGCAGCAGACCGATGACGGCGCCGATGTTGATGATGGCCTGGCCGAGCAGCCAGGCCATGATCCCGGCCGTCGCGATGCGGACGAAGCGGTCGCGGGTGCGAACCATGAGCCGGTAGCACGCCCAGGCGATGACCGCGAAGAGGAAGAGGATGACGAGCGTGCCGGGTAGGCCGAGCTCCTCACCGATGATGGCGAAGATGAAGTCGTTGTGCGCCTCGGCGAGCCAGTCCCACTTCTCCTTGGACGCACCGAGGCCGACCCCCCACCATCCGCCGTCGGCCAGGGCGTACATGCCGTGGACCGACTGGCCGCACCATCCGTCGGGGTCCGACTGGCACGCCGGGGACAGGAAGTTCGCGATACGGGCCATCCGGTTGTCGCTCGACTGGACGAGGTAGGTGATCCCGACCGTCGCGATCACCCCGGCGAGCAGGAAGAACCGGCCCCTGACGCCGGAGACGGCGAGGACCGCCGCGACGATCCCGAACATGACCAGTGCCGTGCCGAGGTCGTGGCCACCGAGCACGAGGGTGATGATGATCGCCGCGACGGGGATCAGGTAGGGCAGGATCGCGTGCCGGATCAGGCCGGCCAGCCGGCCCTTGTTGGCGAAGATCAACGCACCGACGAGGACGAGCGCGAGCTTGCCGAGCTCGGCGGGCTGGATCTGGACCGGCCCGACCCGCAGCCAGTTGCGGTTGCCGTTCACCTCGATGCCGAGGGACGGCACGAAGACGAGCCCGAGCAGGACGACAGAGCCGAAGAAGAACGGCAGCGACAGGCGCTTCCACCAGGCGAGCGGCAGCCTGCTGCCCACGGCCGCTGCGACCGCGCCGATGCCGGCGTAGAGCGCCTGCTTGGCGAAGACGGAGTAGGGCGCCTTGCCGCCGAGCAGCGAGCTGACGCTCGAGGCCGAGAAGACCATGATCAGGCCGAACACGACCAGGGTCGTCATCGCACCCAGGACCAGGTAGTAGGTCGTCAGCGGTGACTCGAGCTTGCCGATGACAGGCAGCCCGGCGAGCCGAGACACCTCTGCCCCCCGGCCGGTCTTGGAGCCGGTCTTGGAGCCGGTGGTCGGGGCGGTCGTCGAGGTCACTGGCCGCCACCTGTCACGTGCCGGCGGACCGCCTCCTCGAAGGCGTCGCCGCGGGCACCGTAGTGCTCGAACATGTCCATCGATGCGGCCGCGGGCGCGAGCAGCACGACGTCACCCGGCTGGGCGAGGCGCGCAGCATGGCCGACGACGAGGTCCATGGCCCCAGTGTCCGTCTCGGCGACGTCGATCACGGGGACATCGGGCGCGTGTCGGGCCAGTGCCGCAGCGATCTGCCCCCGGTCACGGCCCATCAGGACCACGCCATGCAGCCGCGAGGCGATCTCCTCGACGAGGCTGTCGACATCGGCGCCCTTGAGCAGCCCGCCTGCGATCCACACGACGCGCTCGTAGGACCTGAGCGCCGCTGCGGCGGCGTGGGTGTTGGTCGCCTTCGAGTCGTTGACCCAGCGCACCGGCCCCGGCACGTCGATGACCGCGATGCGGTGCCGGTCGGGTCGGAAGGCCCGCAGGCCGTCGCGCACCGACAGCGGGCCGACGCCATAGGCCCGGGCGAGGGCGGCCGCAGCCAGCGCGTTGGCGACGTAGTGGGGGGGCACCGACTCGGCGTCCCCGCGCAGGTCGGCGAGCGTGCACAGCTCGGCGGCGGCACGCTGGCGCTGCTCGACGAAGGCCCGGTCCGCGAGCACGTCGTCGACGACCCCGACCATCGACGGTCCCGGCACTCCGAGGGTGAAGCCGATGGCTCGGCAGCCCTCGACGACCTCGGCGTCCATGACGAGCTGCTCGGTCTGCAGATCCGCCACGTTGTAGACGCAGGCGAGGTGCGTGCGGTCGTAGATCCGGCCCTTGGCGCGCAGGTACTCGGCATACGACCCGTGCCAGTCGAGGTGGTCCGGTGCGACGTTGAGCACGGCGCTCGCGACCGCCGAGACGGACCGCTGCCAGTGCAGCTGGAAGCTCGACAGCTCGACCGCGATGACGTCGTACGGCTCCGGGTGGAGCACCGCCTCGAGGATCGGCGTGCCGACGTTGCCGGCGCTGGTCGCCCGCAACCCGGCGGACTGCAGGATCGAGGCGAGCATCCCGACCGTCGTCGTCTTGCCGTTCGTCCCCGTGACCGTGAGCCATGACGCAGCCCCCTGCCGGGGCCGCATCCGCCAGGCCAGCTCGACCTCGCCCCAGACGGGGACACCGGCCTGCCCAGCGGCGAGCATGAGTGGGTCGTGCGGCGGCACCCCGGGCGAGGTGACCACGAGCTGGGTGCCCTCGGGCGGGTGGTGCAGGTGCTCGGGCCCGAGCCGGACGTCGACGCCGAGGATCTGCAGGATCTGCGCCCGCTCCGTGATGACGTCGGTGACGTCGCGAGACACCACGGTGACCTCGGCACCGCGCTCGGCCAGCGCGTCGGCCGCTGCGAAGCCCGAGACGCCGAGACCGACGACGAGCACGGGCAGGCCGCTCCAGTCGCCGTCGCGATGGGTCAGCCCAGGGCGGGGCTCGTAGCTCGGGTCGACCGTCATGCCGAGCCCACCACCCACTCCGCGTAGAAGACGCCGAGCCCCAGCGCGACGAAGAGGCCCGAGATGATCCAGAACCGGATGACGATCGTCACCTCGGCCCACCCGACGAGCTCGAAGTGGTGCTGCAGCGGTGCCATGCGGAACACCCGTCTGCCTGTCGACTTGAACGAGACGACCTGGATGATGACCGACATCGTGATGATGATGAACAGGCCACCGAGGATGATCAGGAGCAGCTCGGTGCGCGTCGTGATGGCAAGCCCGGCGAGGGCTCCGCCGAGGGCCAGCGACCCGGTGTCTCCCATGAAGATCTTGGCGGGGGACGCGTTCCACCAGAGGAACCCGAAACAGGCTCCCATGCCGGCCGCCGCGACGAGGGCAAGGTCGTGGGAGTCGCGCACCTCGTAGCACTTGATCCCGGGGTTGGTCTGGCAGTTCTGGTTGAACGTCCAGAGGCTGATCAGGACATAGGCTCCGAAGACCATCGTCGAGACACCGGTGGCGAGCCCGTCGAGGCCGTCGGTGAGGTTCACCCCGTTGGACGCTCCGGCGATCATGAGGTTGGCCCAGATGATGAACAGGACGACGCCGAGGATCGTCCCGTAGTACGCGAGGTTGATGTTCGTGTCGCGCACGAAGGAGATGAACGGCGAGGCGGGCGTACGGTACTGGGCGTTGGGGAACTGCAGGGCGAGACCCGCGAAGACGACCCCGACCAGACCCTGGCCGGCGAGCTTCTGCTTCGAGCGCAGCCCGAGGCTGCGCTGCTTCGAGATCTTGATGTAGTCGTCGAGGAAGCCGACCACCCCGAGCCCGGCCATGAGGAACAGGACCAGGACGCCGCTGGCGGTCAAGGGCGTCAGTGTCACGAGGTGGGCCAGGGCGTAGGCGCCGACGGTCGCCCCGAGGATCACCGCCCCGCCCATCGTCGGGGTGCCGCGCTTGGTGTGGTGGGAGGTCGGCCCGTCGTCGCGGATGAACTGCCCATAGCCGCGCCTCACGAGGAACTTGATGAACAGCGGCGTGCCCAACAGCGAGATGACCAGCGAGAAGGCCGAGGCGATCAGGATGCCCTTCACGAGCCCACCTCCCCGGCGTCCGCCCCGCCGGGCGTCGCTGCCCGCTCGGCGACCCGGTCGCCGAGCCAGCGCAGCCCACTGTCCCGGCTGGACTTGAAGAGCACGATGTCGCCGGGCGCCAGCTCGACGCGCAGCAGGTTGAACGCCGCATCGGTGTCCCGGACCCACTCCGCCGCGCCGACCACCCGGGCCCCCGCGCCGACCGCCACGACGCGGTCGATGCCGAGCTCGGCGGCATACCGTCCGATCTCGGCGTGTGCGGCGGCACCGGACCCGCCGAGCTCGAGCATCTCGCCGACGACGGCCCATCGGCGCCCGGTCGTCGCCATGGCGGCGAGCGCGTCGAGCGCCGCGCGCATCGACTCGGGGTTGGCGTTGTACGCGTCGTTGACGACCACGACGCCGTCGGCGCGGTGGGTCACCTCCATCCGCCAGCGGCTCACCGGTCGGGCGGCGCCGAGGGCGGTGGAGACGGCTTCCAGCCCGAGCCCGAGCTCGAGCGCGGCGGCTGCCACGGCAAGGGAGTTCGCGACGTGGTGCGCCCCGACGAGGGCGAGTCGCACCGGTGCCCGGCCCCCCTGGGCGACGAGCGTGTATGCCGCCCTCCCGGCCTCGTCGAGGACGACGTCCTCGGCGCGCACCTGCGCCTGCTCGCAGGTGCCGACCAGGCAAACCCGGGCAGCCAGGCCGTGTGCCATCGCGGCGACGAGAGGGTCGTCGGCGTTGAGGATCGCCAAGCCGGTCGGTGGGACCGCTCGAGGCAGCTCGGACTTCGCGCGAGCGATGTTCTCGCGGGAGCCGAACTCGCCGAGATGGGCGGTGCCGACGTTGAGGACGATGCCCACCTGCGGCGGCGCGATCCTGGTCAGGTACTCGATGTGGCCGACGCCGCGCGCGCCCATCTCGACGACGAGGAAGCGGGTCGAGGGGGTGATGCGGCACACGGTGAGCGGCACCCCGATCTCGCCGTTGAACGAGCCCACCGGGGCGACCGTCTCGCCGGCCGAGGCGAGGACCACCGCGAGCAGATCCTTGGTCGAGGTCTTGCCGGAGGATCCGGTGATGCCGATGACGCGCACCCCGGGGGCGGCCTCGAGGACGCCGCGTGCCACCTGTCCGAAGGCCGGCTGGACGTCGTCGACCACGACGCAGGGCAGGGCGTCGACGGGCCTCGACGCGAGCGCCGCGATCGCTCCGCGGGCGGCGGCGTCAGGCGCGAAGTCGTGTCCGTCCGCGTGCTCGCCGACCCGGGCGACGTAGAGGCCGCCGGGACCGCACTCGCGTGAGTCGGTCACGACCGGACCGTCGATGACCAGGTCGTGGCCGGGGTCGGCGCCGTGCAGCACGCCGCCGGCCAGCTCGGCGATGCGGGTGAGGGGAAGGGGGATCATCGGGCGCCCCCCGCTCCGGACGAGGGTCTTGTAGTAGTGGCTGTCGTGGTACTGGGCGTCGTGGAGGCTGTCGTGGTGTGAAGGCCGGCTCTGACGAGCGCCAGGCGTACCGCCTCGCGGTCGTCGAAGGGGCGCACCACTCCGCCGACCTCCTGCCCGGACTCGTGCCCCTTGCCGAGGACGACGACCGTGTCGATGCGGCCGCTCTCGCGGGCGGCCTGTACGGCGTCGGCGACCGCGCCGGTGATCGCGTCGGTGCGGGTGCCGCCGTCGATGACCTCCGTCGCGGCGGCGTGGCCGCCCCGGACGGCCTCGTCCGCGCCCGCCCGGACCGCCGCGCGGATCGCGGCCGGGTCCTCGGAGCGGGGGTTGTCGTCGGTGACGACGACGACGTCGGCCTGCCGCGCCGCGGCGGCGCCCATGTCGGGCCGTTTGCCCCGGTCCCGGTCGCCACCGGCACCGAGCACCGCGACGAGGCGCCCGGTCGTCGAGGGGCGCAGTGCGGCGAGGGCCGCGTCGACCGCGTCGGGGGTGTGGGCGAAGTCGACGATGCAACGCGGGGTGCCGGGCCCGCTGGTGACGATCTGCATGCGGCCCGGGACCTCGGGCGGGTGTGCCATCGCGCGGTCCACCTCGGCCGGGCCGTACCCGAGGCAGAGCAGGGCGAGAGCGGCGAGGCACGTGTTGGCGACGTTGAACGAGCCGGGCAGGTGCGAGACGAGGTGCAGCTCCGTGGCTTGCGCGCGCGAGCGCAGCACGATGTCGTCGCCGGAGGCCTGAGCCGACCAGTCGGCGGGGGCGCCCGACGTCGAGAAGGTCGTCACCGGGACGCCGGCCGCCGACGCGAGGCGGCGGCCCCACTCGTCGTCGACGCAGACGATGCCGCGACGGGACCGTGTCGGCGTGAACAGCGCTGCCTTGGCAGCGAAGTACTGCTCCATCGACCCGTGGAAGTCGAGGTGGTCCTGGGAGAGGTTCGTGAACAGGGCGAGGTCGTAGACGACGCCGTCGACCCGGTGCAGGGCGAGCGCGTGGCTCGAGACCTCCATGACGCACGCGTCGACACCCCGCTCGCGCATGACGGCGAGGATGGCGTGCAGCTCGGGCGACTCCGGCGTGGTGCGCACGGACGGGATGCGCTCCGGCCCGATGCGGGTCTCGACGGTGCCGATCAGGCCGGTGCGCAGGCCGTGGGCACGCAGCGCGGACTCGAGCAGGTAGGCCGTCGTCGTCTTGCCGTTCGTGCCCGTGATACCGACCATGGTCATCTCGTCCGCCGGGTCGCCGTAGACCGCGGCGGCGAGCCCGCCGAGGAGCTCGCGGGGACGGTCGACGACCAGGACCGGCACCGAGACGTCACGGAGCTGCGCGGCCCCTTCGGGGTCGGTCAGCACGGCGACTGCACCCGAGCGGACGGCCTGCGCCGCGAAGGTGGCGCCGTGCACGTTGAAGCCCGGCAGGGCGGCGTACAGGTCGCCTGCGCACACCGTCCGGCTGTCGAGGGTCACGCCGGTGACGAGGACATCGGCCGAGGGGTTGGCCCGGCCGACTCTCGTGCTCAGGTCAGCGAGTCGCCGGCCGGAGGCCCTGGGGCGGATGGGGGGTGGTGACACGGCATCCCAACCTACAGGCCATCGCGCTTGGCCCGGGCCTGGGACAGGACGTTCGGGTCGGATGCGGACAGCTTGTGCCCTGCCCAGACGTGGTAGTCGAGGCTGGACTTCGGGCTCGGCGGGTCGCCGTCGCGCTGGATGAGGTAGCTCATGACCTGGTTGAAGACCGGGCCGGCGAGGGCACCGCCGAACATGCCGGCGGTCGGCTGGTGCAGGAACACCCCGACAACGTACTTCGGCGCCTCCGCGGGGGCGTAGCCGATGAACGAGGCGGTGAAGCCGTTGTACCCTCGCGTCCTCTGGTCGTAGAAGTCGGCCGTGCCCGTCTTGCCGGCGACCCGGTAGCCCTTGATCCGGGCGTCCGAGGCGGTGCCGTCGGGCCCGGTGACCTCCTCGATCATCCGGCTCAGCGTCGTCGCGGTCTTCTCCGACACGACCCGCACGCCGCGTTGGGCCGGTGCCGGCACGAGCGTGCCCGAGTCGTTCATCGTCCCCTCGACGAGGGTCGGCGGCATGCGCAGGCCCTTGTTGGCGATCGCCTGGTACGCGCTGGTCATCTGCAGCCCGGTCGCCGAGTAGGCCTGTCCGAACAGCCTGGTGTACCGGGAGGCGCCGACCCACAGCTTCGGTGCCGGCACGTCGCCCGCCGACTCGCCCGGGAAGCCGATCGGCGAGCGCGAGCCGAGGCCGAACCGGTGGAAGTAGCCGACGAGGACCTTCGGGTCGATCCGTTCGCCGATCAGCATGGTGCCGATGTTCGACGACTTGGCGATGACCCCGGTGGCCGTCAGGTACTCGGTCGGGTGGTTCTCGTTGTCCTTGAACCGCATGCCGGCCCGCGGCAGGCGGTTGGGCACGATCACTCCGGTGCCCGGGGTGATGACCCCCTCCTGGAGGGCCGCCGCGAA
The DNA here is from genome assembly GCF_030452765.1 of Intrasporangium sp. Taxonomy (GTDB): domain Bacteria; phylum Actinomycetota; class Actinomycetes; order Actinomycetales; family Dermatophilaceae; genus Intrasporangium_A. The sequence goes on from NZ_JAKDLO010000029.1 coordinate 12,484, forward strand.
GGTGATCAGCTTCCCGGTGGAGCCGGGCTCGAACGCGTCGTCCAGCGCGCCGTTTCGCATGTGGTCGAGGTTGGTGTGACCGAGGTCGTTCGGATCGAAGGACGGATAGTTCGCGATAGCCCGGACCTTGCCGGTCGCGACTTCGACGACGAGCGCCGACCCCTCCTTCGCGCCGACGTCCTGGACCCGCTTGGCCAGGGCGTTCTCGGCCAACCACTGCAGGTCGGCGTCGATCGTGAGGCGCACGGTGCGGCCGTTGACGACCGGGGTGTCGACGCGCTCCGAGCCGGGGATGACGTAGCCGTCCCGGGCCCGCTCGTAGACGGTCGTGCCGGGCGTACCCGAGAGGGTCCTGTCGAACTGGTACTCGATACCGCTCAAGGGTGACTGGTCGGAGGGCCGGACCACGCCGACCACCGGGCCCAGGGCCATCCCGAGCGGGTAGACGCGCGCGGCGGTCCGCTCCGCGGCGATACCCGGCACGCCGAGTGCCTTGACCTGCCGCCACACGGCCGGGGTGACCTCCTTCTTGACGATGACGTAGCGGGTGCCGGCCCGGGTGAAGCGAGCCTCGAGGTCGCTGGTGTCCATGCCGAGCAGCGGCGCGACGTCGCTCGCGGCCCCCGCCGCGCCGACCTTCTCCCGGACGTCACCGACCTTGACCTGGTACTGCGCGATCGCGACCGGGTCGCCGACCACGGTGAACCGCTCGACGCTCTCGGCCAGCACCCTGCCGTTCGTGTCGAGGATCTGCCCCCGCATCGCCGGGGTGACCGACTTGACGGACCGCTTGCTCATCGCCGCCCGTTGGGTGGCCGAGGCGTCGAGGCCCTGCACCCGGAACAGCTGGACCCCGAAGACGGTGAAGACCGCGAGGATGACTCCGAGCATCGCCCTGGCCCGCGGGCGGGGGTTGGCTGCGTCGCGGCGGCGCCGCGGTCGGCGCGGCCCACCTGGCCCGCCGGGCGCACCGCTGCCCACCAGCCGCTTCGGCGCGGGACCGCGCCCGTGGGCGGCCGAGCGGCCGCGCGAGGGCGCGTGCCTGCCGCGTGCCCCTGCCCCGCCGGGAGCCGACGTACGGTGCGTGGTCCCACTGCGAGCCACCGGCCGCCGGGGACCGGTTCCTCGGGTCTGGGTCACGAAGTCACCTCGTCGTCGCGGGCGATCCCGCCGGCTTGCTGATCGGGTCAAGTGTCTCCGTCGCGGACGGCGGTGCGGCGCTTTCGCCGACCTTCGGCGTGGCGGCGGTGCCGGCCAGCCTCGCCACGGCTCGGGCCGCCGCGACGGCAGCCTCGGTCGCGCCGTCGAGGGCAGAGGTGAGCCGGGTGACGACCCGCGGGGCGGGCATCGGGGCGACGACGATCGGCACCTTCTGCAGCGTCGTGGCCGGGTAGGCCGTGCCGCTGACCTTCCCGCTCGCCAGGTCGATGTAGCCCCGCTGGCCGGCCCGGACCATCCCGAGGGAGGTGGCGCGAGCCGCGAGCGCGTTGCTCGAGGACGCCTGGGCGATCTGCTCGCTCAGGGCGCCGGCACGCGCGTCCAGCACCCGCGACTCCTTCTGGAGCGAGCCGAGAGTGAGCGAGCCCTCGGCCAGGGCGGTGTTGAGCAGGAGCAGCCCGACGAGCCCCAGGGTGAGCAGCGCGATGCACAGCGTGCCGAAGGCGCCGTTGCCGCTCGTGCCGATCCGGGTCGGGATGACCCTCAGGGGCGCCACGGACGGAACACGCCGGGGGGCCCGCAACGGACGGGCGGTGGCGATCGTCTGGCTCATCGGATGAGTCCCTTCCTCGGGTGTTCCGGCGTGGCTGGTGTCGTGGCCCTGGTCCGCTCGGCGACCCGGAGCCGGGCCGAGGCGGCTCTGGGGTTGGCGATGACCTCCGCCTCGCTCGGCTCCTCGGCGCCTCGGGTCACCAGCCGCAGGTACGGCGCATGCTCCGGCAGCTCGACGGGCAGCCCGGGCGGTGTCGTGGAGGTGGCCCCGGCCGACAGGGCTCGCTTGGCGATGCGGTCCTCGAGGGAGTGGTAGGACAGGATGGCGATCCGGCCCCCGACCGAGAGCCGGGCGATGGCCTCGGGGACCGCTCGCTGCCAGGTGCCGAGCTCGTCGTTGACCTCGATCCGCAACGCCTGGAAGGTGCGCTTGGCCGGATGGCCGCTCTGGCGCTGCGAGCTGATCGGGATGACCCGGCGCAGCAGCTCGACGAGCCGGCCTGAGGTCGTGAAGGGCTCGTGCTGGCGCTCCCGGACGACTTCCGCCGCGATGCTGCGGGCGTAGCGCTCCTCGCCGTACTCCTTGAGGATCCTGGCGAGCTCCGGGGCGGGATAGGTGTTGAGGACCTCAGCGGCGGTCCGCCCGGCCGACTGGTCCATCCGCATGTCGAGCGGTGCGTCGACGCGGTAGGCGAAGCCTCGGTCGGCCTCGTCGAGCTGGAGCGAGGAGACGCCCAGGTCGAACAGGATCCCGTTGACGGTGTCGATCCCGAGGGAGTCGAGGACCGCCCCGACCTCGTCGTAGACGGCGTGGACCGCGACGAAACGGTCCGCGAAGCGGGCGAGGCGCTGCCCGGCCAGGGCGAGCGCCTCGCGGTCTCGGTCGAGGCCGACCACGGTCACCTCGGGGAACCGCTCGAGGACCCCGCCGGCGTGCCCACCCATGCCGAGCGTCGCGTCCACGTGGACGGCGTCCGGGACGCTGAGAGCGCGCCCGAGCAGGTCGAGGATCCGGTCGCGCAGGACGGGGACGTGGCGGCCCTGCGCCTGTCCTCGGTGCGTCATCGTCACCCTCTCGGTCCTGCTGGTCGGGCCTGGCCCGTGCTCGTCGGCTCGGTCGTCGGTCGGTGGGTGGGGATGGCCCCGGCCTGGGGACTGGTCCCCATCCGCTGCGTCGCCCGGGGCGGGGGAAGTCACCCCGGGAGCGAAGCGGCTGGAGGCCGGTGCGCAGGCAGACGGCCGGGTCAGAACATGCCGGGGACCACCTCCTCGGCCGTGTCGGCGTAGGTCTGCTCGGTCTCGGCCAGATAGTCGTTCCACGCCGCGCTGTCCCAGACCTCGAGGTGGGTGCCGGCGCCGATGACGGTGACCTCGCGGTCGAGGCCCGCGTACTGCCGCAGGTTCGCCGGGATCGTGAACCGGCCCTGCTTGTCGGGGATCTCGTCGGAGGCCCCGGAGAGGATGACGCGGATGTAGTCGCGGGCCGCCCTCGAGCTCTGCGGTGCCTCGCGCATCCGCTCGGCGACCTTGCGGAACTCGTCCATCGGGTAGATGGAGAGGCTGCGCTCCTGCCCGCGGGTCACGACCAGCCCGGCGGCGAGACGCTCGCGGTATTTCGCGGGGAGGAAGAGCCGCCCCTTCTCGTCGAGTCGCGGGGTGTGCGTCCCGAGAAACACGGCTGGTCACCTCCCCTTCGTCGACCCTGGCGATCCACAGTGTGCCTTGGTGCCCCACCGTACTCCACTTCACACCACCATGGGCTTCGACAAGCCGTACTTCGCGCACGCTACATATGTTTTCGCAGGTCAGGTTCGTGGAGCAGAGTGGAGGAGAATTCGACCCGGTGGGCCCAGCGACGGCCCGCGAGCCCGGGAAGCGAGCTGAGCGGCATACCTCGTCGGGCACCGCACCCGTGCGAGAGGATCGCCGCGGCGCACGACGGGAGCAGAGTGGAGGGACCGGCCCTTTTGATGCGGAGCGCAGATGAGGGAAGATCGCGTGAGGGCACATGCGCGCCCGGCACGCATGGGAGTGCGTCCAGGGGGAACCGGAGGAAGCGTGACGACGGACACGGCGGGTCGCGACATCGACACGGCACTCGAGCTCATCCATGACGTGGCGACCCGGCTGGCCGGTGCGATGGGGCGGGTCATCGAGGGCAAGGACGAGGTCGTCCGCACCACGATCACCGTGCTCTTCGCCAGTGGCCACCTGCTCATCGAGGACGTGCCGGGGGTCGGCAAGACGATGCTCGCCAAGTCCCTGGCCCGCTCGATCGACGCGACCGTGCGCCGCATCCAGTTCACCCCCGACCTGCTGCCGAGCGACGTCACCGGTGTCAGTGTCTTCAACCAGGACGCCCGCACCTTCGAGTTCCGGCCCGGCGCGATCTTCGCGAACGTCGTGGTCGGCGACGAGATCAACCGAGCCTCCCCCAAGACCCAGTCCGCGTTGCTCGAGTCCATGGAGGAGCGGCAGGTCACGGCCGACGGGACGACCTACCGGCTGCAGGAGCCGTTCATCGTCATGGCGACCCAGAACCCGATCGAGATGGAGGGCACCTATCCCCTGCCGGAGGCGCAGCGCGACCGGTTCATGGCCCGCATCTCGATGGGGTATCCGTCGCCTCGGGCTGAGCTCGAGCTGCTCGAGACACACGGGGCACGCTCGCCACTCGAGTCGCTGACGCCGGTCACCGACGCGGCGACGGTCGTCTCGGTCATCGAGGCCGTGACGCGGGTGCACGCGAGCCCGGCGGTCCGGCAGTACATCGTCGACCTCGTCGACCGGTCCCGTTCGTCGACGGCGCTGCGGCTCGGAGCCTCGCCGCGCGCCGGCCTGCACCTGCTGCGCGCGTCCCGGGCCCACGCCGCGCTCGAAGGGCGCGACCACGTCATCCCCGACGACGTGCAGGCCCTGGCCGTCGCCGTCCTGGCCCACCGGCTGATGCCCTCCAGTGAGACCCAGCTGGCCCGTCGCACGACGAGCGAGGTCGTCAGCGACCTGCTCCGGCAGACCCCCGTGCCCCCGGCGGCGCGGTGAGGGCGGCGACGCGGGCATGGGATCACTGCGAGGCCTGCTGACGACTCGGGGCAAGGCCCTGGTCGGAGCGGGCGTCGTGCTGCTCCTGTCCGGGATCGCGTTCGGCTTCGTCGACCTGATCCGATTCGGCGTCCTCGGCATCGCCCTGCCCTTCGTGGCGGCCGTCCTCGTGCGAACCCGCCGGACGCGCATGCGCATCGAGCGGCACATCTCCCCCGACCGGATCAGCGTCGGGCAGGTCGCCCACGTGACGCTGACGGTGCAGAACCTCGCCGACCGGTCGACCCCGGTCTTCCTCGCGGAGGAGCGCCTCGACTACGCCCTCGGCGACCGGCCCCGTTTCGTCGTGGGCCGGATCGCGCCCAACCACCGCCGAGCCGTCGAGTACCCGGTCAGGTCCCACATCCGGGGCCACCACCCGCTCGGTCCGCTGAGCGTGCAGATCCCCGACCCGTTCGGGCTGGCGAACCGCAACGCGGTGCTCGAAGGCAGCACCGACCTCGTCGTCCTGCCGGCCGTCCACCCGCTCTCGGCGAGCCGGCAGCCGAGCTCGGGGGTCGGGTCGGAGGGCGAGCAGGCGCGTCTGCTGGCCCTGCACGGCGAGGACGACATGACCGTGCGCGAGTACCGCGACGGCGACGACCTGCGACGCATCCACTGGCCCTCCACGGCACGCGTCGGCGACCTCATGGTCCGCCAGGAGGACCGGCCGTCGCAGCGTCGCGCCGTCCTGCTGCTCGACCCGCGCCCGTCCGCGCACGGCGGCAGCGGGGCAACCGGCTCGTTCGAGTGGGCCGTGACCGCGCTCGCCTCGATCGGGGCCCACCTGATCGACAGCGGGTATGCCGTCCACCTCGTCTGCGTCGAGACGGTCGACGCCACCCGCGCCGGGGACCCGATGGGGCGCGGGGAGATCCTCGACGTCCTCGCCGTGACGCAGCCGCGCGCCGACACCGGCGAGGACGACGTCCTGCGAGCCGCCCAGGCCCTGACCGACGCCGGCGGGTTCGTCGTGGCGGTCGTCGGGCCGTCCGACCCCGAGGTGACGGCCCGGGTGGCGAGCCTGCGGCAGGTCGGCACGACCGGGCTCGCGGTCGTGCTCGACGCTGCCAGCTTCGGGCCGGCTCCCGACGTGGACGACGTGGGCTCACATGTCGACGTCCTGCGGCTCGCCGGCTGGCGGGCCGTGCCCGCCTGCCGGGGCGACACCATCAGCCGCACCTGGGATGCGCTGACGACGGTCACGGTGGGGGCGGGACGATGACCCAGCGGCGCTGGCGCCTGACCATCCTCGCGGCCCTCGCGACGCTGGCCGCGACCTACCCGGTCACGTCGCTGTTCACCTCGAGCGAGTGGTTCTCCCAGGCCGCCGTGTTCGTCGGGCTGACGGCAGTGGTCGGGCTCGTCCTGCGGGGACTGACACGGTCCCGGCCGGTCGTCGTCGCGGCGCAGGTCCTGCTCGTCGGCTACCTCGTCGTGTGGCGCTTCGGCCAGGACACCCTGACGTGGTACCTGCCGACCCAGCAGACCTGGGAGGGGTTCGGCTTCCTCGTCACCGAGGCCTACGACACGATCCAGCGGTACTCGGCTCCGGCTCCGCTCACCGGAGGCGTGACGTTCTGCCTCGTCGTCATCGGTGCCTCGCTCGCGATCGCCGTCGACGCGACGGCTGCGACGTGGCGCGCCCCGGCGGCCGCCGGTCTGCCCCTGCTGACCGCATACCTCATCACCGCCGCGAACGGTTCCGAGGCCCTGCAGGTGCGCTACTTCGTCCTGCCGGTCGTGCTGTGGCTGGCCATGCTGCACACGACCGAGCGCGGACGCTTCGCCCGCTGGGGCACGACGAGCTCGGTCGGTGAGGAGGACACCGGGATCGACGGGAGAGCCGGGGTCGAGTCGCACGCCCGAGAGGCGCAGCGGTCCTTCTCCGGAGGTGGGGTGCGACTCGGGCTCCTCGTCCTCGCCCTCGCCCTGCTCGTGCCGGTCCTGGTCCCCCACTTCCCCCCGCGCTACCTCGCCGAGGGGCTCGGCCGGGGCGGTGGGTCCGGCGGCACCGGCACGGTCGGGTTCAGCGACACGCTCGACCTGACTCAGAGCCTGACGAACACCGACCAGACGCCGGTGCTGCGCTACTCGACGAAGGGCCCGCGCCCTCCCCTGCGAGTGCTCGCGACCTCGACCTACACGGGCCAGGGCGAGTGGTTCGCCAGGGGCCGCGACGCCCAGAGGGGTCCATCGACGCCACTGCCCCCGGCCGAGGACCGCAAGGACTACACGATGACGGTGCGCGACAGCACGCTGCAAGCGCCTCGGATCGCTGCACCATACCCTGTCGTCGGGGTGTCCATGGACGGCACCCCGTGGCGCCGCGACGCGGTCACGGGAGACATCCGGGTGGGCCGTGCCGTCTCGAACTACCAGGTCACGTACGCCGACGTCGCCCCGCTGCCGAGCCAACTTCGCGACGCCGGCCCCCCGGACGGGTCCGAGGTCAACCCGGAGGACCTCGCCATCCCCGATGTCGCCCGCCAGACCATCATCGCGTGGTCCGACGAGGTGACGGCCGGCAGGACGACCGAGCTCGACAAGGCCATCGCGATCCAGGACCACCTGCGCGACACGAGCATCTACACCTACAGCCTCGACCTCGGCGAGCGGCTGCGCGACAGGCAGGGGCGCCCCCTCGACCCCATCACGCAGTTCCGGCTCACCCGCCGCGGCTACTGCACCCAGTTCGCGACGGCGATGATCATGCTCGCCCGAGCGCAGGGCATCCCGGCGCGGATGGCGATCGGGTTCCTCCCGGGCGAGCAGCAGGGCCAGGAGTACATCGTCCGGGCCTCCGACGCGCACGCATGGCCGGAGCTGTACTTCAACGGGTTCGGCTGGCTGCGCTTCGAGCCGACTCCCGGGTCCCGCTCCGGCGCGCCGCCCACGTACACCGTGATCGCGAGTGGTCCGGGCGCGACCGGAGGCGGACAGGAAGCCCCCGAACCGGGCCAGTCGAGCGCACCGGTCCAGACCGGCAGGCCGGGCCTCGACCAGCCGAACGAGGTCGCGCCCGAGCTGACGCTGTGGGACCAGGTCATGGCAATGGTCACCCTGCGCAGCATCCTCACCCTCGTCGGCCTGCTGGTGGGTCTCCTCGCCGTGTTCATCATGCCGATCACCGCCGCGACGGCCCGGCGCCGTCGGCGTCGGCGCGCGGTCACCCAGCAGGATCTCGTCGAGGCCGACTGGGACGCCCTCACCTCACACCTGCGCGACCTCGGCATCAACCCACCGGAGGGAGGCACCCTGCGGACGTGGCGTGACCGCGTCATCCGCGACGGCCACCTCGACGACACGAGCGCGACCGCGGTGCGCCGCGTCACGGCCACCTTGGAGAGAGCGCGCTACGACCGGCCCGACCGGACGACCCCGGAGCAGACCGCGGCACTGCACGGCGACATCCGCAGCATCCGTCAGCACATCGGGCGCACCCGCGCCTTCTCGGTCCGGCTGCGGGCCTTCATGTGGCCGGACGCCGGGGTGTCCATCTGGCGCCGGCTGACGAACCGGTTCACCGGCGGCGGGGGTGGCGACGGTGACGGTGGCCGCTGACCCCCACTCACCCCGTCGAGCGGGCACCACGTCCCGGTCGAGAGGGCACCACGTCCCGGTTTGAGGGGGCATCAAGGCGCAGGACCCGTAGTGCTCGGGCGGCTGGTCCGCGATCGAGCCCCAACGGCATACGACCTCGAGGGGCCCGACCAATGCCTCGAACCCTCGCTCGCCTGAGCCGAATCAGTCGAGGTAGTCCCGGAGCACCTGGGACCGGCTCGGGTGCCGCAGCTTGCTCATCGTCTTCGACTCGATCTGCCGGATCCGCTCACGCGTGACCCCGTAGACCTTGCCGATCTCGTCGAGCGTCTTGGGCTGGCCGTCGGTCAGGCCGAAGCGCATCGAGACCACACCGGCCTCACGCTCGGAAAGCGTGTCGAGCACGGAGTGCAGCTGCTCCTGCAGGAGGGTGAAGCTGACCGCGTCGGCGGGGACGACGGCCTCCGAGTCCTCGATGAGGTCGCCGAACTCACTGTCGCCGTCCTCGCCGAGGGGGGTGTGCAGCGAGATCGGCTCGCGACCGTACTTCTGCACCTCGACGACCTTCTCCGGGGTCATGTCGAGCTCCCTGGCCAGCTCCTCCGGCGTGGGCTCGCGGCCCAGGTCCTGGAGCATCTGGCGCTGGACGCGGGCGAGCTTGTTGATCACCTCGACCATGTGCACCGGGATGCGGATCGTGCGGGCCTGGTCGGCCATGGCCCGCGTGATGGCCTGCCGGATCCACCACGTCGCGTACGTGGAGAACTTGTAGCCCTTGGTGTAGTCGAACTTCTCGACCGCGCGGATCAGGCCCAGGTTGCCCTCCTGGATGAGGTCGAGGAAGAGCATGCCCCGCCCGGTGTACCGCTTGGCGAGCGAGACCACGAGGCGAAGGTTCGCCTCGAGGAGGTGGTTCTTGGCCTTCTTGCCGTCCTGCGCGATCCACCACAGCTCGCGCTTGAGCTTCATCTCGACCTTGTCGCCGGAGTTGAGCTTCTCCTCGGCGAACAACCCGGCCTCGATGCGCTTGGCGAGCTCGACCTCCTGCTCCGCATTGAGCAGAGCGACCTTGCCGATCTGCTTGAGGTAGTCCTTGACCGGGTCCGCGGTGGCCCCGGCCGTGACGACCTGTTGCGCGGGGGCGTCCTCCTCGTCGTCGTCGCGGATGACGAACCCGGACTCCTCGGTCTCGTCCCCGGTCTCGGCCGGCTTCCTGGGCTCACCTGTCTCCTCGTCGGCCGACTCGTCCTCGCCCTTCGCCTCGTCCCCCGACTCGCCTGCCGCGGCCTCGCCGGCTTCATGGGCGTCCGCGACCTCGACGTCCTGCAGCTCGCTCGGGTCCGCGTCCTCCGGCTCGGTGTCCTCGTCGTCCGTGGCATCGCCGGCGGCAGCCTTGGGAGCCTCGGCGACCGCCGCCTTCGTGGTGGCGGACCTCTTGGACGCCGCCTTCTTCGGGGGTGCCTTCTTGGCCGCCGCAGTGGACAGCTCGGCGTTCGTCGTCGCCTTCTTGGCCGGCGGCCTCGGGGGTGACTTCCTACCGGAAGCAGCGGGCCTCGCGGGTGCAGCCGCCTTCGACGTCTTCGTCGAGGACGTACCCTTCTCGGCCTTCTCGCGGGAACCGGCCTTGGCCGCAGCCTTCTTCGCAGTGTTCTTCGTTGCGGTCGCGGTCGTCTTACGAGTGGCCACGGTGCCTCCCTTTGTCCCGTTGCGGGTCTTCGTCGAACGTGTCGGCGCGGTCGTGACGACCACGTCGATGTCATGCTTCTCAAGCGTGGTCAGGACTGACTTCATCCGGCGCGGGTCGAGCCCTGCTTCGGTCTGGGCGCGCAGGACATCGGTCGCGGTGACGCTCCCACTGGCCGTGCCCTGGGCGAGCAGCCGTTTGATCGGATCGTGCCGGAACACCGCGGGCAGGGCCGACAGCGCTCCGGCTGATATCGCCTTGGGCACAGGCAGGGTCGCCTTTCGTCGCTGGCTCGTCGCGCGGACCGGGAGCCCCTGAGTCGGGGCATGCATCAGTACAACGAACACAGGTGAGGATTCATGCCGGAGGTGGTGGCGTCTCGGAGTCGATCCCTGTATCGATCTCGCTGTTCGCCTGTGCGATCCGGCTCGAACGACATTATAAAACGCCGACCATGCCCAACACGAACCAGGTGCCCGGCCGACCGGGGGCCGACGGACGGACGCCCAGCGGAAGAAGACGCGCGAGCGAGCTCAGTCAGCCTTGACCGCGAGCACCGGGCAGCTCGCGTCGAGCAGGATGCGCTGGGCGTTCGAACCGAGGATGAGCTTGCCGACCGGGCTGCGGCGGCGCAGGCCGATGACGATGAAGGTGGCCTTCTCCTGCTCGGCAACCGAGATGAGATCCTCGGCCGGGTCGTTGCCCCGGACGAGCTGTCGCACCTCGTGCTCGAGGCCCTGCTCCTCGAGCACCTGCTGTACCCGGGACAGCTCTGCCTCGAAGCGGGTGGCCTCGGTCGCGTCGAAGTCGCGGCCGCCTCGATGCGAGCTGATGACGATGAGCTTCGTCTTGCGAAGGACACACTCCTCGGCAGCTCGCTTCAGCGCCGCTCGACCTTCCTTGGTGGCGACGTATCCCACGACAATGGCCACGGGGAGACCTCCTCATTCGCATGGACGCACTGCTGGACGCATTGACGCTACCGGATAACGGCGTTCAGGAAGAACAGCCTCGTAGGCACTCCCGCGTCGCGGCCTCCACGTCGGCCCCCCGAGGCACCAACAACGCGGGATCGACGCCGCAGACCGGCCGATCCCGCACGAACCGGTCTGGCCCGCCTCAGCAAGCCCGTCGCCGGAGAGCACGCCCGATGATGCCCGCCACCTGTTCGGTCTCGATGAGGAAGCCGTCGTGCCCGTAGACGGACGTGATGGACTCGCGTGTCGCAGTCGGCAGCAGCCCGGCCATCTCGTCGGACAGCGGCGCCGGGTAGAGGCGATCGGTGTCGACCGAGGCGATCGTGCAGTCGGCCGTGACCCGTGCGAGCGCCTTGGCCAGGCCGCCACGCCCCCGGCCGACGTCATGGGAGTTCATCGCCTCCGTGAGCACGAGGTAGGAGTTGGCGTCGAAGCGCCCAGTCAGCTTGCTTGCGTGATGGTCGAGGTAGCTCTCGACCGCGAACCGACCCCGCTGGGTCGACCCCAGCGGGTCCTCCCCGGGCTGGGCAACTCGCCCGAACCGGCTGTTCAGCTCGGTCTCCGTGCGGTACGTGATGTGCGCGATGCGACGCGCGATCCCCAGACCTGCCTCCGGGGCACGGCCCGTGTCGTAGTAGTCGCCGGCGGCGAAGTCTGCGTCGCCGCGGATCGCCAACAGCTGCGGCTGGGCCCAGGCGATCTGGTCCGCAGTGGCGTGCGCGGTACTGGCCAGGACAATGGCCCGATCGACGAAGTCACCACCCATGACGGCCCACTCGATGGTGCGCATCCCGCCCATGGAGCCACCGAGCACGGCTGCGACACGACGGATGCCGAGGCGCTCGAGCAGGAGCTTCTCCACCTGCACCTGGTCACGGATCGTGATGTACGGGAACCGACTCGCCCAGTGCCTGCCGTCGGGGGCTGAGCTGACCGGACCGGTGGTCCCCTGGCACCCGCCGAGGACATTGGTGCACACGACGAACCAGCGGTTCGTGTCGAGAGGGCGACCCGGGCCCACGAGGCCCTCCCACCACCCGGGCGTCGGATGCCCGGCGCCCTCCATCCCGACGACGTGGCTGTCACCGGTCAGGGCATGCTCGACGAGGACCACGTTGTCGGCGGTCGGGCTGAGGGTGCCCCATGTCTCGTAGGCGACCCGTACTTGGGGCAGCACGCCGGCGCGCTCGAGGTCGACCGCCCCGAGGTCGAGGAACCGTCGCTCGCCAACCGGGTCACCCTCGCGCCACGTACCGTCGTCGGGACCTCGCGTCGGGGCTCGGTTGGCGGGTGCGGACTGCGTCGTCGGGATGGGTCGCGCGGCGACCTGACGCAGGCGGCGGGTCAGGGTCTCGTGTCGGTGGGTCACCGTCATCGATGCTCCTCATGTGTCGCGCTTGCACGCACCGACCGGTGCGGCCCGGTCCTCACCCGGGGCACCCCACCGCGATGGAGGGTTGCCGTCCAGCGAGCCGGGGCTTGACGCTGGCACTCATGACCTGTGTCACAGGATACGCGATCCGGACCGATCGGCCTGACCGGCCGTCCACCCAATGGACCCCCAGGGCCGAACGACCCCCAGAGCTGTCGGCCCGTTGGCATCGGCACCCACCGGCCCGGACGGCCCGGGGGAGGTGGGAGGAGGGGCACCGTCGCTCGTGCGGTGAGCCTCGACGGCTCGCTGGGCCACCCGCCTATGCAGCGAGGCCCGGCGGCCGCACGCCCAGCTCGAGCAGACTCTCGAGCAGGCGCGCGAGGACGTGTCCTGGCTCGAGCTCGAGGGCCCGCTCGACCGCAACCCCGGCTGCCGCGCCATCTCCGTTGAACCAGGCACAGGCCGCCGTGACGGCCAGCACGGGAGCGGCCTGGGACTCCGGCGCGAGCCGGCACAGCCGCTCAAGGCGCGACCGCGTGAAGGCCTGCCGGCTCAGCATCCCCAGATCCCCCGAGCGCAGACCCGTCCAATCCCAGTCCCCGACGTCCTGGCCATCGTCGTCCTGGTCGTCGTCCGCATCGACACCGTTGACGACCAGGGCGAGATACTGGTCCAACAGGACCGCGAGACGCGGGTCGAGCACCCCGTCCGGAAGGCGGCGTGGGCAGAGCACGGCGATGATGCCGTCGCGGAGCCTCTTGTCGCGCAGACTGCCCAGCAGGATGCTCAGCTGCCCCTCCGGGACCTCCCGGTCATCGAACTCGCCGGCCAACAGGTCGCGCCACGCCTCGAGGCAGGCCTCCGCCCACGTCACCTGCCCACCTCGGGTCCCGGTCTCGGCGCACGAGATGAACAGCTCGTCGCGGTCGAGAACCGTCGCGACCCAGTCGTCGATGGCCTGCGCCAGGGTCGGCGGTGCGGGCTCGGTGGGGTGCAGGACCGTGGCGAGGTCGTCCCGAGACTCCAGGGCGGCACGCCCGATCCGCACGTAGGTCGCCACGGCACCGACCTCGTGCGGGGCTGGGACCGGCTCGTCCCGGCAGCAGTGGCACATCAGCCCGGTCCACCGGTCTGCCCGCACGACGATCCGGTCCGCCACCGTGAGCCGCTCCACGCCCAGCCGCCTGACGATCGCCTCCGACAGGCAGGCAGTCTCGTCGACACGGTCCTCGTAGCCGATCACCATGACACTCGAGGGCGCCTCGCGGCGCAGCCCTTCAGCGAGCGAGGCGGCGACCGTGACAGCCCGTGCGGGTTCGGCGACGACGTCGAGCCGCACGACGAGCCCGAGTCTTCTCTCGTGCAGGCACACGACGACCACGCTCCGTGAGAGGCGGAAGCCGAAGTGGTAGGGAAGGACGGCCAGCAGGTCTGCCGGCCCGGACAGGGAGATCGTGGGCTGCTGCATGGCACCCGAGCGTGCCGCTGGTCGCGGTCCCGGCCTAGCCGCCCCCCGGCTCGGGCTCTTTCGCTGGGGACGACGCGTCCGTCGGCCAAGCGGCTGTGGACTGCCCCGAGCCCGCCCGGAACCAGCCGAGCGTCAGGGCTCCAGTCGCCTGCGCAGCGACTCGGCGACATAGTCGCTCGCCGCACCGCGCACGGCCCGACCGCCCGAGCGGATCCGTCCCCCCGAGGCAGCTCCGGTGCGGTCACGGGTCGGGTCCGGGCCGCGCGCCCGGGTCCACCCGGCGAGCACCTGACCGGGGACGACGGACGGTCCTTGCCGCAGGCCCTGCCCGAGCTCCCAGGCGAGGAAGCGGTCGGTCTCCTCGAGAAAGGTCCGAACGGCCCAGGAGACGACGAGCGCATCGTCGGCAAGTCCGACGACCGGCAGGACCAGCTCGGGCAGCAGATCGACCGGCGAGAGGACGTAGGCGACCGCGGCGACGACCAACGCGAGCCGAGCAGCCGGCACCCCCAGATACCTCCCCGTCGCGGTCGCGCGGACGAGGCGCGGCACGGCGTTGGCCCGTTCGACGAGCGTCGGACCGCCGGACCGGGTCGTGACTCGCAGCAGCGACGCCGCACTCGCGGCGAGCCGGAGGCGAGACGTGCGCTTCATGTCCCGACCAACGACGGCTCGCCGGGCCGGATTCCCGGGCCCACCGCTCGTGTCCGAAGCGTGACCAAGGTCAGGCGGGGAACGGCGAGACGGCCGGGAACTCACGCTCGGCCAGCTCGGCGATCCGGCCGAGCATGTAGACGTCGATGCCGCCGCCGAGCGCCCCGCCGAGCACTGGCGCGCCACGGCCGAGCCGCATGAAGACACCGCCTCTGATCTTGCTCAACAGCTGGAAGCCGATCGCCTTGTTGAGGACCATCAGGGCCGGCGGTGGCAGCCGGTCGACGGCCAGCGCGGCGAGCTGGCCACCCGGCGCGTACAGCCCGGCCTTCTTGAGGATGTCATCGCTGTCGGCCCCCGTGAGGGTGAGCAGGATGGCCGAGCGGATCTCGGGTTGGCCGATGTCATAGCCGCGCAGCCGGGCGATGACAGCGGTCAGCCTGGTCCCGAGCAGGTAGAACTCGAGAACGTTCGCGGGCAACGACACCAGCATCGTGTAGAACCCGCCGATCCCCGTGACGAAGCCACCGGCGGCGGCCAACCGCCGATGGGTGCGGCGCACGATACGGATCGCCTTGTCGACATCGCCACCCGCATCGGACAGCGCTGCGGCCGCAACCCGGTCCGCGGAGTCGAAAGGCCCGACACCGTCGATGCCGACATCGAGGAGGCGTTGGACGAACCGGGCCGCCGTGGCGCCCGTCTTGCCCTGTCCGAGGTGAGCCGCCCGGATCCCCGTCACCGGTTCCGTTGCTGCGCCCGAGCGCGGCGCACCGGTGCGGTCAGCCTCCGCCGACCCGCGTCTGCCCCTGTCCAGAATGCCCACTGGGGTCCTTCCTGCCGCTGGCTCCTTCGTCGTCCGCGAGCCGCTCTGCCTGTCACCTTACGGGGGATGCTCGCCCGGCGCCCGAGATGCGGTGCGACATAACCGGCCCGGGATCGCCCGCGGCAACGCTTGGCTACGCTCCATGTATGACTGGGCGCATCCTCGAGCACACCGCCCACGAGCTGCGGCACGACCGCACGAGCATCAAGTGGCAGGCCTACCCCCCGGACGTCCTGCCCCTCTGGGTCGCCGAGATGGACGCCTCGCCGTGCCCATCGGTCGTCGTCGCGGTGACGGAGGCCATGCGGCGCGGGGACACCGGATACGCCGGGACTGGCAAGTATGCCGCTGCGCTGGCCTCGTTCGCGACGGCCGAGTGGGGCTGGGACCTCGACCCGGGCCAGACGACCCAGGTGACCGACGTGCTCACCGGGATCGCCCGACTGATCGAGCTGTTCACCGACCCGGGCGGTCCCGTCGTGGTCAGCTCCCCCGTCTACAACGCCTTCTTCCTGGTCATCGACTCGGTCGGCCGCCGCCCGGTCGACGCCCCACTGACCGACGCGGGTCGCCTCGACCTCGACGCCCTCGCCGAGGCCTTCCGGCAGATGACCGCCGGTGGCGGGAGGGCGGCATACCTGCTGTGCAACCCGCACAACCCGACGGGCACCGTTCACACGGCCGATGAGCTGCGTGCCCTGGCCGCGCTCGCGCACGAGCACGGGGTGCGGGTGCTCTCCGACGAGATCCACGCACCGCTCGTCTACGCGACCAGCACGTTCACGCCGTACCTCACGGTGCCGGGCGGACAGGATGGTGTGACGGTGACCGCCGCCTCCAAGGCGTGGAACCTCGCCGGCCTCAAGGCAGGTCTCGTCATCCCCGGTCGCGAGGCGCGTCCGGCCGTCAAGGCGCTGCACCCGTTCGTCGCGATGGGGGCGAGCCACCTCGGGACCGTCGCCCAGTCTGCGGCGTGGGAGCAGGGGCGTGAGTGGGTACGGCAGCTGCGCTGCGAGCTTGACGACAACCGCCGACTGCTCGCCGCCCTCGTCGCCGAGCAGCTGCCCGGAGTGCGGCTGACGACCCCGGAGGCGACCTACCTCGCCTGGCTCGACTGCCGGGGCCTCGGTCTCGGCGACGACCCGGCGGCGGTGTTCCGCGACCGGGGGCGGCTGGCCCTGTCGATCGGGCCTCAGTTCGGGGCGCGCGGGGCTGGTTGCGTTCGCCTCAACTTCGCCACCTCACCCGGGATCCTCCGCGAGGCGGTGCACCGCATGGCGGGCTGCCTTGGGTGAGAAGGCGATCGAGGCACCACTCGTCGCGCTCGTGCTGGGTCCCCGTGGCGCGTATGTCGCTGGGCCGGGCCTCGACGAGTCGTGGCCCGCAGACGTGGTGACGGCCCGTTTCGTCGCCGCGGCCCGGGAGCACCGTCCGCGGTGGGTCGTGTGGTCCGCGGCGCTCGGCCTGAGCCCCATCATCACTGCGGGGATCACCGTCCCGCGCACCTGGGACCTGGCCGAGGTGCATCGGATCGTCCACGGCGGCTGGCGCGGATCGCCGGGGTACGTGTGGGCCGCCGTGCGTGACCTGCCGGAGCCGGACGTCCCATCCCCCCAGCGCCCTCGGCTCGCCGGGTTCGAGGGCGACCTGTTCGACGCGGCGCACAATGAGGACGGGCAGCCGTTCACCGCGGCAGGGCAGCTGCGGCCGGATGCCCTGACGAGCTGGGCCACGAGTCCGGAACGGCTGCGTCGGCTGGCCCTGCTGGCACTCGAGTGCCAAGCGCACCAGGCCGCCTCGCTGCAGCGTCTCGAGACGGTCGACGTTGCGCGCGCCCGGCGCACGGCATGGTCGGAGTCGGCCGCGGCCGTGCTCTGCCTCGAGCTGGAGCGGGACGGGCTGCCGGTCGACCGGCTCGCGGCCGAGGACCTCATCAGCGCGGCCGCAGGTCCGCGTCCGGTCGACGAGGCAGCGGCCGACCGGACCCGGCGGGCCCGGGACCGTGCTGTCCTGGCCCACGCCCCCGGCCACGAGCGCACCGACCTGCGCAACCCCGCGCAGGTGCGCGGTCTGCTCGCGGTCGTCGGCGTCGACGTGCCGAACACGCGGGCCCGGGTGCTCGAGCCCTACCGACAGAGCCACCCGCTCGTGGACGCCCTGCTCACCTGGCGCAAGGATGAGCGGATCGCGACGACGTACGGCTACCGATGGCTGGATGAGCACGTGGGGGCCGATGATCGGCTCCGGGGGGAATGGACCGCGTGTGACGGTGCGGCGGGTCGGATGACCGCACAGCACGGCCTGCACAATCTGCCGGCCCAGCTGCGGCCCGCGGTGTGTGCCCGGGCCGGACACGTCTTCGTACGGACCGATCTCGGCCAGGTCGAGCCGAGAGTGCTCGCCGTGGTCAGTGGTGACCCGGCCCTCGCCGAGGCAACGCGGTCTGACGACCTCTATGCCCCGGTCGCGAGGCGTCTCGGCTCGGATCGGCCGACGGCGAAGGTCGCGGTGCTCGCGGCGATGTACGGCCAGCGGTCCGGGGCGGCGGGCGCGGCGTTGGCCCAGCTCGAGCGGGCCTATCCGGTCGCGATGGGGCTGCTCGACCGGGCCTATGCCGATGGCGTGGCCGGACGGTCGCTGCGCACCTACGGCGGCCGGCTCATCCGCCTCGACGCGGGAGCGTCGGGGATGGAGTCAGCACGTGGGCGGTATGCCCGCAACGCGATCATCCAGGGGTCGGCCGCCGAGCTGTTCAAGGCCTGGGCGGCGACCGTCCGAGTGGCGGTGGCCCAGCTCGGCGGGCAGATCGTCCTGTGCCTGCACGACGAGCTGCTCGTCCATGTGCCCGAGTCTCGGGCGACCGAGGCGGCCGCCCTGATCGAGGGTGCGCTGCAGTCGGCGGCGAGGGTCTGGGCGGGCGCCGACCGGGTGCGGTTCGTCGCCGACACGAGCATCGTGCGGCGCTGGAGCGATGCGAAGGACTAGCGAGCGGCCCGCCCGCAGCCGGCACCGCCCCTACCTCCCGCGCGCCGACAACAGTCCCGACCTCGAGCACAACCGAACCGTGGACGACCAGCGGTTCACCTGGCGACAGGGCGTCCCGCGGAACCGACGCAGGCCACGACAGGGGGGCGCCACGAAGGTTGAAACGGTTGACAGGCCATTACAGCAAAGACGCCCGCGCCGGCGGCGAGACCGAGCAGCGCCTGTACGCGCTGTCTACCTGGCGCGAGACCGACTGGTTCACCCACGCGAACAAACCGCGCTTGCGCTCACCGAAGCGGTCACGGTCCTCACCGATGGACACGTTCCACGCGAGGTCTGGTCTACGACGCCGCCGCCGATCAGTTCAAGGACGAGGAGCTGGCCCAGCTCATCGCCCTGCTCGTCACCATCAACGCCTGGAACCGCATCGGCGTCACAACCCGATGCTGGGAACCCGGCACCCACCAGCCAGGAGCGTGACCATCATGTGGTCCACAGAATAGCCGGTGAATGCGCCGGCACACGGGCCGAGGTGTTCGCCGTGCTCGCCGAGCCAGGA
>NZ_JAKDLO010000147.1 GCF_030452765.1 Intrasporangium sp.
GGGATCCGCCGTCCCGCCCTCGTCGCGGCCGGGTTGTGGTGTGGCCAGCCAGTACGCGAAGCGCCGGGGGCCCTCCGTGGTGCCGATGACCCGTTCGAGGAAGCGTGGTTCGTCGAGATGGAACGGCACGTGTCGGCCGAAGATCGGCCCGTCGTGGACGAAGGAGTGGTACTCGCCGAGCTCGCCGCAGACGTCGACGCCGTCGGGCAGCCGTGCCAGGAAGTCGCCGTCGAGAGGCACCCCGACGTCGCTGCGGTCCAGGACCGAGGCGTCCACGACGATCGTGACCGCCGCCAGCCCCGACCGCAGGAACCGGGCGATGACCTCCTGCGAGGACTGCCCCCACAACGGCACCAGGACCTCGATCCCGAACGGGGCGAACTGTGCCTGCTTGCGCCGCAGCACTCCCGAGCTGCTGAGGTCGCCGAAGGCGAACGCCTCGATGCCCTCGGACCGCAGCCGCCTCGCGGTGGCCGCCATCGCCTCTGCGTAGCCGTCGAGCCCCGGACCGGGCAACGGGATCGTCTCGAGCGGCAGGCCGATCGAGTCGGCCTGCGCCGCGAGCAGCTCGACGGGGACGCCGTGGACGGTCGAGGTGTTCCGGTCGGAGTGGACCGTCGTGACCAGGCGGTCGAGCACGACATCCCGGCCGCAGGCGTCGTGCACCTTCTCGTCGATCAGGGCGCTGAGGGCCATGGCGGAGTCCTTGCCGCCGCTCCAGTGCAGCGCCGCCCGGCACACCTGCCTCGACACGGGGAGTCAGTGTCCCCGTGCGATCCACTCGTCGAGGTGGGGCCGCTCGGCGCCGATCGTCGTCGACTCCCCGTGGCCGGTGTGCACCACCGTGTGGTCGGGCAGCTCGAAGAGCCGGTCGCGGATCGAGGCGATGATCGTGTCGAAGTCGGAGTAGGACCGCCCGGTCGCACCGGGCCCGCCCGCGAAGAGGGTGTCCCCGGAGAACACCACCCCGAGCTCTGGGGCGTGGAAGCAGCAGGCGCCCGGCGAGTGCCCCGGGGTGTGGATCACGTGCAGGTCGACGTCGCCGACCGAGACGATGTCACCGTCGTGAAGGTCCCGGGTCGGAGCGAGGCCGGGATGGGTCAGGTCCCAGAGCATCCGGTCGGCGGGGTGCAACGCGACCTGCGCACCGTGACAGGCCTCGAGGATGTCGGGCACCACCCTGACGTGGTCGTCGTGGGCGTGCGTGAGCAGGATCGCCCGGAGCTGCCGGTCGCCGATCGCCGCGATGATCGGCACGGCGTCGTGTGGCGCGTCGATGAGGACACACTCGGTGTCGGTGCCGACGATCCAGACGTTGTTGTCGACCTCCCAGCTGCCCCCGTCGAGGCTGAAGGTGCCGCTCGTCACGGTGTGCTCGACGCCGACACCCCCGGGTGAGGTGACGCCGACCCGCTCGACACGGCCGCTGTGCCTGTCCCCGCTCACAGCTCCACCACCGAGCGCAGCACCTCGCCGCGGCCCATCTTGACGAATGCCGCCTCGATGTCGCCGAGCCCGATCCGCTCCGAGACGAACGCATCGAGGTCGAGACGGCCCTGCTTGTAGAGGTCGACGAGCATCGGGAAGTCGCGGGTCGGCAGGCAGTCGCCGTACCAGCTCGACTTGAGCGAGCCACCACGGCCGAAGATGTCGATCATCGGCAAAGTGACCTGCCGGTCCGGGGTCGGCACGCCGACGAGGACCACCCGGCCGGCGAGGTCCCTGGCGTAGAAGGCCTGCTCGTAGGTCTCGGGGCGCCCGACGGCCTCGATGACGACATCCGCGCCGAACCCGCCGGTGAGCTCCCGGATCGCCTCGACGGGGTCGGTCCGACCTGAGTTGACCGTGTGCGTGGCCCCGAACCCCTTGGCCGTATCGAGCTTGCGCTCGTCGAGGTCGACGGCGATGACCGTCGTCGCGCCCGCGATGCCGGCGCCCGCGATGGCGGCGCACCCGACACCGCCGCAACCGATGACCGCGACGGACTCGCCGCGTCGCACCTCACCGGTGTTCACGGCGGCGCCGAAGCCGGCCATGATGCCGCAGCCGAGCAGGCCCACGGCCGCGGGGTCCGCGGTCGGGACCTTCGTGCACTGGCCGGCCGCGACGAGGGTCTTCTCGACGAAGGCACCGATGCCGAGGGCCGGCGTGAGCTCGGTGCCGTCGGTGAGGGTCATCTTCTGCACGGCGTTGTGGGTGGCGAAGCAATACCACGGCCGGCCCTTGCGGCACGCGCGGCACTGCCCGCAGACCGCCCGCCAGTTGAGGATCACAAAATCACCGGGCGTCACACTGTCGACCCCCTCGCCCACCGCTTCGACGATACCGGCCGCCTCGTGACCGAGCAGGAACGGGAAGTCGTCGTTGATCCCGCCCTCCTTGTAGTGCAGGTCGGTGTGGCACACCCCGCACGTCTGGATCGTCACGACGGCCTCGCCCGGGCCGGGATCGGGCACGACGACGTCGACGAGCTCGACGTCGGCGCCCTTGCTCCTGCTGATGACTCCCTTGACGGTCTGCGGCATGACTCATCCTCTCGTGTTCGTCCCTGCCCTCCACCCAAGCCGGACAGGCGTGCCGACGCAAGCCGCGCCTCTGCCCGCGAACAGGCCGCTCGAGGTCGAGCGTGCCGGGATGCCGCCCGGCTCGGCCGCGAACGGTCCGTCCGCGTGAAGCCGAGGGGTCACCTCGGACGGGGCACGACGAGCGCCGTCGCGATGGCCGCGATGCCCTGCCCGCGGCCGGTGAGGCCGAGGCCGTCGGTCGTCGTGCCGCTGACCGAGACCGGTGCAGCCACGGCGTGGGTGAGCCCCGCCTCGGCCTCGGCCCGACGGCTGCCGATCCGGGGGCTGTTGCCGATCACCTGGATGGCGACGTTGCCGATATCGAAGCCGGCACCACGCACCAGCCGACCCGCCTCGGCGAGAAGGACGACACCCGAAGCCCCAGCGAGATCCGGACGGTCCGTACCGAAGTGAGCACCGAGGTCACCGATCCCCGCAGCCGAGAAGAGTGCGTCACACGCGGCATGCGCCGCGACATCGGCGTCGGAGTGTCCGTCGAGGCCCCGCTCCCCCGGCCAGAGCAGACCCGCGACCCACAGCTGACGATCCGAGCCCTCGGGGGCGAAGGCATGCACGTCGACACCGACCCCGACCCGAGGGGCTCCGGTCATGGCGCCTTCCAGTCGATGGGGCCGCGGTGCACCTTGTGTGCCGCGGCCTGGGCCACCGGCTTGACGACCATCGTGTCGATGTTGACGTGCTGCGGCAGGCCGACGACGAATCCGATGCATTCAGCCACGTCCTCGGCGCGCAACGGGTGGTCGACGCCTGCATAGACCTCGTCCGCCGCCGCATGGTCACCGTGCAGCCGGGTCAGGGAGAACCCCTCGGTGTGCACCATGCCGGGCCGGATGTCGCAGACGCGGATGTTCTCTCCGTTGAGCTCGAGCCGGAGGGTCTCGCTGATGACCGAGGTGCCGTGCTTGGCCGAGGTGTACCCGGCGCCACCTTCGTAGACCGTCTCGCCCGCGGTCGACGAGACGTTGACGATCGTGGCACGCGGTGACCGGCGCAGCAGCGGCAGCGCGGCCTTCGTCATGAGCATCGTCCCCAGGACGTTCGTGGCGAACATCTGCTGCCACTCGGCCGGGTCGCCGTCCTCGACCCGGCTCGTGCCCAGCGCGCCCCCGGCGTTGTTGACCAGCACGTCGAGGCGACCGAGCGTCTCGACGCCGGAGGGGACCCGGTCGGTGTCGGTGACGTCCATGACCAGTGCCCGCGCCTGGTCGCCGATCGCGGCGACGGTCCGCTCCAGCGGCTCGCGGCGGCGCCCGGCGACGACGACGTCGAACCCGTCGGCGGCGAGCCTCTTCGCGACGGCGGCACCGATCCCGGTGCCGCCTCCGGTGATGAGGGCGACGGGTCGTAGGGGCGTCTCGGTGGTCAGGGTCGTCACCCAGTCGAGGATAGACGCTCCCCGGTCCGGCCGGCGGGCCTGCCGGTCCGGCCCGGCGGGGGGTGGCCGCCAACCAGCAGGTCAGGCGCCGGCCGCTCCTGCGGTGAGGAACCGGGCCGCCCGGTCGAGGTCGTCACACGTCGTGACCTTCAGGGCCCGTTCGTCGCCGGCGACGACGAGCACCGGCTCGCCGAGGCGCTCGACGAGCCCGGCGTCGTCGGTCGCATCCGGGCTCCCTGCGTGGGCCCGCTCCAGCACCGCACGGGCGAACCCCTGCGGCGTCTGGATCGCCCGAAGCACTGCACGGTCCGGCGTCCCCACCACCAAGCCGGCCGCGTCCACCTGCTTGATCGTGTCGACGACCGGCACACCCGGCACGGCGGCGCCTGCTCCGGCCCGCACTGCCTTGACCACGCGGGCGAAGACGGCCGGGGGT
This sequence comes from Intrasporangium sp., assembly GCF_030452765.1. Classification (GTDB taxonomy): domain Bacteria; phylum Actinomycetota; class Actinomycetes; order Actinomycetales; family Dermatophilaceae; genus Intrasporangium_A. The sequence goes on from NZ_JAKDLO010000147.1 coordinate 4,397, forward strand.
GTCAGGCACCGTGCCGCATCGTGGACCAGGACGACCCGGACCGCATCGGAAAGCGCAGCGAGCCCGGCGGCGACGGAGTCACCTCGAGTGGCGCCGCCGGCCACGACCGTCACGCTCACGGCATCCGAGACCGACTCGTCGTCGGACGCGAAGCCCGCTGAGCGGCATACCTCCTCGGCCTGCCCCAGCCACCTCGAGGGGCCCACGACGACGACCTCGGCCAGGCCGGGGCACGAGCGCGCCCCCCGCAGCGCGTGCCCGAGGATGGGCACGCCCGCGAGGGGCACGAAAGCCTTGGGGACCTCGGCCCCCAGTCGGGTACCAGATCCGGCGGCGACGATGACGAGACCGACGTCCGCCGACGCCATCAGGAGGCGAGTACCTCGTCGAGGATCGACTCGGCCTTGTCCTCGTCCGTCTTCTCGGCGAGCGCGAGCTCGGAGACGAGGATCTGGCGGGCCTTGGCCAGCATCCGCTTCTCACCGGCGGACAGGCCGCGGTCCTGGTCGCGGCGCCACAGGTCACGCACGACCTCGGCCACCTTGATGACATCGCCGGAGGCGAGCTTCTCGAGGTTTGCCTTGTAGCGGCGGGACCAGTTGGTTGGCTCCTCGGTGTGCGGAGTGCGGAGAACCTCGAAGACCCGGTCGAGGCCCTCTTGGCCGACCACGTCGCGGACGCCGACGAGGTCACAGTTCTCGGCAGGTACCTCGATCGTCAGATCGCCTTGTGCGACCTTGAGCTTGAGGTAGAGCTTGTCTTCTCCCTTGATCGTGCGGGTCTTGATTTCTTCGATCAGTGCTGCCCCGTGATGCGGGTACACGACCGTCTCGCCGACCTTGAACGCCATGTGCTGTTTTCCCCTTTCGCGACCACCAGATTATCACGAAGCCGCTCACATCGCGATTTCAGGAACCGGCATCTGCGCAGGTCAGAGCCATTATGACCGAGAGAAGAGGGGATTTGACGGACTTGACAGTAACCCCCTCGGCATGCATCCGCGCGGGCGCAGGCTCACCCTGACGGGCCGATTGTGGGCAACAGCGGGGCGTGGCTGCCGGGCTGTCCCGGGTCCGACGAAGGCACACCCACCCGGCGCGGAAATCGCCCGGGCGGCCGAGGCACCGACCGCACGGGAGCGTGCGCCGGTAGGCTTGCGCGCGTGAAGCGTCGACTCCTGCCCCAGACCCCCGTGCGTCGCGTCCTGGCAGCCCTCGTGGCGGCCACCACGGTCACCCTCGGCACGGCCGGATGCATGGTCTTCTCGCCCGTCCAGACGGACGTTCCCTACGCGCCTGCCGACGGCATCCAGACCAACCTCGGCAGCGTCGCGATCCGCGACCTCGTCCTCGTCACGAACGGCTCGGGAGAGGCGATGGTCTCCGGTGGGCTCGTCAACCAGAGCGCCCAGGCGGTCACCCTCCAGTTCGCTCCGCAGCTGGAGGGTGGCAGTACCTCCGGCACGGAGATACAGCTGCAGCCCAGCGAGCGGGTCAACCTCGCCGAGCAGGGGCTGCAGCTCACCGGCGTCGCCGCGAAGCCCGGCAGGGTCATCCCGGTGCAGGTCACGAGCAGCACCGCCGGCACCACCCTGCTCAACGTCCCGGTCATGGCCGCGGAGGGCTACTACGCCACGGTCACGCCGACGGCCGTGCCGACCAGCTGAGTCGACCACCCGTGTCGACCAGCTGAGCCGAGCTGCCGAGCCGGCCCGGCTCAGCGGCCTTGGTTCGCGACGGCCTCAGCCGCGGCCTCGGCCGCCTCCGGGTCGAGGTAGCGTCCACCACGCGTCAGCGGGAGGAAGCTGTCGTCGAGCTCGTAGACGAGCGGCATACCGGTCGGGATGTTGAGAGCCGCGATGTCGGCGTCGGATATCTCGTCGAGGACCTTGACGAGCGCACGCAACGAGTTGCCGTGCGCCGCGACGAGGACGGTCAGCCCGTCGGCCAGATCGGTCTGGATCTCGTTCTCCCAGTAGGGCAGCAGCCGCGTCAGCACGTCCTGCAGGCACTCCGTGCGGGGCATCGCCTCGCCGAGCCCGGCATACCGCGGGTCGTCGGTCTGGGCGTACCGGTCGTCGGCCTCGATCGGCGGCGGCGGCACGTCGTACGAGCGACGCCACTGCATGAACTGCTCGTCGCCGTACTGCTCGAGGATCTCCTTCTTGTTCTTGCCCTGCAGGGCACCGTAGTGGCGCTCGTTGAGCCGCCAGTCGCGCTTGACCGGGATCCAGTGCCGGTCCGCGACGTCGAGCGAGAGGTTCGCCGTCGTGATGGCGCGCCGCAGCACCGACGTGTGGACGATGTCGGGCAGGATGCCCTCAGTCCTCAGGAGCTCACCGCCGTGCACGGCCTCGGCCCGGCCCTTGTCCGTCAGGTCGACGTCGACCCACCCCGTGAAGAGGTTCTTGGCGTTCCAGTCGCTCTCGCCGTGGCGGAGCAGCACGAGCGTGTATGTCATGACGGCAACCCTATCCAGACCGGCTCACCCGGCCGGGGGCGGCGCACTGTCCTCGGGCCGCGCGAGCACGTGGCGGAACGCCTCGAGGTTGCGAGTCGACTCACCCCGCGAGACGCGCCAGGCCCACTCCTTCTTCATCGAGGTGAGGAACCCGAGGGTCAGCAGCTCGTTGAAGCTCTGGTCCGCCGCGGCGAGGACGACCCCGAAGAGCCGGTCGAGCCGGTCTTCGTCGACCGCCTCGGTCGGCAGCTCACCACGCACGTAGACGTCGCCGTCCGCGTCGACGGCGTAGGCGAGGCCGGTCAGGCGCAGGTTCTTGCGAAGCAGGTGGCGGTAGAAGACCTCGTGGTTCTCGTCGGGGTTGCGGATGACGAAGGCCATGATGCTCGTCGTCGTGTCGCCGATCACGAGCGACACGACGGTCTTGAGCTTCTGCTCCCCCGGCAGCGACACGACGTACTCTCCCTCACGCGCGCCGGGCTCCCACTCGAGGTCGACGGACTGCAGGTATGCCGTCGTGCGGGCTCCCGCTCGATCAACCGGGGTCGTGCCGGGCTCAGTCGTGAGCTTCTGGGTCGTGGCCGGTTCGGGGACTGGGACCTGGTTCACGGGATCACCGCCCTCGTGGGGACGCCGGCGAGGCTCTGCTCCCCGCCGTTGGTCGAGCGGGCGTGCTCGTCGATGGCACGCGAGTAGACATCGATGAGGCGATCCGTCGTGGCGGCCCAGCCGAAGCCGGCTGCATGCGCGACCGCCTTGCGCGACAGGGCCTCCCGCTGCACCGGGTCGTGCAGCAGCGAGCCGATGACATCGGCCCACTGGTCGGGATCGTGGGTGGGAACGAGCACACCGCCGTCCCCGACGGCCGTCGGCAGGCCGCCGACGGCGGCAGCGACCACGGGCGTGCCACATGCCTCGGCCTCGATCGCGACGAGCCCGAACGACTCGGAGTGGCTGGGCATGACGACGAGGTCGGCCGCGCGGTACCAGTCGGCCAGGACCGGCCGCGGGACCGGTTTGACGAACCGGACGAGGTCGCCGATGCCGAGCCCGACGGCCAGGTCCTCGAGCTGGTGCGGGCGGGCCAGGCCGGTGCCGCTCGGCCCGCCCAGGACGGCAACCTGCAGCGTCCCTCGGCGCTCCGGGTCGCGGGCCACGAGCTCGGCGGCCGCGCGGAGCAGGACGTCGGGCGCCTTGAGCGGCTGGATCCGGCCGACGAAGAGCAGCAGGTCGGCGTCGGGGTCGAGCCCGAGCACGGTCCTGGCCTGCGCCCGGTCGCCCGGTGCGAAGGTGAGCAGGTCGACACCGGGAGGGACGATGGAGACCTTCTGCGGCGGGGCGTCATACAGCTCGATGAGCTCCCGCGCCTCACCCTCGGTGTTCGCGACCAGCCGTTCGGCTGCTTCGACGACCTGCACCTCGCCGATCTCGCGACCCGGCGGCTCGGGGGTGTCGCCCTCGGCGAGGTGACCGTTCTTGACCCGGGCCATGGTGTGCATCGAGTGGACGAGGGCGACCCGCCATCGGTCGGCGGCAAGCCAGCCGACCTGCCCGGAGAGCCAGTAGTGCGAGTGGACGAGGTCGTAGTGGTCCTCGGGGACCGACAGGCCCGCGTGCATCGTGCCGGCCGTGAACGCACACAGCTGGCCGGGCAGGTCCTCCTTCGAGAGCCCCTCGTACGGGCCGGCCGTCACGTTCCGCACCCGGACGCCCGGCACGAGCTCGACGTCGATGGGCAGCTCACCGGTCGTGCGCCGGGTGAAGATGTCGACCTCGATGTCCCGGGCGGCCAGCTGCTTGGCGGTCTCGGCGACGTAGACGTTAAGGCCGCCCGCGTCGCCCGTGCCGGGCTGCTCGAGCGGGGAGGTGTGCACGCTGATCATCGCCACCCGTCTCGGCTGGATCCCCATCGGCATCGTCCTCTCTGCCTAGAGATGGTCCTCGGCAGCCCGGGCATAGTCGTCCTGGAGACGTTCGATGTCCGCCTCGTCGAAGTGCCCGAACCCGACCTCGAGGAGCCGCCCGGGCCGTTCTCCCGAGTTGCCCATCCGGTGGATCGAGCCTCGGGGCACCCAGACCGTCTCACCCGGCTCGGCGACCCACTGCTGGTCGTCGACCGTGATCTCGATCGGCACGTCGAGCACCTGCCACATCTCGCCACGGTGGTCGTGCTTCTGCAGCGAGAGGCGGTGCCCGGGCCGGACGGTGATGATCTTGACCGTGACCTGCTCGTTGGAGACGAACTGCTGGAAGGTCCCCCATGGCCGCTCGGCGACGAAGATGTCGTTCGTCGGGTTGCGGTCGCCGAGGTCGTAGTCGTCAGGGTGGTGCCGAGGCGCGAAGTCGTGCTCCTGGGTCGGCACCGTCACTCCCGCGCTCGGCCGGTCGCTCGCCGCCTCTCCCCGGCCCGTCACCATTTGCGGCTCTGCCCCGACCCGATGCCGCGCACGTGGCGCAGGGCGGGGCGGACGTCGGCGAGGTAGACGGCCGCGGCGACGAAGGCGATGATGCCGGGCAGCGAGATGATGTTGAACACCGTCACGATGCCGAACAGCAGGGCGACACCGGTCACGATCAGCCAGAAGGTCCGGGTGCGCTTCCCGGCTGCCACATACGCGGCCTCGGGATGACGCAGGGCGTCCAGGAAGGCGAACAGCTCGCAGCCCAGGGCGGCGACTCCCAGCACCGTGAGCACCAGTGACTGGAACCCGTAGAACAACGACATGTCGACCAGCGTAACCGCCCCGAACCACCCCACCTGACGTTGTGGGTGTATCCGACGTCACGTCATGGTCACGTGTCCACGAGGACGGTGAACGGGCCGTCGTTCATCGAGGTCACGGCCATCATCGCGCCGAACCGCCCGGTGGCGACGTCGATGCCCCTGCCGCGCAAGGCGCCGACGAGCGCATCGATGACCGGTTCAGCCACGGGCCCCGGCGCCGCCGCGCTCCACGAGGGGCGACGCCCCTTGCGCGTGTCGCCCTGGAGGGTGAACTGGCTGACGAGCAGCACCGGCGCACCGAGCTCCACGACGCTGCGTTCGTCGCGCAGGATGCGCAGCTCGGCGATCTTGCGCGCCATCCGCTCGACCTGCTCCGGCCCGTCGGCGTGGGCGACGCCGACGAGCGCGAGCAACCCGGGTCGCGAGATCTCGCCGACGACGTGGCCCTCGACCTCGACCCGCGCAGACGTCACCCGCTGCAGGACCGCTCGCATGTTCAGAGGCCGACCGCGACGACCGCCCCGACGGGCTCACCGTGCCCGAGGACGGGCCGGGTCTCGAGGGCGGCAAGCGGCTCGGCCGCGGTGATGCCGACCCGCCGGAGCACCGCGGCCAGCACGACACCGCACGCCCGGGTCCCGCCGTCGGCGATCTTGACGGCCACCCCGCGGCCGTCCGCCAGGCCGGCGGCATACACAGCCTCCGCGCCATCCTTGGCGACCAGACCCGGCACACCCGCGATCAGTGCCGTGACGTCACGCCCGGTGCCGCCGACATACTCTGGGTGGTCGCGCATCGCGGAGGCCACCCTCGCCTCGGGTCCATCCGCCGCGCTCGCGAGGCGGCCGAACGCCTGGGCGAGCCCGACGAGCGGGACCGCGTGGATCGGCGCACCGCAGCCGTCGACCGCGACAGCGCTGACCGGGCCCCCGGTGAGGTCGACGACCGTCCCGGTGATCGCCTGCTGGAGAGGGTGCGCCGGGTCACGGTAGGCGGCGATGTCCCACCCCGCGGCGGCGCACGTGGCCAACATCGCAGCGTGCTTGCCCGAGCAGTTCTGCGCGAGGGACTGTTTGGGCAGTCCCGTCGCGATCCACGCGATACGCGCCGCCTCGTCGAGCGGGTAGTCCGGCGTGTTCTGCAGATCGGCCTCGGTCAGGCCGGCGCCCTGCAGGACCTCCCGGACACCGGCGAGGTGGACGTCCTCACCCGAGTGGCTCGCACAGGCAAGAGCGAGGTGAGGTCCAAGCACGCTCAGCCCGGAGCGCACCATCGCCACAGCCTGGAGCGGCTTGCTCGACGAGCGGGGAAGGACCGCTCCACGGGAGTCGCCGACCTCGAGGAGCACCTCCCCGCCCGGACCCGTCACGACGGCGGTGCCACGGTGGGCGGACTCGACGAAGTCGTGGCGCCCCACCGGGGCCGCCCCCCCGGGCCCGGGGGGGGCCGGGGGTGCCGGGGGGGGGGGGCGGTTGGGCCCGATTACCAACGC
>NZ_JAKDLO010000030.1 GCF_030452765.1 Intrasporangium sp.
GGCGTCGACCGACCGGGCGGCGGGGGGAGCGGACGCGCGGACGCCCTACGGGGGGAGCGGTGTCGGTGCCCGGCGTCACAATGGGCGGATGATCGATCACTTCGGCATCAACTGCGCCGACCTCGACGCGGCCAAGACCTTCTACGACACGGTGCTCGGCACCCTCGGCTACACCCGGCAGATGGACGTCGGCGTCGCTGTCGGATACGGCGGCGACGGCAAGCCCGAGTTCTGGATCAGCCGGTTCGAGGACATGGGGCCAAACCGCGAGGTCCACGTGGCGTTCTCGGCACCCGACCCCGCGACCGTCCGCGCCTTCCACGAGGCTGCCGTGCGGCTCGGTGCGGAGAGCCTGCATGCGCCGCGGATGTGGCCGGAGTACCACGCGCACTACTACGGCGCGTTCGTCCGCGACCCCGACGGCAACAACGTCGAGGCCGTGTGCCACACCGCGGTCGAGGGGACCGACCCCTCGCTCTGACGCGCCGTCGAACGACCACCAGCGCTCCGCGTCACAGTATTTGGACACCCATAACACGTTGCTATGACTTGGTACCAGAATGGCGACGGTCGTGCGGCGCCGCTCCGGGCGCCCCCACCCCGAGAGGAACCACCATGAGCGCACCGCGGCTGGGCGAGATCGCCCCCGACTTCACCGCCGAGACGACCGAGGGCACCCTTGCCTTCCACGACTGGAAGGGCGACAGCTGGGCGGTGCTCTTCAGCCACCCGGCCGACTTCACACCGGTGTGCACGACCGAGCTCGGCCGGGTCGCGACCCTCGAGACCGAGTGGGAGCGGCGCGGCGTCAAGGTCCTCGCGGTCTCGGTCGACCCTCTCGAGAGTCACGAGGCGTGGAAGGGCGACATCGCCGAGGTCGCCGGCTCCGAGGTCGGCTACCCGATCATCGCCGACCAGTCGCGGGCCGTCTCCGAGCTCTACGACATGATCCACCCCGGCGAGGGTGACACGTCCGGCGTGCGGTCGGTCTTCGTCATCGACCGGTCGCACACCGTGCGCCTGACCCTGACCTACCCCAAGAGCGTCGGGCGCAACTTCGGCGAGATCCTGCGCGCCATCGACGCGCTGCAGACCACCGACCGTGGCCCCTACTCGACGCCGGCCGACTGGCGCAAGGGTGAGCGCATCATCGTCGCCCCCACCATCTCGACGGTCGAGGCCAAGGAGCGGTTCGGTGACGTCGAGGAGCTGACCCCCTATCTGCGCTACGCCACCGAGCCGGCGGGCTGAACCTCGAGCCCGAGGCGCGGTCGCGACGAGGTCACAGCACCGGAGGGTCGCCCATACCCGGCTCGAGGACCTTGCCTACGCCAGGTCGGGCGTTGGCCAGCGCCTCCACGAGCAGGGCGTCGGCGGCCTGCCGCGCGCTCTCCCCGCTCCACGTCATCCGGGCCGCGACGAGCCCCGAGACCAGTGGGGTGGAGAACGAGGTGCCGCTCCAGTTCGCCAGGCCCGGGATGAAGTTGGCCTGCTGTCCCTGCAGCGGCGGCTCCTCGTAGGTGTAGACCCCCTTGGGGTAGGCGTTGACGACATCGGAGCCGCGGGCGTAGACGTCGACCCAGCTGCCGTGGTTGCTGTATCCCGCGCGGCTGCCGTCGGCGTCGAGGGCGCCCACGGAGACGGCCCACGGGAAGGCGGCCGGCCAGAACGGGCCCCGGTCGCCGTCGTTGCCCGCGGCGGCGACCAGGACGGTGCCCTTGATGTGACGCAGGCGCGTCTCCCAGAAGACGAGCAGCGACAGCAACGGCCAGCCGCCCCGGGTCCGGGTGCCCGCGGACATCGAGATGATGTCGGGCATCCTCTCGAGCACCTCCCCGAGGTCGTGCGACAGCTCGCTCTCGAGCACCGCACCACCGACGATCATGAGCGCGTCGACGTCGACCTCGGAGGCGGGAGCCATCGTGCGCAGCACACCGGCGACGAAGGTGCCGTGGCCCGTGTAGTGCCCGATGTCGCTCGGCTCGGGCTGCCCGGTCACCCCGGTCAGCCACGCATGCTCGGCCACCACGTGCGCCAGCAGCCCGGTGTCGACGACGGACACCCGCACGCCGGCGCCGTCGGAGACCGGGTCGGGGTTGATCCCCGGCACGGGGGCTCCGGCCGACGGGAGCGGCTCGGTGGCCGGGCAGCAGCTCGACGTCGTGATGTGCAGCACGTGGTCCGGGGTGGCGACCCCGACGCCGAGCATGGCATCGAGTCGGTCGAGGACCTCCGCAGTGCTGCCGAGCTTGTCAGCGGGGATCTCGATGACGTGCAGCCCGGCTATCGCCTTGCCTCCGGCCTCCCCCGCCTCGCCCGTCTTGTCATGGTGCTCCAGGCCCAGTGCGTCGTAGACCCGGTCCGCGTCGGCGTCGCGGGTCAGGATGGTGCCCTCCCGGTAGAGGTAGATCGCCTCCTCCAACGGGCGGTCCGGCGGATAGGCACGTACGGTGATGCCGATGCCGTCGAATGCCTTGATGATCAGCTCGAGCTGCACCGCCTTGCGCCTGTCGCCCAGGGCCTCGTTGCCCGGCTCCCACCAGCGGACGTCCACGTCCTCGGGGAGTTTCCGCGTGCTCTTGTCGTCGTCCGTGGTCATGTGAACCTTCAGGTCGCTCGATAGGGGTGGGACTGACATGACGTCGAACGTGCATCCGGGACTCGCGGGCCCGCAGCCCCGAAGGCGACGCCGAGTCGCTGTCGACTCTGGCATCTCCAGCGCACAACCGCACGCCGAAACCGATCCAGGGGCCGAGCCCGACTCGGGTATGCCGCTCAGCGCAGACCCTGCCGAGGCTCTCCTGCCGCTCGCGATCGGCGACCCCGGGGCAGCGCTCGCCGCCGCCGAGAGACTCCTCGGTGACTCCCACGACCCGTACGACCGGTCCGTCGCACACCAGAGCATCGCCGTCGTCGAGCGCGACCGTGGCCGACTGGTCGATGCGGTCGCGCACGGTTTCGCCGCGCTGCGCCAGGCCCGCCGTGTCGAGGGGGAGCGGCAGGGCGAGCGCGAGGCGGACGTGCTCGCCACGCTCGGCGCCGTCCTGGCCTACGCCGGCCGCACCAACGATGCGCTGCGCCGCTTCGCCGCGGCGATCCCGCTCACCCCGCCGCACCGACTCCCCCGGTTGCTGCACCGCCGCGCGCACATCCTCGGCCTGCTCGCACGCTACGACGAAGCCCTGGGCGACCTCGACCGCGCGGTCGCCGGCAGTCACGCTCTCGGCGACGCGCTCTGGGAGGGCCGGTCCCTGGTCAACCGCAGCGACGTCCGCCTGGCCCGGGGCGAGACCTCGGCTGCGGAGGAGGACGCGCGCCGCGCCGAGGAGCTCCTCACGAGCATCGGCCAGCAGTTCGAGGCGGTACAGGCGGTGCACAACCGGGCCCTGGCCGCCCACCAGCGCGGCGACCTGCCCACGGCGCTGGCCCTGCTCGACGCCGCCACGCAACGGTACCTCGCGCTCGGCAACGTCCGGGACGACCTGGTCACCGACCGGATGGAGATGCTGCTCACCGCCGGACTCGTCGAAGAGGCCCGCGCGCTCGGCGCACGCACCCTCGAACGGACCGACCTGGCTCCGGTCCGGCATGCCGAGCTGCTGCTCGCGACCGCCCGGGCCGCCCTGGCCCGCGGCGACCTCGACGACGCGGGGTCGTGGGCCGGCGAGGCGGCCCGGCGCTTCAGGGCCCAGCGGCGGTCCGGATGGGCCGACCGGGCCGGCCTGCTACGCCTGCGGGTGCACTATCTGGCGGCTCAGGAGCCCGGCCCAGGGCGAGGGTCGACCCGGCCCCGCACCGGGAGGTTGCTGCGCGAGTCGCGAGCCCTCACCGGCTCACTGCGTGCGGCTCACAGCATCGACCTGCCGGTCGCGCTGGTGCTGCACGGGCAGATCGCCCTGGCTGCGTGGCGGGCCGAGGAGGCTCAGAGCAGTCTTGAGGAGGCCGCGGCGACGCGGCGGCACGGTCCCCCGCTCACCCGAGCGGCAGGGTGGCTCGCCGCCGCACTGCTCGCCGAGCAGCGCGACGACACGCGCTCGCTGAGCACGGCCTGCCGGCGAGGCCTGGACGCGGTCGACGAGCACCGCAGCCAGCTCGGCGACCTCGAGCTGAGGGCCCTCGCCAGTGGTCACGGCAGCGAGCTGGCCAGGTTGGGGATCAGTGCCGCGGCCCGGGCCGGTCGGCCGCGACGGCTGCTCTGGTGGAGCGAGCGCTGGCGCGCCACCGCCCTGTCGGGCGGCGCGGAACCGATCGATGACCCGGGGCTGCGTCAGGACCTCGCCGCCCTGCGCGATGTCGCCCGCCGGCTCGACGCGCTCGATGACGGCGATCCCGCGTGGCCAGGTCTGCTCCGGCAGCGCACGAGCCTCGAGGCCGCGATCCGCAGCGCCCACCGGCACCAGCGGGCCGAGAACGGCACCGGCCGCCACGGTGGGGTGGGCGTCGAGCTCCGCGAGGTCTTCGCCGGGCTCGGCGACGACGGCCTGCTCGTGAGCCTCGTCGCCGACCGGGACACGCTGCACCTGCTGACCGCGTCCCGCGGAAGGGTCCGCCACGAGGTCGTCGGCTCTCTCGCGGCCGCGCAACGGGAGGCCGAGTTCGCACGGTTCACACTGCGCCGGGCCGCGCTCGGCCGGCGGGTCGACCTGGCCGCCGCAGGCGCGCAGCTGCAACGGGTCGTCCTCGGGGCGCCACGAGCGGCGGGCCGGCGCTCGCCTCGGGTCGTCGTCGTCCCCCCGGCCGACCTGCTGACCGTCCCGTGGGGGTTGCTGCCCGCCTTCGCGGACTCCGTCCTGACGGTCAGCCCGTCGATCGGACAGTGGTTGCGCGCCGGCCGGGACCGGAGCCACCCCACCGGCCCTGGCGGCCCTCGCGACGGGGACCACGTCGCGCTCGTGACCGGGCCGGGCCTGACGACGCGCGAGCAGGAGGTCACCGGGCTGGGCCGCATCCATCCCGACGCGCTCGTGCTGCGCCCGGAGGAGGCCACGGCGGCGGCGGCCCTCGAGGCGCTCGAGGGCGCCTCGCTCGCGCACATCGCCGCGCACGGCACTTTTCGGGCCGACGCCCCCCTCTTCTCGGCGCTCCAGATGGCAGACGGCCCGCTCACCGTCCACGACCTGCAGGGACTGCGGCATCCGCCGCGGACGCTCGTGCTGTCGGCGTGCGACTCGGGCGGTGCCGCACCGATCAGCTCGTACGAGGCCTTGGGGCTGGTCTCGAGCCTGCTCGGGATGGGTACCCGTGCAGTCCTGGCCACCGTCGTGCCGGTCAACGACGAGGCCTGCCTGTCGGTCATGTCCGACGTGCACACGGCGACTCGCGTCCACGGCTCCCTCGCCGAGGGCTGGCTGGCCGCGCGGCAGGGGGCCGCGGGTGACATCCTGCGCGCGGCCACGGCTGCCGCCTTCACCGCCTGGGGTGCATGAGCACCTCGACCAACGCTGCGCGACACCGAGTGGTCAGCGGTCGTCAGCCCGCGTCATCAGCCCGTGTCGTCAGCCTGCTTCGAACCACCCCGTGGACAGCACCCGCTCGCCACCCTTCTCGAGGACGAGGCGCACCAGCCCGAGCGGCACCCGGTCCACCACGAACCGGCCCCGATCGAGGTCGACGGTCACCGACGACGAGGCGGTCTCGAGCACGATGTGCCCGTCGGGCAGCAGCCCCGGATCGCCGGTGTCGGTGACGACACCGACGGCCTGGGCGAAGTCGCCGCGTCGGGTCACCTCGACGTCGATCGACACGTCGTCGTGCTCGAAGAAGTGCACGCGCGAGGAGGCCAGCCCGGCCCGGAGCACGCCCTGCGGCACCGGCACGTCCAGCATGGTCATCAGCTCGGCGTCGACGTGGTGCAGCATGAACGCCGCCTTGCCCATCTCGACGACATCCGGGGGCACCGGGTCGACGATCTCGACGATCGCGTGGAGCCGGTCGAGGATCGCCGCATCGTCAGGGTGCAGCTCGTGCTCAGCCATCATGATCTCCCCCCTGGCTCGAAGACATAGCCGGAGCCGGCGACCGCTTCGCGCAGCGTTCGCAGGCAGCGCATCCGGGTCGGCCCGATCGACCCGACCGGGATGTCCAGTGCCTGCGACACGGCGCTGTAGCTGGGCCGGTCGCAGACCATGAGGACTCGCAACAGCCGTTGGCACCGTTGGGACAGCTGCGCGAAGCACGACCACAGCTGCGCGTCCTGCTCGTCACCGAGCAGCGCCGTGTCGAGCCCGATCGCCTCCACGTCGACCGCCCGCCCGGCGAGGTCCTCGTCGCGGACGAGGTGCTCGCGGCCCCGGCGGCGCAGCACGCTGAGGGACTCGTAGCGGGCAGTGGTGGCGAGCCAGCCGGCCAGCGCCTCCGGTCGCTCGATGCGGCCCAGGTTGTCGAGCAGGCGCAGCCAAGTGTTCTGGACCACGTCGGCGGCATCCGACTGATCCAGTCGATGGGCGCGCGCGACGCCCCAGAGCAAGGACGAGAAGCGCGCCACGATGACCGACCAGGCATTCTCGTCGCCGCCGGAGGCGGCGGCCACCAGCTCGGTGAGACCGCTAGGTTCGCCCATGCCACGCCCCTTCTCAGGCTGCACAGTGTAGAACTCACGCCCTACAGACGCGCGGCAAGGCTCGCCAGATACCCCCGTGCCGGCGGCAGGGCGACTGGCACCTGAACCCTGGCCGCCCAAGGGCCAAGGGGAGTGCTCCCCATCGACACCCCCAGGGGCCCCCTCCTAGGTTTCGAGGTGCCGCCGCACGGCACGACAGGGACAGGCCTTCGCGAGGTTGGTCCGGATCACATCCCGATCCGTCGGGAGAAACGACAAGGAGAAGGCCATGGCTTGGCTCGGCATGAACGACGACGAGGTCCACGCGCAGGGGAATGTCCTGCACCAGCAGGCGGAGTCGATCCAGCAGCTCGTCAGCAAGGTCGACCAGGAGGTCGAGTCGCTCAAGGCCAGCTGGCAGGGTGAGGACTCCCGTCAGTTCGAGCAGGAGTGGACCGGCACCCACCGCCCTGAGCTGCAGAAGGCGCAGAAGCTCCTCGAGGACATGAAGGTCACGATCGACCACGAGGTGCAGCAGCAGCGCAGCACGTCGTCCCAGTACTGATCGACGGACTACTGATCGACGGACCGGACAGGTTCGTTCTCCTCAACCGACAGCTTCACGGCACGAGCGTTTCGAAAGGGTTGCATCATGGCGGTTTACAAGAAGGGCATGAACACCGAGGCGGTCTCGGCCTCCGGTGACAAGCTCGTCGCCTACAAGGGCGAGATCGACGGCATCGTCGAGGCGGTCACCAGTGCCGTCAACACGATCAAGAGCAACTGGGGCGGCCACGACGCCGACCAGTTCCACTCCGACTGGAGCTCGCAGCGACAGGTCGTCTCCACCGCGGGCGACAAGCTCGACGCGATGGGCAAGAAGTGCAAGGTCAACGCCGACGCCCAGCAGCAGGCTTCGGGTGCCGCCGGTGGCGGTGGCGGCCGGGCTCCGCAGGCCATCTGAGCTGCCGCGAGGCAGGCGCGTTCCGCGCGCCACCTCCGGCCACACCGGATCGGCCGGAACCGACAGCTGGGCGAGGGTCAGGGCAGGGCGACCTGGACGAGCTCGAACCTGCCCTTCTCGACGGCGAAGCCGCGCCCCTCGGTCAGCTCGGCCCGGTTGAGTGCCGGAAGGTTCGTCTTGAAGACCGTGGGGCCCTCGTTGCCGTCCGGGTGCAGGGCCAGGCCGGACCGCGACGTCTTGAGCACCGCCTGCAGGCCGAAGTTCGACGAGAACCAGGGCGCCTCCCCCTCGGCCACGACGAACTGGTCGTTGTCGACGCACGCCTTGACGAGCGCCGTCAGCGCCGACTCCATCCCTCCTGCAGCGAGGTCGTCGACCCGCTCGATGAAGACGGCGCCCGGCCGGTCGACCCGGCCGGCGGCGAGGTCGGCTGCGAGCCGGTGGGCCAGCTTCGAGCCGGCCTCGCTCCCCACCGCCGTCTCGGACCAGATGCCAAGGTCGAGCAGCTCTGAGCCGCGTCGCGGGGTCATGAGGTAGAGCGCCACCGAGGAGCTGAACCGGTAGAGGCCCACGGCGATCGCAGCGACCGCCGTGGTGCGGCCGCTGCCCGAGGGCCCGGTGACGACGAAAGTCCCCCTGGGATCGAAGCCATGCGGCGCGAGGGTGGACGACGCCATACCGAGCACCGGGCGTCCGGCGACCTCGGGCGGCAGGTCGCCGACCGGGACGACCCCGGCCAGGCTCTCGATCGGCGGTGCAGGTGCGACCCCTGCCTTGCGCGTCGCCTCGCCGAAGGCCCTGATCGCGCGGGCCTGGACGGTGACGTCGCACGAGCCTCCGAGGACTGCGACCTGGACCTCCGAGCCGTTCATGAGGCCCCGCCCAGCAGGAGAGGCCATGCTCAGCACGTCGCCGGGCACGCCGAAGACGCTGTAGTCGTCGACGCTCGACATGCGCAGGATGACCCGGCCCTGGACGGCAGCGGCGAGGTTTGTGGGCAGCCCGGTGCGCTGGTCGGAGGCGATGACCAGGTGGACCCCGACGGGCCGGCCGTCAGCGGCGATCCCGGCGAGCACGTCGAGCCACTGGAACCGGCCGCCCACCTCGTACGCCTGACGGAACGCCGTCATCCCGTCGATGAGCACGAGGATGCGCGCCTCGTCGGGGCAGCCGGCGAGGCGGCGGTAGTCGGTGACCGTCCCGGCGCTGACCGTCGAGTACCGCACGGCCCGCTCGTCGATCGTCGATCGCAGCATCCGCAGCAGCCGGGTGACTCGCTCGTGGTCCCCACCGGGCACGATCGAGCCGACGTGTGGCAGCGCTTCGAGCATCGCGAGCCCCCGGCTGCCGAAGTCGAGCCCGTAGACCTGGCACGGCCCGCCGCGCACGGTGTAGCCGGCAGCGACGGCGACGGTCCGCAGGAACACCGACTTGCCGGTCCCGGACGCGCCGTAGACGGCGAGGTTGCCCTCCTTGTCGGGGCGGAAGGCGACCTCTGGTTGGGACTGGTGGTCCGGATCGTCGCCCACCCCGAAGACGAGCAGGTCATCGCGGCGATCGGTCGGCAACGTGGCAAGGTCGTAGACGGCCTGCAGGTCGGGCAGCCACGGCTTGCGCGGCGCGGGCAGCCGTGCCGCTCGGGCGGCGGCGCCGATCGTCGCGACGAGCCGCTGGATGTCGGTCGGCCCGAGGTCGGGTTCCTCCCGCGCGGCGGCATCCTCGCGTCGCGGCTCCCACACGACGCTCGCGCCGAAGCTGAGTGTCTCGACCTTCATGTCCGGCGGCGGCGGCACCTCGGACGTCCATCCGCCGGCGTAGCCCGCCTGGAACGGCACGAGCCGCCCCGGACCGGTCTTGGACACCGCGCGGCCGGGCAGGGCCGGGTCGAAGTATGCCGCCTGCTTGCTGCCGAGCACGTCCTCGGAGTCGTTCTCGTCGGCCGTCCGCAGCGCCAGCCGCAGGTTGGTGTTGGCGCGCAGGTTGTCCCTGATCACGCCCGTGGGACGCTGTGTGGCGAGGATGAGGTGCAGCCCCAGGGAACGTCCCCGCTGTGCCACGTTGACGACACCGTCGACGAACTCGGGCACCTCCTGGACGAGTGCGGCGAACTCGTCGACCACGATGACGAGCGCCGGTGGCGCCCCGACCTCCCCACGGCTCTCGAGCTCGACGAGGTCCTTCGCCTTGAACCGGGCCAGCAGGTGCTCGCGATGGCGCAGCTCGGCCGACAGGGAGGACAGCGCACGCCGCACCAGATGGGGTGACAGGTCCGTGACGAGGCCGACGGTGTGAGGCAGTCTCATACAGTCGCGGAACGCCGAGCCACCCTTGTAGTCGACGAGCAGGAAGGTGACCCGCTGGGGGGAGTGAGCCGCCGCCATACCGAGGATCCAGGCCTGGAGCAGCTCCGACTTGCCGGACCCGGTCGTGCCGCCGACGAGCGCGTGGGGGCCGTCGGTGCGCAGGTCGACGGCGTACGTGCCCTGGCTCGACTGGCCGACCACGGCACGCAGGCTCCCGGCGCGCCGGGGCAGGACGGTGGGAGCACGTGGACCGGTGAGGATCGAGCGGGCCTCGCTCCACCGCTCGAGAACTGCCTCGGGCGAGCCGGCCAGCTCCGTGCCCATGAGCGTGACCAGGGAGACCGCGCCAGGCAGGTCGCTTGCGTCGTCGACGGGCACGCCGGCATCGACGACGGGGGCCAGCTGTCGCGCCGCCGCCATGGCCTCCTCCCGCGAGACCCGGTCGACCGTCACCGGTTGGACCGACTCGCCCTCGTGGACGTAGCCCGCCCGGGACGACTCGTCGCCCCCGACGACGAGGAAGGTCTGGCAGGCCGAGGGCAGCAGTTCCTGCGCCTCGGCGAGCCACAGCACGATGATGCCGGCGCGAGCCCCGCGCTCGGCCAGCGAGACGAGCCGGCTCCGGTCGATCGGGGCGTCGCTCTCCACGAGGACGAGCACCGTGGGACGGCCCGTCGCGCCCTGGGCCACGCCACCGCCGCTCATGCCGCTGCCGCTCGTGCCGACACCGCCCGCGGCGCCGTGCCCGGTCACGGTGTGGTCTCCCCGCACGCAGTCGACGAGGTCGTCGAGCGCATCGGCGAGGGCGGAGCAGCCCGGTTGTGAGGCGGCGAGGTGGTCGGCCCCGATCGGGCTGTGCGGTGAGCTCGTATGGGGCAGCCACTTGAGGAAGTCCCATTCCCGCGATGTCCCGCCGGACGCGAAGGCCGTCACGACGAGCTCAGCCGGCGAGTGGAGCGCGACGGCCTGCACGACGATCGAGCGGGCGGCAGCGAGTGCGCCCACTCGCGGCCCGCAGACCCCGATCGCGCCGGCCTCGAGCGGTGCCGCGACGACGGGGACCTCGGGCACGACCTCGAGACCGCTCAGCTCCTGCGACACCGCGAGCCAGGCCTCGGCCTTCGAGCGCCCCACCGACGGCATCGTGATCGTCGAGCGAGAGGGTCGGGTGCCCGTGCCGAGGCGCAGCTGGGCGTACCCGTCGCCGTCCCGGCGTCGGGTCCACAGCAGAGCACTGCGGTCGCGGATCGCCATGAGGCACTCGGCCGAGGCGGGGTGCTCGGCGCGTCGGGTCTCCCCCTCGAGCAGCAGCCGCGACTGGATCCGGTCCGAGAGGAGGGCGAGGTCGTCGCGGAAGTCGGCCATCGCCGCCGCGTAGTCCTTGCGCTGCTGGCGGCGGGCCTCGTAGTACGTGCCCGCCATCATGAGCGGCATCATCAGCATGAAGACGACGGAGTAGGGGCTCTTCGTCATCGCGAAGAGAATGATCCCCATCAGGAGCGGGACGATCATCGCGACGACCGGCATGGGGTTGGGCCTGCCGCGTTCGGGCAGCTCCGGCACGTGGAACTCCTCGCCGGCGTAGCGCGGAGCGACCCGCGGCGACCGTGAGAACGACACCGTCCCGCTGTCGCCCGAGAGCACGCCGCTGCCGGGTCGAGTGCCCGCGCTCGCCCCGTGGAGGGCGACCTCCAGCCCCGTGTCGCCGAGCCGTATGACGTCGCCGGGGCGCAGCTGGGAGCGGGAGACCTGCTGTCCGGCGACGGTGATGCCGTTGGCGGAGCCCAGGTCGACGATCTCGAGAACCTCCTGCACGACGAGCTTGGCGTGCCGGCGCGACACCGACTCGTCGCTCAGGTGGATCTCGCAGCCGCGACCCCGGCCGATGTAGGCCGCCCCCCGCGGAAGCTGGAACTCTCGTCCCGCGTCCGGGCCGGTCCGGATCCGCGCCACCGCGATCGGTCGGCCGCGGTCGACGAAGCCCTCCCCCGCGCGGGTCACCATGACCCGGTCGCCGGAGGTCAGGCCGCTCTCCGGAAGGGTCTCTCGCGGGTCGAGGCCGCGCATGCCCTGGTCGAGCAGGCTCAGCGTCATGGGCTCGCCGCTGCCGAGGACGGTCGAGCGGTACGGGTCGGCCCGGGCCAGGTAGGTGGCGAGATCGCCGACGGTGGTCGCCGAGTCGGTCGTCGCGACAAGGTCGGTCTCGCGGTCTCCCGTACGCAGGACGAACTTCAGCTTCACGCGTCACCCCGGAAGGTGCGTAGGGACAGGTCCGCCCGAACGCGCCGCCACCGGCTCCCGTGCTCGCGCAGACCTCTGCGCGCGGTGTCCACGTCCGCCCAGAAGGCGGCCACGTCCTCGGCGGTCGGTTGCGCGAGGTCGAACACGTGTGCGTCGGCGGACCGGGCGAGCGGGACGAGGGCGAGCGCCCGGCGCGGCTCGGCGCCCGCCTCGAGAGCAACCGCCTGCTCGAGGCGAGTTCCGTTGGTGGGCAGCGTGATCCGCAGGTCGTGCGCGGTTTCTACGATCTCGCGCCAGCCGCCGGTGACCGGGGTGGCCGGCGACCCGGAGGTGGGCCGGCGCGGGCGCCGGCTCGTCTTGGCGAGCCGGACGAGCCCGTACCCGAGCAGCGCGAGCAGGACCGGTCCGCCGACGAGCAGGGCGAGCCAGCGGAGCCAGACCGGCCAGTTGTCCGGGTCGAGCGGGTTGTCGTCGTCCTGCTTGGGCTGATGCAGCTGGGTCGCGTTCTGGGCCTGGTCCGGGCCCTGCAGGACGCTCGGCGGGTTCTGCGCGGCAGGAGGCGGCACCTGGACGCCGACCTTCTTCTCGTCCGACCTGCGGACGACCTGGTCGGGCTGCTTGTTGTGATCGGGCAGGAAGTACTTCGGCAGGACCGGTTGCCAGGACCCGCTCGAGGTGCGGACCTCGACCCAGGCGTGGACATCCTTGCCCTTGACGGCGCCGCTCGACTCCGGGATCGCACCGAGGACGATCCGGGCCGGGATGCCGAGCCGGTTCGCGGCCAGGGCGAGCGCTGCGGCGTACTGCTCGTCGTTGCCGGCGAGCTGGGTCGACTTGAAGAAGGTCGCCATCCGGGCCAGGGAGTGCCCCGGGAGGAAGACGTTCTGGTAGGTGCCCGGCGCACCCCCGTCGGTGTACGCGCCGTCCTGCAGTCCCTTGGCCATCGCGAGGAGCTGCGCCCACGGGTCGTCCGCCGACCTGGTCCACCGCTCGACGCGGTCCTCGAGGAAGGTCAGCGGTTGGGTGTCGACCAGGCTGCCGGAGTCGAGGTCGGCGTGCTTCGGCAGCGTGCTCGCGTGCTCCGGCAGCCGGGCCGTGAGCGTGTAGCGGTCGCCCGCCGCGAGCCGGACGGGCAGGACCCCCGTGTTCGTGTCGATGTTGAAGCGCAGGTCGCGGCGCAACGCGTCGGCCCGGGACCCGGCGAAGTCGAGACCGATGACGTCCCCGATCGTCGGGAGCCACACGTCGTCATAGCCGCCGGCCGGTACCGAGATCGTCGCGGTGACCTGCTCGCCCACCGCGTCGGGCGAGGCGATGTGGCGCCCGACCTTGCGGAAGCTCGAACCCTCACCCGCATCGCCCTCGTCGGCCAGGTTGCCCGCCCCCCAGACCATCCCGTCGTAGGAGTCGAGCGTCGCGAAGCGGATCGGCGTCCCGCCCCGCAGGCCCTGCACGGTCAGCAGCGTCCGGTCCCACAGCTTCGCGGGGTTCGGCTCCGTGTACTGCCGGAACCCGGCCAGCGGGCTCGGGTAGCGCGACACGTCGAAGGGCGGTAGGAGCCCCGTACGCAGCACCGTCCGGCCCCCGTCGTCCACCCCGGGCAGGTGCGGGCCGACGAGGAAGCCGCCCACCGTCGCGACGCCGAGCAGGGTCACGGTCGTGACCGCGCGGGTCGTGCGACCGGCGCCGTTCTGCAGCGGCGGGCGGTTGCGGTTGCTGCGCAGCGCCGCCCACCCGATCGCGACGAGGGCGAACAGTGCGCCCTGCAGCGCGAACGAGGCCGGGGTCAGCGTGCCGAGCGCGATCGAGGCGACGAGTAGGGCGATCGGGGCGACGAGCGCGACGGGCCCGCCCGGCCAGCGACGCGCGACGCCATACGTCAGCGCCGCCCCGACGAGCCCGAACAGGAAGGGCAGGGCCAGATAGGGTCCTTCGGAGTCCACCGGCGGCAGCGCCGTGAGCAGCTCCTTCCAGCCCGGCACCGCGGCGTGCACCAGGGTGCGTACGGTCGTCATGGAGGGCAGCACCCCGCCGATGAGGTCCTCGCGGACCGCGATCGGGCCGGCGAGCAGCAGGTAGGCCACGGCGACGGTGAGCGCGGTCAGCAGACCCGGCCACCGGAACGTCGCTGCGAGATGCGCGACGAGCAGGCCGAGGACGAGCCCCCCCAGGCCGACCCAGAGCCAGCCCGGGCCGTAGAAGGTGGTCCGGAAGCCGATCAGGGCGAGGATGACGAGAACTGCGCCGAACCCTGCGTCGAGAAGGTGCCGCACCCTGGGGCGGAGCCGGGTGAGGCCACCGCGGAGCCGCTCCGTCAGAGCCGGCCGGGCCACCCGAGGGGTCGCATCGCTTCGCCATGTCATCGAGTCACCCCCGCCGCCAGGAGCACCCGTAGCTGCTCGAGCCGAGCCAGGGTGAGGATGACCAGACCCCCGCCGTGCCGGATGCCGTGCGTCGAGCGCGGATCGATGACGACGACGACCTTGCCCACCTCAGGTGGGAACTGCGCGGCCGCGCGCTGGAGCTCGACGAAGGGCCGGTGGGGGCCGGTGACGATGAAGCACGTGCTCGTGTCGGGGGCCAGCTCGGCCGCCGCGAGCGCCGACGCGAGCAGGTCGACGGGGCTGGGCACCACGCGTGACATGGCGTCGAGGCCGACCTGCGGCGCGGTCCGGGCGGCATGCTGGTCGCCGCAGAGGACCGTGACGTCCTGCTCGTCGAGGGCGACCCGGACCATGATCGAGCTGCCCACGCAGATGGCGGTCTCGACGTCCGCGTCGACGGCGCTGGGAGCGTTTGCGGCGTGGATGTCGCGCTCGACCTCCTGCTCGGCGGCGCGTTCGGCCACCCGTCCCCCCCGGCCGTGCCCCGACGGGTACTGCTCGGGGTCAGGGTCGATGACGATGCACACGTGCGAGCGCCGCGTGTCGAGGAACTGGCGCACGAGCAGCTTGCCGGCCTTGGCCGAGGAGCGCCAGTGGATGTGACGGCGGTCGTCCCCTGGCTGGTACTCGCGCAGTGCGTGGAAGGCGAGGTCGCTCATCGACACGTCCTCGGTCGTGCTGCCCTCGAGGTCGCGCAGCAGGCCGGCCCCCAGCGACTCGAGAGCGACGGTGCTCGGATGGACGAACAGCTCGGTCTGCTCGGTCCACCGCAGGGTGCGGCGCAGCAGCCCCAGCGGGTCGCCCTGGACCGTCGTCGCCGGGCCGATCCGGATGACCCCGCGGCGGCTCGTCGGGACGACGAAGAGCTCCTCGTGGGAGGTGCCGGGAGGCAGTGGAGGCAGGACGAAGCGCGCCGCGGACAGTCCGACGGGTAGCTCGACCAGCAGGGGCAGCATCGGGGTGCGGCCCTCGTTGCGGACGACGACCCGACCAGTGGCCGGCTCTCCGACGACGACCCGCCGCGGGTCGGCCTCGGCATGGATCGTGACCCGGGTACGGCCCACGGCCAGCACGAGAGCGCCCACCACGAGGATGAGCGCTGCGGCGGCGGCGATGAGCAGCTCGGTCCAACCCCAGCGGGCACCGACGGCCCAGCACGTGACGCCGAGCCCGACGATGGTCCAGCCCAGCGGCGAGACCCACCCGAGCACGTCGGCGACGGGCCGCCACACCGGGCGGGCCCGGTCCGCGAGGCGGGCCGGCGTCGCGGTCGACGTCGCGCTCAGCGGCCCGGCGACTCGCCGGATCCCCCGGCTCGTCGTCGCCGCCACCCCGCTCAGCAGTGCTGTCACGGTCACGCCGTCGCGCGCTCGGCCGGCGGCGTGACCTCGCCGAGGATCTGGTCGATGACGTCCTGCACCGTCGCCCCGGCGAACTGCGCCTCGGCGGACAGCAGCAGGCGGTGCGAGAGGACCGGCTCGGCCAGCACCTTGACGTCGTCGGGGACGACATACGGGCGGCTCTGCGAGGCGGCCCAGGTCTTCGCGCACCGTACGTACGCCAGGCAGCCGCGCACCGACAGCCCGAGCTTGAGCGACGGGTGGCGCCGCGACTCCTCGGCGATCCGGCTGACGTAGCCGAGGATCGCCGGGTCGACGTGCACCTCGTCGGCCAGGCGAGCCATGTCGACGATGACCCCGCCGGCGATGAGCGGTTCGAGCCGCCCCGCCCGGTCGCGCACCTTGGCGTCGGCGAGGACCGCGATGGTCGCCTCGTGGTCGGGGTAGCCGACGCTCGTCTTCATCAGGAAGCGGTCGAGCTGGGCCTCGGGCAGCCGGTACGTGCCCGCCTGCTCGATGGGGTTCTGGGTCGCGATGACCATGAACGGCGCCCCGACCGGGTGGGCCGCGCCGTCGATCGTGACCCGCCCCTCCTCCATGACCTCGAGCAGCGCCGACTGCGTCTTGGGGGAGGCGCGGTTGATCTCGTCGGCGAGCACGATCGTCGCGAAGATCGGCCCGGGGTGGAACTCGAACGCCTGCCTGCTCGGCTCGTAGATCGTCACCCCGGTCACGTCTGATGGCAGCAGGTCGGGGGTGAACTGGATCCGGCTGTGGGTGCCCTGCACGGTGGCGGACAGGGCCCGCGCGAGCTGGGTCTTGCCGGTGCCCGGGTAGTCCTCGAGCAGCAGGTGCCCCTCCGAGAGCAGGCAGGTCAGGGCGAGCCGGGTCACGTGGTCCTTGCCGAGCACGGCCTGCTCGATGTTGCCGACGAGCTGCGTGAACGTCTCGGCGAACCAGGTCACCTGGTCCTGGGTGATGGGGCTGGCCTCTGTCATGGGTGTCGTCTTCCTGTCGTGCCATTCCGTGCTGTCGTATGCCGCTGGGCTGCCGCCGGGCGAGGGCGAACCGGGCGCCTGGTCGGGCATGGCTCCCTCACCCGCCCCACGGGTTTCTCGTGGCCGAGTCGGAGCCGTTGCTGCCCCGGCAGGTCACCTTGACCCAGCCGGTCGGGTAGCCGAAGAACTTGCCCGACGTGTTCCGGCCGTTGGTCGGGTTGTGCCGGCCGCTGGCGCCGTCGTCGGGGGTGTCGTAGGAGCCGTCGCTGCTGTCGAAGGTGCAGACGATGTTGCCGGTGTAGTTCTTCAGCTCGTAGCCGATGTACTGGCAGTCCCCGCTGCTGCAGCCGGGCACGTAGCCGGTGTCGCCGACCCGGTAGACGCTGGACACCTGGGGCTTCGGCGGCGGCGGCTTGTCGGGGGTGCGAGCCGAGGTGATCTTCACTCCCTTGCTCTTGCCGGCGGCGGACTCCGCAACCACCGTGACGGACTTGCTCTCGTCATAGCCGGCCGAGACAGACACCGATGTCGCACCACCGGCAAGGGTCTTGCTCACCGCGCCACTGACCTGGACCCTGCTGATCGGTCGCCCGTTCTCCTGGGTCTTCCAGGTGAAGGTGACGGTGTACTTGCCGCCCGAGCCGGAGATCCGCGAGGCCGTGTTCGTCACCGGCTTCGTCGGGCCGTAGGGGTGGAACGAGACAGACCGCGACCAGGGGGAGCAGCTGCCGGCCGTGTTGCAGGCGCGGACCTGCATCGTCTGGCGGCTCGTGCCGAGGCTCGATGCGCGGCCCCCCGACATCCCGGCCGAGTAGCTCCACGAGCCGCTGCGGCCGCTCGAGGTCCGCCACCGGACCGAGCTGTAGCCGGTCGAGCGCGAGTCGCCGAGGCTGAACGTCGCGTTGGCCGAGTAGTTGGCGCTCGGCGTCGTCACCGACCGGAGGTTGGGGGTCTCGGGGATCCCGTCGGCCTTGTAGGACGAGTAGTTCGCCCGGTTCGAGGTCGCGGGGCCGCCGTTGGTGGCAGTCACGGTGTACTGCACGGTCTGCCCGTTGTAGGGGATCGTGTCGCTGAGCACCCGCGACTGGCCGCCGGAGCGGCTGCCGATGTGGGTCCACTGGCCACCGGAGCCGGTGCGGCGGTAGACGTCGTAGCGCGTGACGGGCGGCCCGTTCGGGTCGACAGCCCCCCACGAGACACTCACCTGGGCGTTGTCTGCACCGACCGTCGGCGTCCGCGGCGAGAGCTTCGGGGCCGGCACGTTGGCCGGCTTGCCGAAGCTCTGCGCCCTGACCTCGGGACCGTAGGGCCCCCACCCGGCCTTGTTGCGGGCCTGCACCCGGATCCGGTACGCGTCGTCGTTGACGAGCCCGGTCAGCACGGCCGAGAGCCCGGGGGCGGTGACCTTGCGCAGGCCCGTCGCACCGGCGTGGCCGCCGATGTTGACGTACTGCACCTGGTACTGGAGGACCTCGCTGCCCTCGTTCCTGGGCGGCGTCCATCGCACCGTCAGCTTCCGGTCGCCCTCGGTGATGTCGCCGACCGAGACGGCCTGCGGCTTCGTGTCGGGCTCCACGACGTTCGACTCCGGGCTCCAGTCGGACCAGCCGACGGCGTTGCGGGACCTGACCGCGAACGTGTACTTCTGGCCGTTCGTCAGCCCCTCGATGGTGCACGGCGAGGCGGTGCACGTCCGGGTCGGGCCGCCCTTGGTCCGCACCTCGTACTGGAGGATCGGCAGGCCTCCGTCGTAGCCGGGCGGGCGCCAGTCGACCCGGGCGCTGCCGCCCTGGACCCGGTCGGCGACGGCGGACGGCGCGCTCGTGGCATCGGGTCGGCTGCGCACCGTCACGGTGACCTGGCCGACCGCGGACGGCCGGCCCGGCGCGTCCGTGGCCCGTACGTCGATCCGTCCGTCGTCTCGGGCGGTGTCCGACGCGGTGACCGTCACCCGGCAGCCGCTCGTGGATACCGCCAGGCCGGTGCCGCTCGAGACCTGGGCCGAGACGAGCTCGCACTGCGGTGCTCCGAGCGGGCTGTCGAGGTACTGCGCGAGATCGACCGTCTCGCTCGTCCCCGCGATCAGACCCTCGACGCGGGCAGGCCGAAGCGTCGCGATCGGAGGGGCGCCTGTGACGCGGACCCGGATCGGGAACGACTCGGCGGCGCCCCTGGCCTTGACCGTGACGACTCCCGTCGCGCCCGCCTTGGCGGCCGGCTTCGCCGCGAGGACCACAGCCCGGCCGCCGGCGTCCTGCTGGGTCAGGTCGACCCGGTCGATGCCCTGCGACCAGCTCGCCTCGTAGCTGGCGGCACCGGGGTCCATGCCGGCCGGGAGCCAGGCGTGGCACAGGCGCGGGATGTCGATGCTGCGAGGCGGTCCGTCGGCGACGAGCTGCACCTCGTAGGCGGGGCAGCGCAGCACGGGCACGTCAGGGCCGATCTGGACCGGAATCGTCACGTAGGCGGTCTGGCCCGTGCTGTCGTCGGGACCCGTGGCGTTCGTCACCTCGAGCATGAGGGCGGCCGGTCCGGCATACGACCCGAGCGAGGTCAGCGTGAGCTGCCTCGCCGAGTCGGCGTGCTGCTGCAGGTGGTCCTTCGGCGAGGTCGAGACGGTGTCGGGCGAGGTGAGCGAGACCGCGCCGCCGCGCGGGTCGACGATGTAGTCGGCGAGGTCGAGCTTGACCGTCGAGTCGGGCGCCATCTTGATGACCTTGCCGGTGGGGACGTAGGGCAGCCCCTTGTTGCCGGCCGGCACGTAGATCAGGGCCATCGCGGTCGCGTCGTCGGCGTCCGCGATGACGTAGGGCACGACCCGAGCCTCGGGACGCAGCGTGATCCGCACCTTGTCCTGCTCGATGACGGCGCCGTCGCCGACGACCTTGCTGACCGTCAGGCTCGCCCGGTCGCCGTCGAGGTCGCGGTCGTTGGCGAGGACGTCGACCAGGACGCTCGTCTCGCCCTGCTTCGGCTCGGCCGTGTCGTCGACGGCGATGGGTGGGTTGTTGAAGTCCTTCTGCCCGCGGACCGTCACCGTGGAGCGGGACGGGTCGAACAGGCCGTTCGTGATGCCGTAGGTCATCACCTTGGCCGGTCCCTCCGGCGGGGCGACGACCTTGAAGGTGTCGTCCTTCTGCCGCGTGAAGTCGCTCAGGACGTCGGGCTCGTTGAGCTTGCCGAAGTCCTCGAACGTCACGGCGTCACCGTCCGAGATGAGGTCGTTTGCGAGCGGGTCGACGTGGACGGTGCGTCCGGGCGCCGCGACGACGTCGTCCTCGACCGCCACCGGCGGCTGCGGGTCGCCCGGCTGCACGACGCCGACCCGGATGAAGCCCTCGCTCGTCGCGCCGAACCGGTCGCGCAGCTGGTAGTGGATGACCTCGGTGCCGGCGCTGCGCGGGTAGGCCTCGTAGCGGACCGTCGCGGCGCCGAAGCCGAGCACCCGACCGTACTCGAGATCGACCGCCCCGCCCAGCTGACCGACGATGCCGCCGACGAACGTGAGGTCGCCGTCGGGATCGACCCCGCTGGTCGGGACGGTGATCGAGATCGCGTCACCGGCCGTGACGCTCGCCGTGAAGCTGCGGGCGGTCGGCGGACGGTTCGGGTTCTTGACCTTGTCCGGCAGCGAGGTCGTGGTCACGGTGACGCGGCCCGTCGCGGCCCGGGCGCGCAGGCCCTCCGGGTGGACGGTGTACTCGAGGGTCGTCGTCTGCGGGGCGGAGACGCTCGCCGGCGGGACGTAGCGCACGACACTGCCGGAGGCGAAGGCCTGACCGTCGCCCTGGACGACCTTGACCCCGGCCGGGTCGAGCTTCAAGGGGATGCCCTCGGTCATCGAGTCGTTGTCGAGGACCGGGATGGTCACGGCGTCACCGGCCCGGACGATCGCCTCGTCGTCGACGACGGTGGGCCGCACGCTCTTGCCCAGCGGTGGCCGCTGCACGAGGGTGAGCTGGCCGACCGCCGACTTCGTCCCGTCGTCGATCGTGTAGGTGACGGTGCCGCGCCGCTCCTGGTGACCGGCCAGCGGCGTCGTCGACTGGACCCGGACGTAGCGGCCCTGGACGACGGAGGTGCGCAGCCAGGCCGCGTCGGTCTGCACCTTCTGCACGACGATGACGTCGCTGCGGGGGCTGTAGTCGTTGCTGAGGACGTCGACGAGGGCCGGTAGCTGGCCACGCAGCACGGCACTGTCCGGGGTCGCGACCGGGGGCAGGTCCTGGCCGGGGTCGACGTACATGTCCACCCGCACGCGACCGACGGCGACCCCGGAGCCGGACTGGGCGGCATACGTCACGGTCGAGGTGCCGGCGCTCTGGCCGGTGACGGTGAGCACCCCCGTGTCGGTGTTCGTGTCGACGACGAGGGAGCCGGGACCCTGCACGTCGGTGGCCAGGCGCAGCCGCGCCCCGGGGTCGGTCGGGTCGGCCCCGGGCACGTCGTTGCCGAGCGGCTGCAGCTGGACCGGCTTGCCGACGACGCCACGGATGACGTCCGGCTGGGTGTGCGGCGCGACGACCTTGTCGTCGTCGCCGAGGACGGTGAGGGTGGCGGTGCCCTTCGCGCTGCCACCGTGGCTGTCGTCGACGACGTAGCCGACGTCCTGCTCGCCGGTCCTGCTGCCGGCCCGGACGGTGAGGGCTCCCGCCGCGTCGACCCCGACGGTCTGGTCGGCGGGCTGGATCTGCAGCGGGTCGTTCTCCCCGTCGCGCCAGTCGGCGATGACGCCGACCGTGACCTGCCCACTCGCGACGACCGGGTAGCTCGTCCTCGCGAGCCTGGCGGTGCCTTGACGCAGCTTCGGTGGGGTGTTGACCTCGGGGCCGACGACCTGCACGGTGACCCGCGCGGTGGCCCGGCCGCTCTTGGCGCCGGTGCCGTTGTTGACGGTGTACTCGAAGGAGAAGCGGTCGCCGGCCGGCTCCTCGGGGAGAGTCACCTGGATCGTCTGGCCGTCAGCGGAGGGCGCCGCCGTGACGCCGTCGACGGTGGGCATGCTCACGTCGCTCGGGGCGATCGAGAGGATCGATCCGGCGCTGTCGGAGTCGTTGTCCAGCACGTGCAGGGTCGAGGTGCGGCCCGGTCGGACCCGCATCGTGTCGGGCCTCGCCTCCGGCGGGGTCCTGGCGACCTGGTCGTCGACGAGGTTCTGGTCCTTGCGCCGGTTCTTGTCGTCGGTCTGGGGCGGCGGGATCACCGAGTCCCAGTTGTCGATCTTGACGTTGTCGTTCTCCACATCCCACACGTCCCCGGTGTCGAGGTCGTTCAGGACGATGAGTCCGCGGTTGACCCGCAGCTTGACGCCGTCGACGCGGGGCGTGCGGACCGTGCCGGGTCCCAGGTCGACGGTGTCGGTCCGACCCTGGCCTGCGCAGTTGCGACCGTAACGGACGATGGCTGCGGTGGCCCACGCGCCGTGGATGCACTCACCGAGGCGGACCGGGGCGGTGAGGAGCACGTCCGCGTCGGGGCGCTCCTGGCCCACCCTGACGCCGGGGGTCTGCCCGGCCGCGTCCGGGCTGATCGGCACACTCGTCAGGCCGGCGGCATCCTCGATCAGGACGTATGGCGCGTCCGGTCCGGGCTGCTGGAGTGCGGCGTAGGCGGGCGCACCGGGGTCGCCACGACCGGCCGAGACCTCGGCGGGCTTCTCGAGGCGGTCGGAGTAGAGCCGCCCGCTCGCCACGTCGAGGACGACCCAGTGGCTGCCGACAGCGGTCACCTGAGCCGACTTGGAGGAGAAACCGAGCGTGGTCAGGGCCGGCTGGGCGAAGCCGGTGGTGATCGGGTGGATGACGGCGAGGACCCCCTTCGCTGCGGAGAGGGCGTAGACGGTGCCGTCCTCACCGACCGCGACGGCGGCGTTGCCGCCGACCGTCGCGACCGGCTTGGCCTGGGTCTGCAGCTGGTCGAGGGCGGTGATGCCGGTGCGGGTGTCGACGCGTTGGGCGTGGACCTGTCCCTTGGCCGGGTCGATCATCGCGATGGTGCCGCCGCGCAGGTCGACCGGGGCCGCCGTGTAGACGCGGTTGCCGGTCGCCGGCTCGGCCCTCGACAGCGAGATCGACTGCGACTCGGCAAGGGTCGCCCCGGCCGGGTCGATGGGTGTGATCTGGTTGCTTGCCCTGGAGTAGCCGACGACGGCGGCGCCGTTCTGGAAGATGTCGAGCCCGGAGCCCGGGGAGCCGTTCGACAGGACACCGGCGTCGAGCTGGCGGGCGGCCTGGTTGATCCGGCCGAAGCGGGCCTGGGCGCTGTTCGTCACCCAGATGCCGCCGTCGTTGAGGTCGGTCTTGCGGACCACCTCGCCGTCGGAGCGGGTCGCGAACCAGACGAGCAGGCCGGCGACGAGGGCGAGCACGAGGGTGCCGGCGATGCCGATCCGGCGGCCGCGCGCGCCACGGGTCACCGCGGGACTCACGGGGTTGCCTTCACCGTGGTCGACGGCGGGTCGGCGTCGAGCAGGTCGAGGTCCTGCTCGACGACGAGCTTCGTCGACAGGGCGTGCTCGACGAGGCGGGCCTTGCGGTTGGTGGCGAGCTTGCCGACGCCGCCGTGCAGGCCGCGGATGCCGTGGTCGGCAAGCTTCTGGCACACGTTGTCCAGCTTGCGGTTGAAGCGGGTCAGAGCCCAGCCCAGCCGCTCTGCCGCCGCTGCCGAGGACGGGATCTGGCTCGTGCCCGCCTCGCGACGACGCAGGAAGGGCTCGCAGAGGGCGACGACGAGCAGCTTCTGGTCAGGGGTCAGGCTCACCCGCCCGACCGTCGCCGCGCCGGTGTCGTCGGGGAACGCGTCGCGGGCCGCCTCTGCGGTGACGCTCGCGAACGCGGGGCTGGCGACGTGGATCTCGAAGTCGTAGGTCGTCGGGCCGGCCGTGAACCACACGACGAGGCGGGGCATCGCGAGCGGGATCCGGGCACCCGGGTTGAGCCACGCCTGGAAGAGGCCCTGGTCGTCGGCGACGGTCGCGGTCAGCGTCGAGCCGGTGTTGGACAGCCACCAGAAACCGTTCTCGTGTGAGATGACGAGGAAGGTACGGTGCAGGTAGGGGTTGTCGTCGATCTCGAGCTCGCCGGAGCGGCCGATCGTGAGCCCCTGCTGCGCGGAGACGGCATGCTCCTCGCCGCAGAACATCACGGTCACCTTGCTGTGGATCACGGTTCAGGTTCCCCTATCACCTGGCGGAAGGTCGAACTGGCGCTCTGGCTGGGCCCACGACGGTGGGCACCGGGCGTCACCGGCTGCGTGCGCGGATGGTCATCGGATGGTCATCGGTCACTGCGCCACCTCGCACTGTGGGTCGGACACGGGCGAGCCCTGACCACCTCGGTTCACCTGGACGACGGCGCACAGCCTGGTGCCCGGCTTCGCCCGAACCGTGTGCCTGGCGGTCTTGACGACGAGCGGGGTGGCACGCTCCGCCTCGCTCGACGACGGCCCGACGTAGAGGCGGAACGTGTCGGTGCCGAGCGGCGACTCGTAGGTCCAGCGGAAGGTGACCGAGCCCGTCCCGCCGTCGGCCTCGAGGACGGGCTTGGTGAAGACGCCGTCGCCGATCGCGCTGTCGTCGCCGGGCATCGAGACGGACCCGACCGGTTGCGGCGGTGTGGCCGGGTCGGTCGTGGCGTCGCCGTCCGGGCCGATCATGAGGAAGACGACCACCCCGAGCAGCGCCACGACGCCCGCCGCCAGGGCCCCGACGAGCACGGGCCGCGCCGCGCGCGTGCCCTCGGCACGGGCGGCGGTGCCGGAGGCCGCCCGCCCGGGCGCGGCGGGGCTCTGGCCGGTGGCGCCCGTGGCCGAACCAGCAACCGAAGCGCGCCGCGTCGTGGTCACGTCCTGGGCGTCGAGCCGGGAGGTCTGTCCGGTGACGACCGGGTCGGTCCTCGCCTGCGAGCGCAGCGGGGCCGCCGAGCCGGCCGACGCGGGGGGGCCCGCCGCCGGACGCGGTGGTGGCGCCATCCGGTAGCCGGTGACGTCGGCCCGGCGGCGGGTGGCCTCCTCAGGGGAGGGCTGGGCGATGACGGTCTGCGGCGCCCTGACCCGGGTGCGGTCCTCGTCCTCGAGGACCGCGCCACCTGGTCCGGACGGCTGGCTCAGCAGGGTCGTGTGACCCTGCTCGTCGAGCACGACGATCGGGGTGCGGGCCAGGCGCTGCTGCTGCTCGACGGCCTGCAGGGCACGGGCGAGCTCGAGCGCCGAGGCGGGCCGTCGGTCCGGCTGCTTGGCCATCGCCTGGGCGAGCAGCCGCTCGAACCCGGCGGGCACCTCCTCGCGGGCGGTCGGTGGCACCGGCGTGCTCCGGATGCGTGGCATGAGGGCGTAGGCGCCGTTGTCGCCGCCGGGCACCTCGAAGGGCGAGCGCCCGACGAGCAACTGCCACAGGGTCGCGGCGAGGGAGTAGACGTCGGCCCGCTCGTCGCCGTTGCTCTGCCCGTACAGCACCTCCGGCGGGGCCCACGGCACGGAGACGCCGACGTCGTCGGTCTGCTCGGCCTCGAGGTCCGCGGTTCGGCGCCCGCGCCCGGCGATGCCGAAGTCGGTCAGGCCGGGGGCGCCATACGCGCTGATCAGCACGTTGCCCGGCTTGATGTCGCGATGGACGATGTGCGCGCGGTGCGCGGTCTCGACGGCGCTCGCGAGCTGGATGCCGGTGCGCAGCACCTCCTCGACGGTGAAGCGTTGCTGCCTGGCCCGCGCCGCGAGGTTCGGCGGGGGGTAGTACTTCATGACGAGATACGGGCGGTGGTCCTCGGAGGTGCCGGACCGGAAGACCTGCACGATGTACGGGTGGTCGCCGAGCTGTGCCATCGTGTCGGCCTCGGTGACGAACTGGCCGCGCAGCGCGTCGGTCAGCCCCTCGGACTTGAGGACCTTGACGGCGACCGGCATCCGCGGGCTCTGCTGCTCGTAGAGGTAGACGTCCGCGTAGCCGCCCGAGCCGAGCGGTTGGACGAAGACGAGCCCGGGGATGCTCGGAGGTGCGCCCTTCCTCACGAACCCACCTCGTAGGTGAAGGACACCTCGTCGGCCATCGAGACCACCGAGCCCGGCTCGATCGACTGCTGGTCCCCCGCGCGGAGCCGGATCGGCGCCTCGCCGGGAAGTGCCACGGTCGTGCCGTTCGTCGTGCCCAGGTCGCGCACCAGGACGTGCCAGCCCTCGACCAGGACCTCGGCATGGTTGCGTGAGACGTCGCGCCCCGGGCTGGCCACC
Organism: Intrasporangium sp.; assembly: GCF_030452765.1. GTDB lineage: Bacteria > Actinomycetota > Actinomycetes > Actinomycetales > Dermatophilaceae > Intrasporangium_A. The sequence goes on from NZ_JAKDLO010000030.1 coordinate 25,991, forward strand.
TTGACCACGTGCGGCGCCTCCTGCGGGGCAAGACCCTCGACGGACCTCGGAGCGCGGCCGAGCAGGACGTTGCGCTCGAGCGTGACGACATCGCCGGTCGAGAGGCGCAGCACACCGAGGACCGGGCGCGGCATCCCGAACGGCTCCTGCGCCGGGATCGGCGACCCGCACACTCGACAGCGGTCGGCGTGCGGCGGGCTCGCGTGAGCCGACGTGCACAGCACGGCCATGACCTGGGGGCCGGTGCCACCGTGGGCGGCGGCGTTGCGAGCAGCGTCGCGAGCCGCGATGAGGGCGCGGCGGTCGACGGTGAGCTCGGGGTCCTGCGAGGTGGCGGCGTCGGTCGGCAGGGTGGGCGTCCGGCTCGGCGTGCCCGTTTCCTCGTCGGGTGTCGATGCAGGTGTCGGCGCCGGCTCGGGTGCGAGGGGTGGTGCCGGCGGGACGAGGGGTGGAGCCGGCGGGACGAGGGGTGGAGCCGGCGCCGGGGTGTGGCGCCCGGTGAAGGACGGCACGGGCGGGGCGTCCGTCTCCGCGCGGGAGGTGGCGGTCGCCCACGGCACCGACGAGATGAGGTCACCGGGCCGGCGCCGCACGGGGTGCGGCGCCACGTCGGGCGCCGGTGGCGTCGCTATGTCGACCGCTGGGGACGACTGGGGCTCCTGAGACGGCTGCGGCTCCTGGGCGGCGGCGTCGGGCTGCACCCACTCGGCCGGCTCGTCGCGCTCCACCCCACCGACCAGGCGGTGGTGTTCCTCGGCGGTGATGGTGTGACCGAAGAGGTGGTCGTAGGACGGGGCGGATGACGTCTCGCCCTCCTCGTCGAGCAGGCGGGAAGTGCCGGTCGAGCGGTCATTCGGGCGCGTCGCCGGCTCCGGGTCGCGTCCCCACGTCGGCGACGACCCGGCGGGCTGTGCTGTCGACACCCGCGCGGCACCGAGGGTGGGCACGGTACGGCGGGCCTGAGCGTCGTGGGCTCCCCAACCCTCCTGCGTGCCCGATCGAGCGACCCCCACCGGCCGCTCGGCGGCGGCCTCGTCACGGTCGGCCTCGTCGAGCACGCTCAGGTCCACACTCTCGGGAGGCTCGTCGAGCACGAGGTCGGTCCAGACGCGCGGGCTTGCCGGGCGGACCTTGCGGGCCGAGCCGTCCGCGAGCACGACGCGTGCCACGACCGGGCCGAAGGCGACGATCCTGGTGCGAGGCTCCCAGTGGACGCCCACGAAGTGGTGGGCTCGACGCATCCCGCCGCTCGTCAGGACATCGATGACGTCGTCGAGGTCGCCCCCGTCGGCCGCGTCGCTGGCGGTGAGGGTGCGCTCGTCCTCCTCGTCGAGGGCGATGAGCAGGTGCATCCCCGGACCGCCGATGTGGGTCCACCCGTCGGGGGCTCGCTGGACCGTGACGGACGGCGCGCTCATCCCTGACTTCCTGCTCCCCGATCGACCTGCTCACGGGGGGTCGTGTCCTCCTCCAGGCCCGACTCCTCCCCCGGCAAGGCAACGACGATAGCAGTGACATTGTCTCGAGCCCCCCGCGTGACCGCACACCGAACGAGCTCGTCCGCTGTCTGCTGGGCATCCTCGAGCCTCGTCAGGATGTGTTCCAGCTCCTCGGTCGTCAGCTCGTTGGACAGCCCGTCCGAGCAGATGAGGAAGCGTTCCCCGGCGTACGGCGGGAAGAGCCACGTGTCCAGCGGGGCCATCGGGTCCCGGCCGAGCGTCCTCGTGACGACGTTGCGGCCCGGGTGGTGTCGGGCCTGCTCGACCGTGAGCTCACCGCGCTGGACGAGCTCCCACACCTCCGAATGGTCGACAGTCACCTGACGCAGCCGCCCCTCGAGCAGCCGGTAGACCCGGGAGTCACCGTGGTTGAACACGGCCCAGTGTGGGGACCGGCCGAGGTGGACGAGGGCCAGACCGGCCACAGTGGTCCCCATCCCGGTCTGCTCCGGATGGTGGGCCGCCGAGGCGAGGACCCGGCGGTTGGCCTCCTCGACCTGGGCGACGACATCCCGTGGGTGCAGCACCGTGCGTGCATCGAGCTCGAGGAGGGTCTCGGCGGCGATCCCACTGGCGACCTCACCGGCAGCGTGGCCGCCCATGCCGTCGGCGACGACGAAGACCAACCGGCCCGACCGGGCCGCGTCCTCGTTGTGGGCTCGCCCGCCGACGTGTGAGGTGAGGCCGACCAGGAGGCCGGGCACGGTGAAGTTCACGAGCGTTCCGCGCCTCCCGCGCGGAGGTGTCGCCGCGAGCGGAGGGACGGGATGGTCCGCGGGCGCCACCCGTCGCATGACATGGTGACCACATGCGGGCACACCTGCTGCCCGCTCAGGTGGGGTGTCATGGCGTCCTTTCGACCGAGTCACCGCCGTCCCTGGCACCGTTCGGGCGCCGGTTCGTCGTTGCCTGCAGCGTAGGGCGGTCCGGCGGGACGAGCGATGGGGAGGACTCCCCATCGGGTGGCCGGCGGGCTGCGTCCTCGAGGGGGACGCCCGTTCCGTTCGCGCGGGTCGGGGCGTGCGTCAGTGCGCGCGGGTCGCCCACCAGACGAGCAGGCGCTCCCGGGCGGCGTCCTTGCCGATCGGCCCCTCGTCGAGCCGCACCGACAACAGGTGGTCGTACGCCTCCCCGAGCACGGGGCCCGGCTTGATCCCGAGAGCCTGCGCGATCTCGTGGCCGTCGAGCTCGGGGCGCACCTTGCCCAGCTCCTCCTCGGCGGCGAGCCGGTCGATGCGCCGCTCGAGGTCGTCGTAGGAGGCCGACAGCTGCGCCGCCTTGCGGACGTTGCGGGTCGTGCAGTCCGAGCGGGTCAGCCGATGCAGCCGGCTCAGCAGCGGCCCGGCGTCGGCGACATATCGGCGCACGGCCGAGTCGGTCCACTGCCCGCCGCCGTATCCATGGAAGCGCAGGTGCAGCTCGACGAGCCGGGCGACCTGCCGCGCCGTGTCCTTGTCATAGCGCATCGCCGTGAGCCGCTTGGCCGCGAGCTTGGCCCCGACGACCTCGTGGTGGTGGAAGGACACACCGCCGCCCGGCTCGAACCGGCGCGTCGCCGGTTTGCCGATGTCGTGCAGCAGCGCCGCGAGCCGGAGCACGAGATCGGGTCCCGGGACCGACTCGGGCGGCCCGTCCGGTGCTCCCTCGAGCGCGATCGCCTGCTCCAGCACCGTGAGCGAGTGGTGGTAGACGTCCTTGTGCCGGTGGTGCTCGTCGATCTCCAGACGCAGCGCCGGCAGCTCCGGCAGGAACACGTCCGCCAGGCCGGTTTCGACCAGGAGCGTCAGCCCGGCCCGCGGGTCGGCCGCGAGGAGGAGCTTGCCGAACTCGTCCCGGACCCGCTCGGCGGACACCATCTCGAGGGTGCCGGCCCGCTCGGCCATCGCGGCTCGCACCCCGGACTCGACGGTGAAGCCGAGCTGTGCGACGAACCGGGCAGCACGCATCATCCGCAGCGGGTCGTCGGCGAACGACTCCTCGGGTGGCGCAGGGGTGCGCAGCCGCCGCCCGGCGAGGTCCTCGAGCCCGCCGTGCACGTCGACGAACTCGAGCGAGGGCAGCCGGATCGCCATCGCGTTGACGGTGAAGTCGCGGCGCACGAGGTCGCCCTCGATCGAGTCGCCGAACATCACCTCCGGCTTGCGCGAGGCCCGGTCGTACGTGTCGGCTCGATAGGTCGTGATCTCGAGCATCCGGGGGCCCTTGCGCAGCCCGATCGTGCCGAAGTCGCGCCCGAGCTCCCAGTGCGCGTCGCTCCACCCCTTCGCCACCGCGAGGATGTCGTCGGGTCGGGCGTCCGTCGTGAAGTCGAGGTCGGGCGAGGTCCGCCCGAGGAAGGCGTCGCGCACCGGCCCGCCGACGAGCGCGAGCTCGTGCCCCGCGGCCGCGAACCGCTCCCCCAGCTCGGTGAGCAGCGGCAGCACGGGAGCGAGCCGCGCGACGGCACCCTTGCGGAGGGCGACCTGGGCGGGGCGCGTGGAGAGGGGGTGGTCGGGCACGCACCCAGCGTAGGTGAGCGGCATACGCCCGGATGCCGCCCACCCCGCCCCGTGCGGGCGTGCCGCGCGGCTGGGGCCCACTCCGAGAAGTGCTGGCTAGGGTGGCGCTGTGACCGCCCTGCCGCAGCCGATGCCGACCCCCGGTCGGCGGCTGCCCGCGGTCGAGGAGCGTTCGGCGGGAGGCATCGCGGTGTGCATCCGCGGCGGTCTCGCGTACCTGCCGATCATCGCCCGGCGCAACCGTGCCGGGCGCGTCGAGTGGTGCCTGCCCAAGGGCCACGTCGAGCCCGGCGAGACGCTGGTCGAGACCGCGGTCCGCGAGGTCGCCGAGGAGACCGGTATCAAGGGGCGCGTCCTGGTCGAGCTCGGGACGATCGACTACTGGTTCGCGACCTCGACCAAGCGGGTGCACAAGTACGTCCACCACTACCTGCTCGAGGCGCTGGGCGGCGAGCTCACCGTCGAGAACGACCCCGACCATGAGGCCATCGACGCCGTGTGGAGCCGGCTCGACGAGGTGCACCGGCGCCTCACCTTCCCGAACGAGCGGCGGATCGCCCAGGCTGCCTGGCACCGGCTGGCGGGCGACGGGTGAGCCGGTGGCGGCGGGTCCCGGCAGGGCTCGGGGCCGCGCTCCTGCTCGTGCTCGCCACGGTCGGTGGGGTCGCCGCCGCAGTACCGCTGCCATCGCGCGGCGACGTCCGGGAGGCCGGCCCGCTCCCGGGCGGGCTGCCGGGCGGGCCGCGAGACGGCCCGCAGGTGACCCCGGCCCGGGACCGGGCCCTGGTCACCCTCACGGACGTCAGCCCCGTCGTGGTCGGGCCGGGGACCACCGTGACGATCACCGGGATCGTCACCGCGCCCGCCGACGCGGGGTGGCGCGGCGCCTCGATCCGGGTCGTGCGCGGCACGGTCGCGCTCACCAGCCGCGGCGCCGTGGCGGCCTGGGCGAAGCAGACCGGCGCAGCCCGCGGTTGGGTCGTCGCCACCACGGCGATTCCGGCGGTCGCGGCCGGTCGGAGCACGAGCTTCAGCGTCGACATCCCGTCCGGCCGGGTCGGCTCGCGTGCCCCGTTCGCTGCGGTTCCGCTCTCGATCGAGGTGACCCCGCAGGCCGCGGGCCGGCCGGCTGGGCTCGTGCGCACCTTCCTGGCCTGGCAGTCGCGCAAGGAGTACGTCCCCCTCGAGATCGCCACCGTCCTGCCGGTCGTCGGCCAGCATCTGGTAAAGCCCCGCAAACC
>NZ_JAKDLO010000031.1 GCF_030452765.1 Intrasporangium sp.
TACGCGCCGTCGCGCCTGCGCGGGCGCGGGCCGCCCGGGCCGTAGGCTGACCGGGATCGTCCACCACAGAAAGCACAGGTTCGTGTACGTCAAGAGCCTCACCCTGAAGGGCTTCAAGTCCTTCGCGTCGGCCACGCAGCTGCGCCTCGAGCCCGGGATCACCTGCATCGTCGGGCCGAACGGCTCCGGCAAGTCCAACGTCGTCGACGCGCTCGCCTGGGTCATGGGCGAGCAGGGAGCCAAGTCCCTGCGCGGCGGCAAGATGGAGGACGTCATCTTCGCCGGCACGGCCGGGCGTGCCCCGCTCGGGCGCGCCGAGGTGAGCCTGACCATCGACAACACCGACGGTGCCCTGCCGATCGACTACACCGAGGTGACGCTCGCGCGGACGATGTTCCGCAACGGCGGGTCGGACTACGCGATCAACGGCACCCCGTGCCGGCTGCTCGACATCCAGGAGCTGCTCTCGGACAGCGGCATCGGCCGCGAGATGCATGTCATCGTCGGCCAGGGGCAGCTCGACACCGTGCTGCGCGCGACACCCGAGGAGCGCCGCAGCTTCATCGAGGAGGCCGCCGGGGTCCTCAAGCACCGCAAGCGCAAGGAGCGTGCCCTGCGCAAGCTCGACGCGATGGAGGCCAACCTCACCCGCGCGCAGGATCTCACCGCCGAGATCCGCCGCCAGCTCGGCCCGCTCGGCCGGCAGGCCGAGACCGCACGCAAGGCTGCCACGATCCAGGCCGACGCCCGCGACGCGCGGCTGCGGTTGCTCGCCGACGACCTCGTCCAGCTCACCTCGACCCTCGAGCAGGAGGTCGCCGACGAGACCGCCCTCGTGCAGCGGCGCGACGAGGTCGAAGGGGCCTTGGGCGACCTCGCAGGGCGGCTCTCGCGTCTCGAGGCGGCAGCGGAGGACGCACGCCCGGCGCTCGCGCTGGCCCACGACCAGTGGGCGGCCCTCGGCCGGCTCGTCGAGCGGATGGCCGCCACGCACGGCCTGGCCAGCGAGCGCGTCCGCCTCCTTGCCGAGAGCCGGGACGAGGACACCGACGCCGGCTCCGCACGCGACCCCGCCGCCCTGCGCGACCAGGCGGGCGCGGTGCGCGAGCACGAGACGGTGCTGCTCGAGGAGATCACCGCGCTGAAGAGGGATCTCGAGGAGGCCGTCCGGTCCCGTACCGAGGCCGAGCGGGCCCACGCCGACGAGACGAGCCGACTGGCCCGGGCCGTCCGTGCGGCCGCCGACCGGCGCGAGGGGCTGGCCACGCTGTCCGGTCAGGTCGCCGCCAAGACGTCCCGCATCGAGGCCCGCGAGGCAGAGATCACGCGACTGCGAGCCGGCGTCGAGCAGGCCGCCGTCCGGGCCGCCACGGCCGAGCAGGAGTTCGCGCGGCTCGAGGCGACCGTCGCGCAGGACGAGGAGGGGGAGCACGGCCTCGACACGGCCTACGAACAAGCCGCCGAGCGGCTCGAGGGGGCGCAGGCCGAGCTGGCGCGCTGGAAGCAGGCCGAGGCCAGCGCCGACCGGGCCCGCTCGACCGCGACGGCCCGGGCCGAAGCCCTCGAGCTCAGCCTGTCGCGCAAGGACGGCGCGGCTGCGTTGCTGGCGGCGGCGGGTCAGGGCGACGGGCGCCACGACATCCTTGGCTCGGTCGCCTCGCTGGTCACGGTCGAGCCGGGACACGAGACGGCCGTTGCCGCGGCTCTCGGCTGGGCCGCCGAGGCCCTGGCAGTCGGTTCGCTTCACGACGCGACCGAGGCGTTGACGACCCTTCGCAAGGACGACGCCGGCCAAGCGACGCTGCTCGTCGCCGACTCGGCCACGCCGGTCGACCCGGGGACGTGGCCGGCTCTGGGCCGTGACGCACGGTGGGTTCGTGACCTCGTCTCGTGCCCCGCATCGATCCGCCCGTCTCTCGAGCGGGTCCTCGACCGTGTCGCGCTCGTTCCTGACGCCGAGATCGCCGCCCGTGTCGTCCGCGCCCACCCGGGGGTCACCGCGGTCACCTCGGAGGGTGATGTCTACGCCCCGGGCTGGGCCCGGGGTGGCAGCAGCTGCGCACCGAGCCTCATCGAGGTGCAGGCCGCCTTCGAACAGGCCGGGGCCGAGGCCGAGCAGGCCACCCGTGAGACCGAGCAGGCCCGCTTCGGCATCGCCACGGCCGAGACGGCACGGGCCGAGCTCGCCGAGACCGTCGAGGCCACCCTCGAGCGGCTCAACGAGAGCGACGCCCGGATGGCCGCGATCGCCGAGAGGCTGGGCTCCCTGGGCCAGACGGTCCGGGCCGCCCGAGCCGAGGTCGAGCGCACCGAACGGGCCATCGCGGAGGCGGCAGCGGCTCGAGCCGCCGACGAGCAGGCCCACGCCGAGCTCGCTGCGCGGCTCGAGGCGGCGAGCGCCGACGCGGACGACGACACCGAGCCCGCGACCGAGGAGCGGGACCGGCTCGACGCGCTGGCCCGCGAGGCCCGTGCCACCGAGACCGAGCTGCGCCTGGGCCTGCGCACCCGCGAGGAGCGTGCCAGGGCCATGCGCGACCGCGCCGACGGGCTCGAACGGAGTGCGCTCGCGGCAGAGCAGGCGCGCGAACGGCTGGCCGCACGACGGGAGCAGCGGGAGCGCGAGGCGAAGGTTGCCGAGGCGGTACGGGTGGCGGCGGCATACGCCCATGACGTGCTCGTGCGCTCGGTGGAGCGTGCCGCGTCCGTGCGGGCCGCCGGGGAGCAGCAGCGCACCGAGCGAGATCGGGAGCTCGCGCTGGTCCGCCGGGAGATCGCCACCCTGCAGGAGCAGCTGCGCGAGCTGACCGACACGGCACACCGTGACGAGGTGGCCCGCACGCAGCAGCGACTGCGCATCGAGCAGCTGCAGGACCGCGCCGTCGGCGAGCTCGGCATCTCACCGGAGGCGCTGATCGAGGAGTTCGGCCCGCACCGGCTCGTCCCGGTCGTCCCCGACCCGGCCGCCGACCCGGGCGCCGACCCGGGCGCCGAGGTGCCCGAGCCGGCGCCCTACGTGCGCGAGGCCCAGGAGAAGCGGCTGCGCCGGGCCGAGCGCAAGCTCTCCGCGCTCGGGCGGATCAACCCTCTGGCCCTGGAGGAGTTCGCCGCGCTGGAGGAGCGCCACGCCTTCCTCACCGAGCAGCTCGAGGACCTCAAGAGCTCCAAGCGGGACCTGCTCGACATCGTCAAGGAGGTGGACGAGCGCGTCGAGCGGGTCTTCGCCGAGGCGTTCGCCGACACGGCGGTGCAGTTCGAGCGGGTCTTCCAGCGACTCTTCCCGGGGGGTGAGGGGCGCCTCGTCCTCACCGACCCCGGCAACCTGCTCACGACGGGCCTCGAGGTCGAGGCGCGGCCGCCGGGCAAGAAGATCAAGCGGCTCTCGCTCCTCTCGGGCGGGGAGCGCTCCCTCGTCGCGGTGGCCCTGCTGGTGGCGATCTTCAAGGCACGGCCCTCGCCGTTCTACATCATGGACGAGGTCGAGGCCGCCCTCGACGACGCCAACCTCGGCCGTCTCATCACGCTCTTCGAGGAGCTGCGCGACAGCTCCCAGCTCATCGTCATCACGCACCAGAAGACGACGATGGAGATCGCCGACGCCCTCTACGGCGTGAGCATGCGCGGCGACGGCGTGACCACCCTGGTCAGCCAGCGGCTGCGAGAGCTCGCCGACCAGCCGGCCTGAGCCGACGCGATAGTCTCCGGGAGTCGCACGACGACGAAAGGGGACACATGGAGATCTGGCCGGGCAAGTCCTATCCCCTCGGTGCGACCTACGACGGGACCGGCGTCAACTTCGCCGTGTTCTCCGGGGCGGCCAACCGGGTCGAGCTCTGCCTCATCGGCGACGACCTCACCGAGACCCGGGTCGACCTGCCCGAGGTCGACGCGTTCGTCTGGCACGGCTACGTCCCCTACCTGCATCCCGGCCAGCGCTACGGTTTGCGCGCCCACGGCCCGTACGAGCCGGCGCGCGGACACCGGTGCAACCCGGCCAAGCTCCTGCTCGACCCCTACGCCAAGGCCATCATGGGCCAGCCGGACAACACCCAGGCGACCTTCTCCTACCCGCTCGGTGACCACGAGGCGGCGCTGGCGGCGCAGCCGGATCCGACCGACAGCCTCGGTCACACGATGCTCTCGGTCGTCACCAACCCGTTCTTCGACTGGGGCGACGACCGGCCGCCCCGGCACGAGTACCACGAGAGCGTCATCTACGAGGCCCACGTCAAGGGCCTGACCCGACAGCACCCCGACATCCCGGAACCGATCCGGGGCACCTATGCCGGGCTGGCCCATCCAGCCACGATCGAGCACCTCACCTCGCTCGGGGTCACGGCGATCGAGCTGATGCCCGTGCACCAGTTCGTCCAGGACGGCTTCCTGCGTGACCGGGGCCTGCGCAACTACTGGGGCTACAACACGATCGGCTTCCTCGCCCCCCACAACGAGTACTGCTCGAGCGGCCAGCTCGGCCAGCAGGTGCTCGAGTTCAAGGGCATGGTCAAGGCCCTGCACGCGGCCGACATCGAGGTGATCCTCGACGTCGTCTACAACCACACCGCCGAGGGCAACGAGCTCGGCCCGACCCTCGCCTTCCGCGGCCTCGACAACGACCGCTACTACCGGCTGGTCAGCGACGACCTCGCGCATTACTACGACACGACCGGCACGGGCAACTCCCTGCTCATGCGCAGCCCCCACGTCCTGCAGCTCATCATGGACTCGCTGCGCTACTGGGTCACCGAGATGCACGTCGACGGGTTCCGCTTCGACCTCGCCGCGACACTGGCCCGCCAGTTCCACGAGGTCGACAAGCTCTCGGCCTTCTTCGACCTCATCCAGCAGGACCCCGTCATCAGCCAGGCCAAGCTCATCGCGGAGCCCTGGGACGTGGGCGACGGCGGCTACCAGGTCGGCGGGTTCCCGCCGCTGTGGACCGAGTGGAACGGCAAGTACCGCGACACGGTCCGGGACTTCTGGCGTGGAGCGGGCGGCGATCTCGGTGAGTTCGCCTCGCGCCTGACCGGCAGCAGCGACCTCTACGAGCACACGGGTCGCAAGCCGATCGCCTCGATCAACTTCGTCACCGCCCACGACGGGTTCACCCTGCGCGACCTCGTCTCCTTCGACGACAAGCACAACGAGGCGAACGGCGACGGCGGCCAGGACGGCGAGAGCCACAACCGGTCGTGGAACTGCGGGGTCGAGGGCCCGACCGACGATCCCGACGTGCTCGCGCTCCGAGCCCGCCAGCAACGCAACTTCCTCGCGACACTCCTGCTCTCGCAGGGGGTGCCGATGATCAGCCACGGTGACGAGCTCGGCCGCAGCCAGCTCGGCAACAACAACGGCTACTGTCAGGACAACGAGATCACGTGGGTCGACTGGGAGCTCGGCGAGGAGCAGCACGCGCTGCTCGAGTTCACCCAGTCCCTGCTTCGGTTGCGACGGGACAACCCGGTCTTCCGGCGCCGCCGATTCTTCGCCGGCAGCGCCGACCACGGCGGCGAGAGCGACCTGGGCGACATCGCCTGGTTCATGCCGAACGCCGAGCACATGGACGAGGAGGCTTGGCGCAACGGGCTCGCCAAGTCGCTCATGGTCTTCCTCAACGGCGGTGCGATCCCGGAGCCGGACCCGCGCGGCCAGCAGATCCTCGGGGACTCGTTCCTCGTCATGTTCAATGCCCACAGCGAGCCGATCGCCTTCACGATCCCTGCCGAGGAGTGGGGCAGGGGGTGGGTCCCCGAGATCAACACCGCCCGGGAGATGACGGCCGAGCAGCTCGAGCCCGACTGGATGGTGCAGGTCGAGGCCCGCAGCATGGTCCTGCTCCGGTGCCCGCGTGAGCCCGCGGAGGGCGCCACATCGTGACCGGGCGCCGGGTGCCGACCTCGACACTGCGCCTCCAGCTCGAGCCGGCGTTCACGCTCGACGACGCGGCCGGTCTCGTCGGCGACGTGGCCACCCTCGGGGTCACGCACCTCTACCTCTCCCCGGTGCTGCAGGCGAGCACCGGCTCGACGCACGGTTACGACGTCGTCGACCACACGGTGGTCGCGCAGGACCTCGGTGGTGAGCCCGCCTGGGCCCGGCTCGTGGCGGCAGCCGGCCGGGCCGGTCTCGGGATCGTGCTCGACATCGTCCCCAACCACATGGCGGTCCCGGTCCCGGAGCGCCGCAACCGGCCGCTCTGGTCGGTCCTCGAAAAGGGCCGTTCCTCCACGTACGCGTCGTGGTTCGACATCGACTGGGACGCGGGCGGGGGCCGGCTGGTGCTGCCCGTCCTCGGCAGCGATCTCGACGAGGTCCTCGCCGCGGGCGAGCTCACCGCGGACCGTCTCGGAGCCGAGCACGTGCTCCGCTACCACGACCACGTCTTCCCGCTCGCCAGCGGCACCGCCGGTATGCCGCTCGCCGCGCTGCTCGCGGCCCAGCACTACCGCTTGGCGTCCTGGCGCGAGCCCGGCGCGCCGAACTACCGCCGCTTCTTCGATGTCACCTCCCTCATCGCGGTCCGCGTCGAGGACCCAACCGTCTTCGACGCGACGCACGCCCGGGTGCTCGAGATGGTCCGGACCGGTCAGGTCGACGGACTGCGGATCGACCATCCGGACGGGCTCGCCGACCCCGAGGGATACCTCGACCGGCTCCGCGACGTGACCGACGGGGCGTGGGTCGCCGTCGAGAAGATCCTCGAGGGCGACGAGCGCCTCCCCGAGGGGTGGGCCTGTGCCGGGACGACCGGCTACGACGCGCTGTTGCGCGTCGGCGGGCTCTTCGTCGACCCTGACGGTGCCGAGCCACTCGCTCGACTCGCGAGCGAGCTGCTCGGCGAGCCGCAGGACCTCGCCGCGATGATCGTCGCGGCCAAACGCCACGTCGTCGAGCACGTGCTGGGTGCCGAGATGGGGCGGCTGCTCCGGCTCGTCGCCATGACCCGGCCGGACCTGCCGCAGGCGGCTGCTCGGGCCGCGCTCGGGGCCTTGCTCGTCGCCATGGACCGCTACCGGATCTATGTGCGGCCCGGGGAGCCGGTGGGCGAGCCGACGCTCCGTGCGCTGCGCGCGGTGGCGGACCGGGCGCTCGCCGCGGAGCCGGATCTGGACCCGGCGGTGGTCTCCGCGCTCCTCGACCTCGCCCTCGACCGACCCGTCGGGGTCGACGACTCGGCCCGACGCGACTTCTGCGTGCGGTTCCAGCAGACCTGCGGGCCGGTCATGGCCAAGGCTGTCGAGGACACCGTCTTCTACCGCTACGTCCGTCTCACCGGCCTGAACGAGGTGGGGGGCGACCCGGACAGGCTGGGCATCTCCGTCGACGAGTTCCACTCGTACGCAACGAGTATGGTCCGTGACCACCCACATGCCATGACCACCCTGTCGACCCACGACACGAAGCGCTCCGAGGACGTCAGGGCGCGGCTGGCCGTCCTCTCCGAGCGTGCCGACGCCTGGGCCGGCTGGGTCCATGAGGTGCGCCGGATGACAGCCCCGCGGCGGCCCGACCGCCTCGACGAGCTGACCGAGTACCTGGTCTGGCAGAGCCTCGTCGGCGCCTGGCCGATCGATGGCGACCGGCTGGCTGCCTACTGCCGGAAGGCGGTGCGCGAGGCGAAGCTGCACACGTCGTGGACCGAGACTGACGAGGCCTACGAGCGCGCCGTGCTCGACTTCGTCCGCCTGGTCGTCTCCGACGAGGCGGTCGCCGGCCAGGTCGAGGGATGGCTGCGCCGGACCGCCCACGAGACCCGCGCCAACGTCCTCGGGCAGAAGCTCGTCCAGCTGACCATGCCGGGGGTCGCCGACCTCTACCAGGGGACCGACCTGCTCGACCTGTCCCTGGTCGACCCCGACAACCGGCGGCGCCTCGACTGGTCGCGGCACCGGGCCCGGCTCGCCCGGCTCGACGGGGGAGCGGCACCCACGGACCTGGCGGACGAGAAGCTGCGCGTGACAGCGGCCGCCCTCCGGCTGCGCCGTGAGCGCCCCGAGGCGTTCGTCGGTGGCGAGGGAGACCACACGCGGCTCGAGAGCGACTCGGGCCATGTCATCGCCTTCGCCCGGGGCTCCGAGGCGGCACCCGACGTCGTCGTGCTGGCCACCCGGCTCGCCGGGCGCCTCGCCGATGGTGGCGGATGGGGTGACGCGACGGTGACCCTCCCTGCGGGCCACTGGGTCGACGTGCTTCGGGACTCCGTCGTCGCCGGCGGGGCGATCCCGCTCGAGTCGGTTCTGCCCCTGACCGGGCTGCCTGTCGCGCTCCTCGTGCGTGGCGGTGCGGAGACCGCGTGGTAGCGGGGTAGGGAGCCGTCATGACGTCCTCACCGCTTCGTGTCTGGGCCCCGCGCGCCGCGGCGGTGGCCGTGCAGGCCGCACCGCCCGGAGACGCGCCGGTCGCCCATCCCATGGCCCAGCACGAGGGTGGCTGGTGGGAGTGGACACCGCCCTCGGACGGCCCGTTCGACTACGCCTTCCGTCTTGAGGGTGGCCCGCCTCGACCCGATCCCCGCAGCCCCTGGCAGCCGCACGGTGTGCACGGCCCCAGCAGGACCTTCGACGCCGGTGCCCACGAGTGGCGCGACGCCGGGTGGCCGGGCACCCGCGGTGGTGCGGGAGTCCTCGGCGGTGTCGTCTACGAGCTGCACGTCGGCACCTTCACCGACGCGGGCAGCCTCGATGCGGCAGTCGAGCACCTGACCCACCTGACCGACCTCGGGATCGACCTGGTCGAGGTGATGCCCGTCGCCGCCTTCGGCGGCACCCACGGCTGGGGATACGACGGTGTCCAGCCGTATGCCGTCCAGCAGACGTACGGAGGGCCCGCCGCCTTCCAGCGGTTCGTCGACGCCTGCCACGGCGTGGGGCTCGGCGTGTGCCTCGACGTCGTCTACAACCACCTCGGCCCGACCGGCAACTACCTCGCCGAGTTCGGGCCCTACTTCAACGCTGCGCACGACACACCGTGGGGCCCGAGCGTCAACCTGGACGGGCCGGGCAGCCACGAGGTGCGTCGGTGGGTCATCGACAACGCGCTGCGCTGGATGCGCGACTTCCACGTCGACGCGCTGCGCCTCGACGCCGTCCATGCCCTGCACGACGACGGCTCGCCCCGGCACGTGCTCGCCGAGCTGTCTGACGAGGTCGCCTCTCTCGCAACGCAACTGCGCCGTCCCCTCGACCTCATCGCAGAGAGCGACCTCAACGACCCGGTGCTGGTGGCCCCCACCAGTCGCGGTGGCCTCGGCATGACCGCACAGTGGGACGACGACGTGCACCATGCCCTGCACGTCGCCCTCACCGGGGAGACGAGCGGCTACTACCGCGACTTCGCGGGGGGCACCGAGGCGTGGCCCGACGGCGGGCCGTTGTCGGTGCTTGCCAAGACGCTGACCGAGGTCTTCCTCCACGATGGCCGGACGTCCTCCTTCCGCGGCCGACACTGGGGCCACCCGGTCGACCGAGCCACGGTGTCCGGACACCGGTTCGTCGCTTCTCTGCAGACGCACGACCAGGTCGGCAACCGCGCCCTCGGCGACCGGATCAGCAGCCTGACCACCCCCGGGCAGCAGGCGATCGGCGCCGCGCTCTACCTCCTGTCCCCTTATACGGCAATGGTGTTCATGGGCGAGGAGTGGCGCGCCAGTACGCCGTTCCGGTACTTCACCTCCTTCGACGAGGAATGGTTGGTCGACGCCGTCCGCACCGGCCGGCGGCGCGAGTTCGCCGCACACGGCTGGGCTGTCTCCGAGGTGCCGGACCCGCAGGACCCGGCCACCCGGACGGCGTGCGTCCTTCGGTGGGACGAGGTGCCCGCGGTGGGGCATGCGCAGATGCTCGCCTTCTACCGCCGGCTCATCGAGCTGCGCCGCAGTGAGCCTGACATCGCGTCGGGGGAGCTCACCGCACTCGACGTGCGCTGCGACGAGGCGGCGCGCTGGCTCGTCATGACGCGAGGCTCGGTTGCCGTCGTCGCCAACCTTGCCCCCGAGCCGCGCGCCGTCCCGGTGCCGGCCGGTGTTGCGGACGTTCTGCTGAGCTGGGGCGACCTGCGCACCGAGGTGGGCGGCATACGGCTCGGTGGTCACTCGGTGGCGGTCGTCAGGACCCCTTGACCCGGATCATGCCCTCCTGCGCCGTGGTCGCGACGAGGGCGCCGTCCTGGGTGAACATCTCCCCGATCGACAGACCGCGCCCGCTCGTCGCGGACGGGGACTGCTGGGCGTACAGGATCCAGTCCGAGGGGTCGGCCGGACGGTGGAACCACATCGAGTGGTCGAGGCTGGCGACCCGTAGGCGCGGGTCACCCCATGCGAGCCCGTGCCGCCGCAGCACCGGCTCGAGGAGCGAGTAGTCGCTCGCGTAGGCGAGGACGGCGGAGTGCAGCAGGGGGTTGTCAGGAAGCGTGCCGACTGACCGGAGCCATACGTGGCCCACCGGCACGTGCTGCTCGTCGGGGCCGAGGAACAGGCTTCCCTCGACATGCCGCTGCTCGATGGGCCGCACCTCGGAGATGCGTCGCGCGGCCGGGTTGTCGCCGGCCAGGTCGCTGAGCGAGGGCAGGCCATCCGGGCCCGGCACGTCGGGCATCCGCTCCTGGTGGTCGAGGCCGCCGGCGTGCTCCTGGAACGAGCACACCATCGACATGATCGGGGCGCCCTTCTGGACGGCGTGCACGCGACGCGTCGAGAAGGAGTGTCCATCGCGCATCTCCTCCACCGCGAAGTGGATCGGCATCGTGTCGTCGCCAGGCCGCATGAAGTAGCCGTGCAGCGAGTGGATCGGCCGCGGCACGTCGGCGACGGTGCTGATCGTCAGGCCGGCCGCCATGACGCACTGGGCCAGGACCTGGCCGCCGAAGACGCGCCCGTGCGGCATGCGCTGCGACCGTCCCATGAAGACGCGTGCGGACTCGGCACCGATCGACGTCGGCGCGTCCCGACCGAGCGGGTCGGTGACGCTGATCCTCGCCGTGCCGACGTCCCTGAGGGTGAGCACGTCGAGCAGGTCGTCGAGCGGCGGCAGCGCCGGGGTCTCCTTCGTCACGCGTCGACACTAGCCAAGTCACCCGGCCGCGTGCCGTAGGGATCAGGCGTCGAGAGCCAGGGTGAAGGGCAGCACCGCCGGCGCACCGGCCGCCCGGAGGACCGCGGCGGCACAGGTGAGCGTCCACCGTGAGTCGGCGACGTCGTCGACGAGCAGCACCGGCCCGGGTATGCCGCCCAGCCGGGTGCGCAGGTCGGTGCCCACCGTGAGGCGTCCCCAGATCCCGGCGAGCCGGAAGGCGCTGTTGCCCCCGGCCTCGCCGGTGGGCCCGCCGTCGACGAGGTCGAGCTCGCCGAGGACAGGCAGCCGGCCGATCCGGCCGAGCTGCTCCGCGAGCGACCGGACGAGCCGGGGACGAGTCCGCGAGGGCACCGCGACGACGGCGACCGGCCGCTGCGCCCAGTCCCAGTCGGCGAGGACCGCGATGCAGGCACTGACGACGGGCTCGGGTAGCTCGGCGTCCGCTGTACGCAGCAGCTCCCGCAGCCGCTGGCCCCAGCCCAGGTCACTGAGCCTGGCCACCGCCCGGCCCGGTGCCATGGCAGCCTCGGCGGCGATCCGGCCCTTGCGCGGGACGCCGAGGCGCCCCATGCCGCTCGGCCACTGGGCCCGGGGCTGGATCACCACCCCGGGTCGCTGGAGCCGGTCGCTCGCGGCGCGGATGGCGGCCTCGGGCAGGGTCGCGTCGAACCAGGGCTCGACACACGTGTCGCACCGACCGCACGGCGCGGCCGACTCGTCGTCGAGGCACTGCTGCAGGAAGGCCATCCGGCACGTGCTGGCATGCTCGTAGTCGAGCATGAGGTCCTGCTCACGGTCGCGTGCTTCGGCGACCCGGGCGTAGCGCTCGGAGTCGTAGGTCCACGGGCTGCCGGTGGCCGCCCAGCCTCCCGGGACCCGTTGGACCGCACCGTCGACGTCGAGGACCTTCAGGAGCAGCTCGAGGCGGGTGCGCCGGATGTCGACGATCGACTCGAGGGCGACCGTCGAGAGCGGCTTCGGCGAGCCGGCCAGCGCCGCGAGCACGGCGTCGGCCTGGTCCTGCCGGGGCATGGAGGCCGAGGCGAAGTAGCGCCAGATGTCCTTGTCCTCGGGCCCGGGCAGCAGCAGGACGTCGGCGTTGTCGGTGGCCCGGCCC
Source organism: Intrasporangium sp. (assembly GCF_030452765.1). Taxonomy (GTDB): domain Bacteria; phylum Actinomycetota; class Actinomycetes; order Actinomycetales; family Dermatophilaceae; genus Intrasporangium_A. The sequence goes on from NZ_JAKDLO010000031.1 coordinate 12,187, forward strand.
GCCCGGCCGACCTGCTGGTAGTAGGCGACCGGGGAGGCGGGCGCGCCGAGGTGGATGACGAAGCCCAGGTCGGGCTTGTCGAAGCCCATGCCGAGAGCGCTCGTCGCGACGAGGGCCTTGACCTCGTTGTCGCGCAGGGCCTCCTCCAGCCTGATCCGCTCGGCCGGATCGGTGCGGCTGGTGTAGGCGGCCACCGCATGACCCGCATCGTGCAGGGCCCGCGCGACGTCCTCGGCGGCGGCGACGGTGAGGGTGTAGACGATGCCGCTACCGGTGAGCTCGCCCAGGTGGGCGATGAGCCAGGCCAGCCGCTGCTCCGGCGCGCCGAGGGGCATGACTCCGAGTCTGAGCGACCGGCGGGCGAGGGGCCCGCGCAGGGTCAGTACCTCGCGCCCCGGGCCGTCCGGTCCCTGGCCGTCATGCCCCCGGCCGCCCGCCGACAGCTGCTCGACCACGTCGGTCACGACGCGGGCGTTGGCGGTCGCCGTCGTCGCGAGGACCGGCGTCTGGTCCGGTAGCGAGGCGAGCAGGTCGCGGATGCGCCGGTAGTCGGGACGGAAGTCGTGGCCCCAGTCGCTGATGCAGTGGGCCTCGTCGACCACGAGCAGGCCGCATGAGCCGGCGAGGGCCGGCAGCTGCTCGTCGCGGAAGCGGGGGTTGTTGAGCCGCTCCGGGCTGACGAGCAGGACGTCGACCTCGCCGCGCGCCAGTGCGGCCGAGACGGCCCCCCACTCGTCGGCGTTGGTCGAGTTGAGGGTGACGGCCCGGATGCCGGCCCGCAGGGCCGCGGCGATCTGGTCGCGCATGAGAGCGAGCAGCGGGCTGACGATCACCGTGGGGCCGGCGCCCTCGGCCCGGCGCAGCACGGTCGCGACGAAGTAGACCGCCGACTTGCCCCAGCCGGTGCGCTGCACGACGAGCACGCGCCGGCGCCCGCTGACGAGCGCCTCGACCGCCTCGAGCTGACCGTCGCGGAAGTCGGCGTCGGCTCGGCCGACGAGGCCTCGCAGCTCGGTCAGGGCCGCGGCTCGCAGGTCTGTCGTGACTGGCATGGCACCCAACCTACGTCGGCGCGGGGACGTCACTGCGCGGCATACCTTGTGCCTGTGGATAAACCTGGGCTGCAAGGATGGATGGCATGAGCAGCGCTGATCGACGGTACGCCGCGGACGTGTCCCTGCGATGGTCGGACATGGACGCCTACGCCCACATCAACAACGTGCAGTTCCTCCGGCTGCTCGAGGACGCCCGCGTCATCGCGTTCCGCGACTGGTTCGACCAGGACCGCTCGCTGCTCGACGAGGGAGTCCTCGTCTCGCGGCACGAGATCGAGTACCGCCGCCCGCTCGGCTTCCGCCTCGAGCCGGTGCGAGTCGAGATGTGGGTGTCACGGATCGGGGGCGCCGGGTTCGACGTGGCGTACATCGTGCGAGATCCCGAAGGACTCGGCACGCAGGTGTATGCCGTGGCCGAGACCGAGCTGGCGCTCTACGACTTCGCCACGGCCTCGCCTCGTCGGATGCGTCCCGAGGAGCGGGCCTCGCTCGAGGAGGTCAAGGGCCAGCCCGCCCCGTTGCGACGGAGGCGCAGATGACCACGATCGACTTCCTCGACCCGCGGGTCCGCACGGACTTCGCGACCTTCGTCTCGCGGGCCCGCCCCGTCAGCGTCGACGGGGCCGTCCGGATCCAGACCCTCGGGCCGATGCTCGTCCTGACCGTCGCTGTGCTGCGCCAGAGCGGGCCGCTGGGGGAGGGCAGCGTGCTCGGCATGCGCATCATGCCCGTGGCCGGCGGGGAACCTGTCGAGACGACCGTTCCGATCGCGGCGGTCGCGGACCGGTTGGCCCGTCGGGCCGGCGACGGGGTCACCTTCGCTCTCCCGCCCACCACGCTCAGCACCCCTTGGGCGGGAGACACGCCACCTCGCGGGGGGTGGGACCGGGTCGGTGAGATCGACTGCACGGATCTCGAGCGGGTGGCCAAGGCGGGTATCGAGGCCATCACCCGAGGTGCCCCGGAGGGGTCGGGGGCGCTGGCCGTCGACGCGCTGCGCCGACGGGTGTGGGGCGCACCGACCGACACCGTGCCGCCGGTGCCCGCCGGGATGGCGTTCGCCGCCTACACCCTGGGCTTCACCCAGCAGGGCGAACCTGCGTCGGTGACGACGCACGGCCAGTGGACCCGGCTCAGCACGTCTCGGGGACATGTTCTCGCGCGGTGAACCACCGCGGTCGGCGTGGATGGGAGGAGCGCCATAGCGCTAGACTAGCGCCATGGCGACGATCCAGATCCGTGAGATACCCGAACCGGCCTATGAGGTGATCCGCCAGCGCGCCCGGGCCTCTGGACGCTCGATCCAGTCCTACATGCGCGAGGTCGTCATCGACTTCGCCGGCCGTCCCACCACCGACGAGCTGCTGGCCATGCTGGAGTCGGCACGCGCGTGGAGCCATACCTCGGGGGCCACGACCGAGTCCATCCTCGCCGACATCTCGGCTGAGCGCCGGTGAGCGACGACTACGTCCTCGACGCCTCGGCGCTGACCCTGGCGCTCATCGGGAAGACCGATGCCGCCGAGACCTTGCGTCAACGACTGCCGATGATGCGGCGACACGCGCCGCACCTGGTCGATGCCGAGGTCGGCAACGTCCTGCGCCGACACGAGCGACGTGGCCGGATCAGTGCCAGGGAGGGCGAGGTCGCCCTGGCTGCGGGCCGAGTGCTCATCGAGCACCGGTACCCCCACGCGGGAGCGTTGGGCGAGCTCGCGTGGACCTGGCGGGCGAACCTCAGCTTCTATGACGCGCTCTATGTGGCCCTTGCGGTCAAGCTCGGCGTCCCGCTCCTGACGGCGGACTCGAGGCTCGCCAGCTCGCCCCACCTGGCCTGCACGCTCGAGATGGTGTGACCACGTCTCAGTCGTGCAGGGCCTTGACCCAGGCGTGGTCGGGATCGAGGCGGGCAACCGCCGCGCGCAACCACCTGCGGCCGGCAGCGTCGAGTCTCGGGATGGTCACCTCGGCGTCGCGCCTGTCCTTGTCCCTGACCTGGGCAGCCTTGAACATCAGGGTCACCTCCGGGCGGGCGTATCGCAGACCATCCGATGCGACCCAGGTGACGTCCTCGAGGTCCTCGGTATGCGCCGGGTTGCGTTTGCTGGTCCAGCGGCCCTCGGTGTCAGGGGTGAGCGGGACATCGAGGATCCAGGGTGAGTGCGCATCGCGGCGCACCCACACTTGGCTGTCGGGTCGGACTTCGGCGAACCGGGCGTCGAAAGGGCGGAACCATCCCTCGTCGACGTTCCACGGCGTCCACCTGTCGCCGAGGAAGAGCCGGAACGCCTCGGCGTCACTGGACAGGATGGAGATGTCCATGTCCTCATGCGGGCGGGCCACACCCGTGAAGGCCTCGAGGCTCCATCCTCCGATGACCCACCACGGGCGGTCGAAACCGCCCATGAACGCGGCGATGGTGGTGGGGTCGAGCGGATCCCAGCCGCCATACCACCGGTCGAACTCGTCGGGAGGGAGATGGCCGGCGTCGGCGGGCTGAAGGCTCGGCGGAGGGGTCGCACCCGGAGACGCTGCGCCTTGGGACATAGGCGAACAGCCTAGCGCCGCGGACCCGGGTACTCGTTCCACTCGGTTAGACAATCGGGTTGTGGCCAGGTGGCCGGATTGGCACGGTGGGGACATGACTGCCGACATCGTCACGACGACCATCGACTGCGCCAACGCCTACGAGCTGTCGCAGTGGTGGAAGGGCGTCCTGGGTTACGTCGACCTCGAGGATGATCCCAACGAACCGGGCCACGAGGAGTGCCTGATCCGCTCTGCGGGCACCGGTCATCAGATGTTGTTCATCGAGGTGCCCGACACGAAGCAGGTCAAGAACCGGATCCACTTCGACCTGCGCCCTCAGCAGCGGACCCGCGACGCGGAGGTCGAGCACCTGACGAGCCTGGGCGCGAGACAGGTGGCCGACCTGCGCGACATCCGCGGCGACGGGACGGGATGGGTTGTCCTTGCCGACCCGGAGGGAAACGAGTTCTGCGTCCTGCGCAGCGAGTCCGAGCGGTCGGGTGCCACCAGCTGACCACCCGATGGCTCTCGATGACGTCGTCGACCGTTCGTCCCTCGTCAGCGGCCGGTCCAGCAGCCACGACCGACCAGGACCGACTTGAACACGTCGATCCGGTCGGTGACGATCCCGTCCACGCCGAGGTCGAGCAGGCGCTCCATCTCGGTGGCGTCGTCGATCGTCCACACGTGCACCTGCTTGCCGAACCGGTGTGCCAGTTCCACGAGCTTGGGCGTGACGACAGCCACGGTGCGGCCTCGCACCGTGATGACCGTCGGCACCTGGAAGACGTCCGCAGGGGTTCGCATCATGGCCGAGACCCACCGCGGGCCGAGACTCATGAGGGCCGTGCCGGGAATGGACGCTGCGGTCGCGACCCGGCCGACGCTCAGTCGACGGAAGCGGGTGATCAGCCGCTGGGAGAAGGAGCCGACACAAAAGTCGTCGAACAGCCCACGGGAACGGATGAGCTCCCAGGCCGGCTCTGCGGTGCCGGGGGCCTTGAGGTCGATGTTGAGCTTCGTGCCGGGAAGCTCATCCAGCACCTCGGTCAGTAGCGGGATCCGCTCGTGGCCATGGATCCTCGCCTGCCGTACCTCGCTCCAGGGCAGGTCCTTGACCAAGCCGGTCCCGTCCGTGACCCGGTCCAGCCGGTCGTCGTGGAAGGCGATCAGCCGCCCGTCACTCGTGATGTGCACGTCGGTCTCGAGGTGGGTGTAGCCCAGTTGCACGGCATTGCGGAAGGCCGTCAGGGTGTTCTCGAGCCCGACGTTCGGGCCGTAGAGCGCGCCGCCCCGGTGGGCCAGGGCGAGCGGGACCGGCCGCAGGTAGGGCCGCGACGAGGACATGAGGGCGACTGTAGCCACGCGCAACGGCGTCTGGATGCCTCGCGGTGCGACGGCGCCTCGCCGAGGGTCTGACACCATCTCACCCATGGCAAGGTCTCGTCGGTACGCCGAGTACTCGGCAGCGCCGCTTCGGTCCGGTCGCAGCCCCTCGCGCCCCTGGCTGCGCACGGCGCAACTCAACGCCGTCGGTTGGGCGGCGTTGCTGGGTCTGTGCGCAGCCGCGGCCGGTGTCGGGTTTGCAATCCTTCGGTGGACCGGCCTGCCCAGCTGGCCGGGCGTCGCTCTCGCGCTGGCCCCGCTCGGGGCCGTCGTGCTCGCCGACCGGAAGCGATGGGCCGGGATGACGACCGGATTCGGGTGGGGCGGCTCGCCGGACGACGTTGCTGGGGTCGTAGCGGCGCTCCGGTCCGAGGGAGTCTCCGCGAGCGTTGAGCTCGATGGTCCCGCCTTGGACACGTGGGTGGAACTGGGAGTGTTACCCGCAGGGGTCTCCATGCCGGAGACGGCCTCACTCACCTATCGCAACCGAGACGCCAGAAGGGTGCAGGCGGTCTTGCGACGGCGCGGGATCGACGTTCCCGAGCCATTGTGGTGAGCTGACCACCGCCGGTCCCCGGGTCAGCGCGATGCGGCTCGGCCGAAGCACGTTGCTTCGGGCTGGGCAAGGGGCTCGCGCATCCACTCCCTCACCTGGGCCGTTCGATGTTCAGCATCCATCCGGACCTGGCTAGGGTCTCCGGTCCGGTCTCGACCTCTGGCTGTCGGCGATGTCCTGCCAGACCCGTAGGTCGTCGTCGATGCTTTTCCGGTGGGCGTCGCGCACCTTCTTCAGGTGCTCCTGCACCCCCTCCTTCGCGACCGCACGGAACGCGGTCTCCACCTCCTGCTGGCGAGCCTGACGCAGCTCGGCGGCGGAGACGCTGGCGGGTGCCAGCGCCGTACCTCGGGCCAGCGGGGTGAGCTGGCTCGTACCGTACGGCGCGCAGCTGCGGGCGCCAGGCAGCAGCGGCGCGACCGTGCCGAGAAGCGCTGCGAGCCGGGCCTCGTTCGCCTCGGCCTGCCGGATCGCCTCCTCGCTGCGGACCGTGGCGATGACGAAGTCGTCCAGGGCGGTGCGGTTGGTGCCATCGGTGACGAGGGCGATCGCGTTGTCGAGACGGTCCGGCCCGACGGCGAGATTCTTGGCGTTGGCGAGGTTGCGCCACATCTCCTGGTTGAGCCGGTCCTGGCGCTCGGCGACCGACATCAACGCCGCCGACCCACTGCCGTGGTAGAAGCCCAGCCGTAGCAGCGCGTCGTCAGGGTCGAGCCCGGCCCTCACCTCGTCGGTGAGCCGAGCCACCTCGCCCGCGATGAGCTGCTCGTACGCTGCATCCGGCTCCTTGGCACCCGCACCGAAGTCATGACCGACCGCGAACGCGCCGACCAGCCCGGCCAGCTCCCGGTTGGCGAGCAGCGGCTGCACGTCCTGCCCGACCGGCACCGCGTACCCGCCGACAATGCCGTCGACGGGCGGGCGCTCGAGCGGCAGCCCGCGCAGGGACACTGCCACACTCTCGGGCATCCGCTGCAGCCAGTCGAGCGCGCTTGACTCGATCGCCGCCGAGTTCGCCTCGTACTGCAGGATCGTCGACCACTCACGCTGGGCCAGCTCGCTCGTGCGGCCGACCTCGATCATCACCCGGCTCCGCAGAGCCGCGGCCTCCGGGCCGGAGCCGAGCGCGGCCATCAGGTGACCAAGGTCCGCGTTCGTCACGAGCTCGAGGTCCGTCGGCGCCTGCGGGCTCGTCACCGTGTGCGTCACCCACCGGCGCACCAGGTACTCGGCGAGCACCGCCGGCTCGTCTCGACCGTTCCGCAGCGGCCCCTCCACAGTGGTCGCGAGCAGCCTCGCCACGTCATCTGCGTCCTCGACCGAGAGGCTGGCCTCGTGCAGCAGGACGTGCAGCGCGTCTCCGGTCCGGTCCCCGTCCTCGAACAGCGATGCGAACTGCCGGTCGCCATCCGCCTCACGAGTGCTCCCGTGCCGCCCGACGAAGCGGGCATCGCGGCTGCGCGCCACCTCCGCTGCCGCGGTGGCCGCCACGAGTCGCCGCGCGAAACCGGCGGGAAGCCTTGTCGTGGCACCGGATCCACGGGCACCGACCAGCAGCTGCCCGAGGAGCCAGTAGCCGGAGTCATGCTGCCCCTCGCCAGCCGTGACAACCGCCGCCACCGAGCGGACGACCTCGTCCTGCAGCAACGCAGCTCCCGAGGCAAGCTGCTGCGCGGTCCGTGGATCCGCGTCGATGTCGCTCGGCGCGGTCGCCGAGACGACGACACTGCCGAGCGTCGCGGCCAACGAGCGGGCCGTCTCGAGAGAGCCCGTGCTGCCCGGGCGGCTCACGTCGGCCAGCGCCTCCTCGACATGCTCGACGCCCACCTCGTCGAGGAAGGCTTGTGCCGCAAGGGGGTTCGCGGCAACCGTGCCGAGGAGCGCCACGAGTGTGTCGACCTCGGCATCCGCGGCCCGCCCGGGCGCCATGACCCGTCGCCACACCACGGCCGCGTCCAGACCCGTCCGGCGCGCGGCTTCGGCCCGCTCCGCACCGGCGGGGAAACCGAGGTCACCGGTGAGGGCCGCCCGCATCGATCCCGCCGTCGGCAGGCCCCGAGCGGGCAGGGTCGCCTCCGCGAGGGTGAGCAGGCCCGACTGCGCGTCTCGCGCCGCGACCCGCAGGGACTCACCGCACGAGGTATGCCGCTGGGCCAGCCGCGCCTGCACGGTGCGGTGCCGCTCGGCCAGGTCGCGCATCGCGCTGCTCTGGTCGAGTCCCGTGCTCGCCTGCACCACGTCGAGGCGGTGCCGGTCGCCGTCGTAGTCGTCCTGGGCGGCGTCCCACCGGGACTGAAGTCGCCGGGTCGTCTGCCGGGTCTCGTCGAGCGCGGCGGCATACCGGGTGAGAACCCGCTCAGCCGACGGTAGGGCACCGACGAGCCGGCGCGACCGCTCGCCGAGGATGCGCGCCTCGGTGATCGCCTGCTGGGCGGCCGCACCGGTCCAGACCTCGGTGAGCAACGGTGCGAGGGCCCCACGGACCGTCGCCGTGCGGTCAGCCGCGGCCCCGATGCTGCCGATGCGCTGGGCGGCTCGGCGCAGCAGGTCGGGCTCCCCTTGGGGAAGGGGCAGCGCCGCCGTGCCACGCTCCGCGCTCGGCCCCTCCGCGCCGGGCCGGATCATGCCGCATCGAGCGCGCCGTGCACCGAGCCGATCGCCGCCGCAATGGCCAGCTCGGTCGCCGCCGACCGGGAGGCGAGCAGGTCGAGGTCACCGCCGAGGGCAGCCGATGCCTCGGCCACCGCGTCGATGCCGTGGGCGTGGACGCTGCCGAACCGCTCGAGCGCCTCGAGCAGACCCGCCCACTCGGACCCGATCGTCGTCCGTGCCTGCGCGCACGCGGTAGACAGGGCACTGGCCAGGTGGCGCAGGGCCCGCGGGTCGTCCGCGAGGACCGCCCGGGCACTGCGGACCCCGTCCGGCTCGATCGAGAAGTGCGCCATGCCTCGACTGTAGAGAAGTCCGCGCATCGGCCTCGCGCGTTGTCCACAGGCCCGGCGGAGCCCCGGCTCAGGAGCTCGCGGTGCCCGCGACGGGTAGCTCGACGCAGTCGGAGACGCACGCGGACGGGTCGTCCGTCGGGCTCGGGGACGGGGCCGGCCGATGCAGCACGGCCCGAGAGGGCGAGACCATGATGATGTCTCCGTCGTCACCCGGGCGCACCTCGGCCGTCCCGTCGACGAAGAGCGAATGCCCGCCTGCCGCTCGAGGGGGCCAGGCCAGCGTCACCTGCGGCCGCGCGGACGCATTCGCGAGCGTCCGCCGGCCGAGGCAGGCGACCCGGACCATCCGGTCCTCGACGACGGGCTGGACCGCGACGAGGTGTGCACGGCCGTCCTCGGTCGTCGTGACGAGATAGGCGAAGTCGTGCTTCGCGGCCGTCCGCGCGAGCTCGGCCAGGTCGATCGGGACGCTCATGGCACCACCGTAGGCCGAGGGGACCGGCCAGGGGAGTGGGAGGCTCGGGGCCGGATCAGCGCCAGCGGGCCCAGACCGTCGTGTCAGTGGGCACGGCGCCGCCGCCGTCGAGCCGGCCCGAGGTGACGAGCACCTCGACGCCCTCGGGCAGCTGAACTGCGGCGGTCCCGAGGTTCGCCACGACGAGCACCCGAGCCCCGCCGGGACCGACTGCCTCGAGCGCGACGACGTCAGCGGCATACCCGTCGACCAGCGCGAGCGACGCGCGTCCGAGGCCGAGCTCACGGCGCACGCGCAGCAGCGTGCGGTAGAGCTCGAGCGTCGAGTCGGCCACCCCCCGCTGCTGGTCGGCGGCGTAGGCGCCGTAGACCTCAGGCTGCGGCAGCCACGTCCCGGCCGACGGCCCGAACCCGAAGCCCGGCGCGTCTCTGGCCCAGGGCATCGGCACCCGGCAGCCGTCACGCCCCAGCTCCGCACCTCCGCTGCGCAGGTAGGTCGGGTCCTGCCTGGCCTCGTCGGGCATCGTCGTCGAGTCGGGCAGGCCGAGCTCCTCGCCCTGGTAGAGGTAGGCGCCCCCCGGCAGGGCGAGCATCAGGGCCGTCGCCGCGCGCGCCCGCTTGAGACCCACCTTGCGGTCGGGCTGGGGGTCGTCGGCGCCGATCCCGTTCCGGCGCTTCGTCCCCGGCGCGTAGCCGAGTCGCGTCGCGTGCCGTACGACGTCGTGGTTGGACAGGACCCACGTCGAGGGCGCACCGACGGAGTCGGCGGCCGCAAGCGACTGCTGGATGACCGCGACGAGGTCCTGCGCGATCCACGGAGTGAGCAGGAAGTCGAAGTTGAAGGCCTGGTGCATCTCGTCCGGGCGGGTGTAGAGGACGGCGCGCTCCGGCGGCTCGACCCACGCCTCGGCGCAGAGGATGCGGTCGGGGCCCCCGTAGGAGTCGAGGACCGCACGCCACGACCGGTAGATCTCGTGGACGCCGTCCTGGTCCCAGCAGGGGGACAGGTGCGTCGGCTGCGGCTCGGTCGCGTCCAGGACGTGGGCAGCCGCTTCCTCGGTGTCGCCCAGCATGTTCGTGCGCCTGCTCCAGTCGGGCAGGCCCGGCTTCTTGACGAGGCCGTGGGCGACGTCGACGCGGAAGCCGTCGATGCCGCGGTCGAGCCAGAAGCGCAGGACCGACTCGAACTCGGCGCGCACCTGCTGGTGGTCCCAGTTGAAGTCCGGCTGCTTCGGGTCGAACAGGTGCAGGTACCACTGGCCGGGCCTGCCGTCGCGCTCGGTCACCCTGGTCCAGGCTGTGCCCCCGAAGACGGACTCCCAGTTGTTCGGCGGCTTGGTGCCCCGTCGCCCCTTGCCGTCGCGGAAGTGGTAGCGCTCCCGCTCCGGGGAGCCGGGCCCGGCCGCGAGGGCGGCCCGGAACCAGGCGTGCTCGTCCGAGGAGTGGTTGGGCACGAGGTCGACGATCACCTTGAGGCGGAGCTCGTGGGCCCGTGCGACGAGCGCGTCGGCGTCGGCGAGCGTGCCGAAGCGCGGGTCGACGTCGCGGTAGTCGGCCACGTCGTAGCCGGCATCGGCCTGCGGGCTCGGGTAGAAGGGGGAGAGCCAGATCGCGTCGGCGCCGAGGTAGGTCAGGTGCTCGAGCCGGGCAGTGATCCCCGGCAGGTCGCCCATGCCGTCGCCGTCGGAGTCGGCCCATGAGCGTGGGTAGATCTGGTAGATGACGGCCGAGCGCCACCAGGTGTCGTTGTCGTCGACCGGGTGGAGGGCGACCTCCGGGCGGATGGCAGGGTGGGAGGCAGTACGGGTCACGGGATCATGGTTCCGCATGGGGCAGCAAGATATCAACCAGTTGTTGCAAAATCTTACAACCTGATGACGAGTGTCAGTGCCGGCGGGTAGGCATGGAACATGCGTTTCGGGTTCGTCGTGCCGTATGCCGCTGAGCGGGGTTTCGCAGATCTCGCGCGCTTGGGTGAGCAGCGGGGGTGGGCGGCGAGGGCGGCAGCGGGGTGCGCCGGGTCGAGGACTTCGCGCAGGTCGTCGACGCCGTGCGGGCGATCCGCGAAGGGCAGGGTCTGCCGTGGGCGGGCTACGAGGTCGTGGTCGAAGCCGACTCGCACGGGCACTTCGCCGTGCTCGAGCCGGCCGACCAGTCGGCGTGGGCGCAGGCCGGCGCGACCTGGTGGATCGAGAGCTGGTGGGACGTGCCCGAGGGGGAGGTGGGTCTTGCCGAGGTGCGTCGCAGGGTCGAGTCCGGCCCACCGGTAGCCTGACGAAGCACACCCGCGTGGCGAAGGAGGCACCGATGTCCGACGACCTGGTCCGCCTGGACGTGACCGACGGCCTGGCGAGCGTCGAGCTCAACCGTCCAGAGGCTGCGAATGCCCTCGACCTGCCTCTCGCGGAGCGGCTCGCGTTCGTCGTCGAGCAGCTCGCCGCGCCGGAGGTGAGGTCGGTCCTGCTGACCGGAGCGGGGAAGCGCTTCTGCGGCGGTGGCGACGTGCGCTCCTTCCTCGCCTCCGACGACCCGCCCGCCTACGTCGAGCACCTCGCGATGATGGCCGACCTGGCCCTACAGCGGCTCAGCGAGCTCGAGGTGCCCGTCGTCGCGGCTGTCCAGGGCGCCGTCGCGGGCGCGGGTCTGGCCGTGATGCTCACGTGTGACGTGATCGTGGCCGCGGCCGGCACGAAGTTCGTCACCGCCTACGCCGGGATCGGGCTGACCCCCGACTGCGGGCTGTCCTGGCTGCTGCCGCGCGCCGTCGGTCAGCAGCGGGCCCTCGAGCTCATGCTGACCGGACGTACCCTCACGGCGCAGGAGGCCTGTGACTGGGGCCTGGTCACCGAGGTCGTCGACGACGCGACCGTCCTCGAGCGGGCCCGCGAGCTGGCTGCGTCGCTGGCCGCCGGCCCGGCCCCTGCCTTCGGGCAGGCGCGGCGGCTCGTCCGGTCCTCCTACGCGGCCTCCCGGGCGCAGACTGGCGCCGACGAGGCCCGCACCATCGGCGCCGCCGTCCGGACCGAGGACGCCCAGCGGCTCATCAGTGCCTTCGTCTCGCGCTGAGCTGTGCGCCTCGAGAGCACCGGCCCGCTGCTCAGAACGTGCCGTCCGGGCCAGGGGCATTGACGAGCGAGTAGGCGGCCCGGGTCAGGTAGTCCCTCAGCATGTCGTCGAGCTGCGGCTCCAGCCCCAGCGTGCCGACGGCGTTCATCATGTGGTGCAGCCAGCGGTCCCGCTGCTCGGGGGTGACGGCATAGGGCACGTGGCGCATCCGCAGCCGGGGGTGGCCGCGCTGCTGAGAGTACGTCGTCGGGCCGCCCCAGTACTGCTCGAGGAACATGCGCAGTCGCACCTCTGCGGGCCCGAGGTCGGCCTCGGGGTAGAGCGCCCGGAGCGGCTGGTCGTCGGCGACGCCCCGGTAGAACTCGTGGACCAGCCGGACGAAGGCCTCGTGGCCGCCGATGGCCTCGTAGTACGTCGTCCGGTCGGTCACGCCGTACAGTCTCCCAGAGCGACGGCCCGGGTCACGGCTGGGGCTTGCCGTAGGGCGGCAGCAGGGGCGCCGGACCGCGCACCCCGGCGCCGTCGAAGGCCAGCTTGATCCGCTCGCGCAGCTCCCGCTGCACGCCGAAGTGCTGCTCGGCCGCGCACTTGGCGGTGACCCGGACCGTGATCGCCCCACCGCCGATCGACTCGACCCCGGGGACCTGGGGGGGCTCGAGCAGCGCCGGCTTCCACGTCTCGTCCTGCGCCATCGCGGCCGCGACGTCGCGGATGATCGACTGCGCCCGCTCGACGTCCTCGTCGTAGGCGATCGGGACGTCGACCAGCGCCGTCGACCAGCCCTGCGACTTGTTGCCGATCCGGATGATCTCCCCGTTGCGGACGTACCATGCCACCCCATGGGCGTCGCGCAGCCGGGTCACCCGCAGCGAGACGTCCTCGACGGTGCCGACCACCTCGCCGGTGTCGATGACGTCACCGACGCCGTACTGGTCCTCGACGATCATGAAGATGCCCGACAGGAAGTCCTTGACGAGACTCTGCGCGCCGAAGCCGAGGGCCACCCCGCCGATGCCCGCCGACGCGAGCATCGGGCCCAGCGGGATGCCGACGACGGCGAGGATGGTCAGCAGGGCGATCGTCCCCACGACGATGGTGATGACACTGCGCAGCACCGCCCCCATCGTCCGGGCGCGCAGCATGTGACGCTCGGCGCCGACCCCTGTGGCCTCGACCGGCGCACGCCCGCTCAGGCCTGGCAGCCGTGCGATTCGCTGCGCCTGCCGGCTCGTGGCCGTCGCCACGCCGCGCTCGACGAGACGCAGGAGCAGCCACCGCGCGACGACGGCGACGACGATGATGACGGCGACCTGGACCGGCGCACCGAGGAGCCAGTCACGCGCCTCGGGCCAGGTCAGCGACGACAGCGAGCTGGGCGGCATACCAGTCATTGAAACGTATGCCGCCCAGCCCGCCGCCGGTGCCACGCTCAGTTCGTGCTGCCTGCGTCCTTGGCCTGCGCGTGCAGGGCGCGCGCCACCGCGTCGCGGTTCTCGGCGACGGTGCGCACGAGGCCGGCCGGGGCGTCGGGGTGCGCCGCGAGCCATCCGTCCGAGGCCTGCTTGAGGTCCTCGTTCGCGAGGGCGAACGGGTAGAACCCGCCGACGACGCGCTCGCCCATCGCGACGCTGCGCGCGGCCCATGCGCCCTCGAGCATGTCGTGGTAGCGCTCGACGTACGGGGCGAGCAGCGACAGGTCGGTGGCGCGCTGGAAGCCGGCAGCGATCGACTCGACCATCTGGTTCGGTAGGTCGGTCTGCTCGACGGCCAGGCGCCACGCGGCGGCCTTGGCCTCGGTGGTCGGGCGCGCGGCGCGGGCCTGAGCGGCACGTTCCTGGCCGGTCGCGGTCGGGTCGCGCCGCAGCTCTGCGTCGATCAGCTCGTCGTCGGCGGCGCCGAGCGCGGCCAGTGCCCGCAGCAGGGTCCACCGCAGGTCCGTGTCGATCTCGAGGCCAGGGATCTGCTCGGTGCCCGCCAGCAGTGCCCCCAGACGGGGGGCGTCCCGAGCGTCGACGGCGTTGTCCGCCCAGCCCTCGATGAGCTGGAACTGTGCGTCGCTGCCCGGCTCGGCCCGCTCGCCGAGCTCGCGCAGGGAGGCCGCGAGCATCGCCTGCTTCTCCCCCCGGTGCGCGGGGGCGACGTAGAGGGTGACGCTCCTGTGGAGCTGGCCGAGCAGGACGCGCAGCAGGGTCGAGTCCCGCTCGCCGGGAAGGGCGGCCAGGACGAGGCGCACGAAGTCGCGTGCCGACATCTCGGCGTCGCGGGCCATGTCCCAGCTCGCGCCCAGGACCAGTGAACGGGGCAGCGACTCGTCGAAGCCACGCGGCAGCGCCAGGGCGGTGGCGAGGGACCGCTCGTCGAGGCGGATCTTGGCGTAGGCGAGGTCGTTGTCGTTGAGCAGGAGCAGGTCCGGCTGGGTGACGCCGACGAGCTCGCCGATCGGGGTCAGCTCGCCGTCGATGTCGACCTCGTGGTAGCCGACGCGCCCGAGACCGCCGTCCGCCGTGGTGTAGAGCCCGATGCCCAGCCGGTGCGGTCGCAGGCTCGGGTGCTCGACCGGGGCGGTCTGGCGCACCGCGAACGAGCGGTACGTACCGTCCGGCGCGAGCTCGAGCTCGGGGCGCAGCGTGCCCACGCCGGCCGTCTCGAGCCAGAGCTTGGCCCACGCGCCGAGGTCACGGCCCGAGGCCCGCTCGAGCTCACCGAGCAGGTCGGCCAGGGTGGTGTTGCCCCACGCATGCGTGCGGAAGTACTCGCGCAGAGCAGTCACGAAGGCCTCGCGGCCGACATACGCGACCAGCTGCTTGAGGACCGAGGCGCCCTTGGCGTAGGTGATGCCGTCGAAGTTGACCTCGACGTCCTCGAGGTGGCGCATGTCGGCCGCGATGGGGTGGGTCGAGGAGAGCTGGTCCTGCGCGTAGGCCCAGGCCTTCTCGGCCGTCCCGAAGGTGGTCCAGGCGTCGGTCCACTCGGTCGCCTCGGCCTGGCACGTCGTCGAGGCCCACTCGGCGAACGACTCGTTGAGCCAGAGGTCGTCCCACCACCTCATCGTCACGAGGTTGCCGAACCACATGTGGGCCAGCTCGTGCAGGATCGTCAGTGCCCGGCGCTCGACCTTCGCCTCGGAGACCTTGGAGCGGAAGACGTAGGCCTCGGTGAGGGTGACGGCACCGGCGTTCTCCATGGCCCCCATGTTGTACTCGGGCGTGAAGACCTGGTCGTACTTGGCGAAGGGATAGGGCTGGTCGAACTCCCGCTCGAAGAAGGCGAAGCCCTGCTTGGTGGTCTCGAAGATGTTCTCCGGGTCGAGGTACTGCCGCAGCGACCGTCGGCAGAGCACGCCGAGCGGGACGACGCCTCCGCGGGTCGTCACCTCGTCACGGACCTCGTCGTACGGCCCGGCGATGAGGGCCGTGATGTAGGACGAGATCCGCGGCGTCGGCTCGAAGTCCCAGGTCGCCTTCTCGACGTGGTGGCCGACGCCGCTGGGGCGCGGCGTCGGCGTCGGCGAGTTCGAGACGACCTTCCAGTGGGCCGGTGCCGTCACGGTGAAGCGGAAGCTCGCCTTGAGGTCGGGCTGCTCGAAGACGGTGTACATCCGGCGCGAGTCCGCTACCTCGAACTGGGTGTAGAGGTAGACCTCGTTGTCGACGGGGTCGACGAACCGGTGCAGGCCCTCGCCGGTGTTGGTGTAGCGCCCGGTCGCGTCGACGGTCAGCTCGTTCGTGGCCTGCAGGTGTGCCAGCGTGATGCGGGAGTCGCGGAACACCTGGCTCGGCTCGAGCGGCTCGCCGTTGAGGGTGACCCGCTCGACGGACGCGCCGATGAAGTCGATGAAGGTGTCCACCCCTGGCTGGCGGCAGTCGAAGGTCACCGTCGTGCTCGTGCGGAAGGTGTCCGGCCCGGTCGTCAGGTCGAGCCGGACGTCGTAGCGCTCGACGCGCAGCAGCTCGGCGCGGTGCGTGGCCTCGTCGCGGGTCAGGTTGGTGCCAGGCACGTGGGGTGCCTCCTTGGGATGACGGATGGGACGCGGCTGCGGGGGCCTCACTGGGCAGGCGCGTGCTCGCGGCTCACATCCTCGCACGAGATCCCGCCGTCTCAGCCGCTCGCCCCCACCGGTGTGGACAAGGTCCGTTTGGCATGATGACGCCATGACGGAGACCCAGGCCCAGAGCGTTGAGATGTGGTTCGACCCGATCTGCCCCTGGGCGTGGATGACCTCGCGGTGGCTCATGCAGGTCGAGCAGGTCCGGCCCGTCGACGTCACCTGGTCCGTGATGAGCCTGGCTGTGCTCAACGAGCACCGGCACGACCTCGACGCCGCGTACCAGGAGCTGATGGACAACGCATGGGGGCCGGTCCGGGTCATCGTCGCAGCGACCCAGCGGCACGGCGAGGCGGTCGTCAAGCCGCTCTACGACGCCATGGGTGAGCGGATCCATCGGCAGAAGATGCATGACTTCGACAAGGTCGTCGCCGAGGCGCTCGACGAGGTCGGCCTGCCGGCAGATCTCGGCAGGGCAGCGCACCACAAGACCGTCGACGCTGCGCTGCGCCGGAGCCACAAGCGCGGGATCGGCCTGGTCGGCACCGATGTCGGCACGCCGATCATCGCGGTCGAGGGCGTTGCGTTCTTCGGGCCCGTCGTCAGCCCGGCTCCCAAGGGAGAGGCGGCCGGCCGGCTGTGGGACGGCTGCGTCCTCGTCGCCGGCACTGCCGGCTTCTTCGAGCTCAAGCGGACCCGCACGATCGGCCCGATATTCGACTGAGGCCTGTCCGAGACCGTTGACGACGAGGAGTCACATGCGCATTCACATCGGCGGCGACCACGCTGCCTACGACCTCAAGACGGTGCTCGTCGAGCACCTGACCCGGGCCGGTCACGACGTCGTCGACCACGGTCCGGCGCAGTACGAGGCCGAGGACGACTACCCGGTGTTCGTGCTCCGGGCGGCGGCGGCCGTCGCCGCGGAGCCTGGCTCGCTCGGGGTGGTGCTCGGCGGGTCGGGCAACGGCGAGCAGATCGCGGCCAACAAGGTCACGGGGATCCGGGCCGCGCTCGCCTGGGCGCCCGAGCTCGCCGCGCTCGCTCGCCGGCACAACGACGCCCAGGTCGTCTCGATCGGTGCCCGCTTCACGAGTGAGCAGGTCGCCACCCAGATCGTCGACACATTCGTGGCGACGGACTTCACGAATGAACCACGGCACGCGCGTCGTCTCGGTATGGTGACGGCGTATGAGAAGAGCGGCGAGCTGCCGGCTCGGCCGGGGGCGTCGCGAGACTGACGAGCCGACAGCGGACCCTGAACTGGATGCCTGCCCGCATCCGCGAAAGGGATGAAGGCTTGGCGACGCGCACCGTCCTGGCACGGCAGCCACGGCCAACAACAGGTCGACAGGTTCGAAGGATGGGGAAGATCGCCTCGCGCCTCGAGCGCTCGCGGATCGTGCTCGTGGTCATGTTCGTGTGCCTCGTCCTGCTCGCCGGGCTCGCCGTCCTCGCGTGGCCGGCGTACATGCCGTGGTCCGTCTTCGCCCTCATCGTCGTCGGCGCCGGTCTCTTCCTCGAGCCGGTCCCGCTGCTGATCGTCTGCGGCGTCGTCGCCGCGGACATCATCGTCGTCGGTCTCATGCTGGCCGACCGGAAGGCCGCGACGGAGGGGACCGTCGCCGTGGTCGTCGTGCTGATGTTCCTGATGCTGTGGCTCTCGCGCGCCCGGTCGCAGGTCGGGCTCGTCGGGGTCAAGGGTGAGTCGATGCTCGTCGACATGCGCGACCGCCTCCGAGCCCAGGGAGAGCTGCCCGCGCTGCCCCGGACATGGGGGGCCGAGGTCGCTCTCGAGTCCGCATACGGTGACCGGTTCGCCGGCGACTTCGTCGTGGCGACCCGGTCGACCGACGGACGCATGCTCGAGATCGCCCTCGTCGACGTGTCCGGCAAGGGGCGCAACGCCGGGACGCGCTCTCTGCTGCTGTCCGGGGCGCTCGGCGGGCTGCTCGGCGAGATGAGCGAGTGCGGCTTCCTCCGGTCGGCGAACAACCACCTGCTTCGGCTGCGCTGGCCCGAGGGGTTCGCCACTGCGGTGCACGTGGCGATCGACCTCGAGACCGGCACGTTCACGATCGGCTACGCGGGCCATCCGGCGGCTGCCCAGTTCTCGGCCGGCTCCGGCCGCTGGACACTTCTCTCGGGTGGGCGCGGGCCGCTGCTGGGGGTCATCGAGGACGCGGACTATCCCCGCGAGGACGGCCGGCTGCGCGGCGGCGATGCGCTCGTGCTCTACAGCGACGGGGTGATCGAGGCCCGCGACATCGCTCTCGACGACGGTATCGACCGGATGCTCGGCCGGGCCGAGTTCTTCGTGACCAAGGGCTTCGCGGGGCTGGCGCAGCGCCTGTGCGACCATGCGGCCGCCGGCCACGGTGACGACCGCGCCGTCGTGACGGTCTGGCGTCGCTGAGCTCCACAGAGCGTTCGGGAAGAAGGGACACACCAGGGGAGACGACAGCGGGGCCGCTCCGTGGCGGAGCGCCCCGCTGTCGTCTCGACCGGTCAGGGAATGTCGTCGTTCTGACCGTCGATGCCGTCGATGCCGTCCTTGACCTTCTCCTGAACCACGTCGACCTTGTCGGCGTACTTGCCACCGGTCTTCTCGTCGATGAGGTCACCCGCCTTGTCGATGCCCTCGCCGATCTTGTCGCCCGCCTGGTCGACCAGGCCGGCGGCCTTGTCCTTCATCTCGTCGAACGTGCCCACGTGCAGCCCTTTCGATCATGAGAACCACGGTCCGGCTCCCTGTACAAGCAACTTAGCCGCTCGGCGGGACCCTCTGGTACCTTCCGGGACCGTGGATGTTCAGCGGTCCGGGTCGCGTCCGGACGATGTCGCGGTGACCGAGCGAGCCGTCTACCGCCGCAAGCCGCACGTCGTCCCCCCCGACCTGCCCGCGGACCTCACGCCGGCGCGGGTGCGCACCTTCGTGCGCCGCGGCCGGCACTCGAGGCGGGAGGCCGGCCGGCTCGAGCGGCTG
>NZ_JAKDLO010000148.1 GCF_030452765.1 Intrasporangium sp.
CGGCATACCGCAGGACAGGGCGGATGACGCGGCGTGCAATTCCGCGTCTGCGGCGGCGGCGGCGACGCCGGTGCGTCGGCGGGTGTAGGCGAGCAGGGACTCGGCCGGGTCGGGCGGCTCCTGGGGGAGCCACGCGATCGTCGCCTCAGGCGGGGCGCGCCGGATGCCGCCGTGTTCGGGGGATGGGTCCGACGGGAGTGTGGGTTGTGCGTGGTTGTAGTCGCCAGGACGACCTCGACCACGCACAACCCGGGTAGTCGAGATATGAAGACTGGGGTGGCCTTGCGTCCTGGACCCCGAGGTAGTGGGCGAGGGCGAGCTCGACCTCTGCAAGTCGATCCCCGGTCAGGTGGTCGACGGGATCACCGACGACGTAGTCCACGTCGATCGAGCGGATCTGGTCGACCAGCATTCGCGTCAGTCGACCAGCGACTTCCAGCTCGGGACGATGCACCGACGGGCCGGCCGAGGTGGACGCAGGAACCACGGTGACGACGGACAACGGCGAGTCAGACGGGGACAGGACCAGGCCGAGCCGCTTCCCGCCCAGCTCGTGGCGTCGCGGGCGACCCAGGTCGACCCGGTAGACGGCCCCGGTCCCTGGGCTGCCGGTTCTCGCTCAGCCAGGGCTCGACCACTCGGGTTTGTGCGTGGTCGAGGTCGTTGTGGCAACCACAACCACGCACAACCCACACTCCCGGCGGGCCACGGTTGTTCGGCTGCCTCAGCCTGCGCCGCGTCTACCATCGAGCGATGGACCGCATCGGCAGCGGGCGCCAGCATCACCAGCTGGTGCCGTCGTGAGCGTCCATGATCCGCCGAGTCCTCGATACCGAGACCCGCAGCGGGGTGGTCACGCTTGGCGCCGTCCGGTGGCCGAGCTGGCCGGGCTGGTCTTTGGCGTGGTGCTGTTCGCGCGGTTGCACAACCTGGCGGGCACGGACATCGCCTCGGCGACGGCGAACGCGCACGCCCTGCAGTCCGTGGAGCGTTCGCTGCACCTGGATGTGGAGGCGGCAGCCAACGACTGGCTCGCCGGGCAGCCGGTGCTGGTGCAGGTGGGGGTGCTGTACTACCGCCTGTACTACCTGCCGCTGGCCGGCGTGGCGCTGTGGGTCCTGTTCCGGCACCCCGAGGTGTACCGCACCGTGCGGCGCGTCCTGATGGCGCTGTTGGCCTTGCTCGCCTTCTGGCTGGTGCCGATGTCTCCGCCGCGGTTCGCCGCGGCCGGGATCGTCGACGTCGTGGCCGAGCACGACCTGCTCGGCAGCACCGCCTCGCGGGACCTGAGCAACGGCCAGAACCACTTCTCGGCGATGCCGAGCCTGCACGTCGCATGGTCCGCGGTGTGCGCGTACGCGGCCTGGCTGGCTCTGCAGGACAGGTATCCGCGCCTTGCCTGGCTCGCCTGGTTGTTCCCCGCCGGGATGGTCGCGGTTGTCATCAGCACCGGCAACCACTACGTCCTGGATGTGGCCGGGAGCGCGTTTCTGCTGATCACGTCGATTGTTGCGGTCAGGCGGTGGGAGCGGTTCCGTCGGTCCCCCCGGCGCGCCGGAACCCGGGAGAAAGGGTGCCGGGCGTGAGCGGATGGTTCACCGTGCACCGGCTCGACGCGGCGACGTTCCGGATTCACGAGGGCCGGTACTGGCAGCGCAACAACGAGTACCTGCTGCTTGGCCGGGAGCAGGCGCTGTTGTTCGACTCCGGCCCCGGCCGGCGCAGCATCGGCCCCGTGGTGCGCGCGCTGACGAGCCTGCCGGTAACCGTGCTGAGCTCGCACAGCCACTACGACCACATCGGCAACCATCGAGCTCTCGCCGAGACGATCGGGGCGCGGATCGCGATGGCGGACCTTCCCGTCAACCGAGCCATGGAGTCCGCTGGGGTGCTGCGCCTGCCGCTGGCCGTTCGCCTGACCATGTCGCCGCGCGCGTTCCCGGTCCACGAGTGGTGGCCGGTCGGGCGCGAGGTCGACCTCGGCGGCCGGCGGGTCGAGATCATGGCGCTGCCCGGGCACACATCGGACTCGGTCGCGCTCGTCGACCGTCAGCACGGGCTCGTCCTGGTCGGCGACTTCGTCTACAACTCGCCCGGCTTCAGCGGCGGCACGATCCTGGCCGGCGGCATCCCCTCCTCGAGCGTCCTGGACTATCTGCGCAGCACGAGACTGCTGCGCGACAGCGACGGGGCACGGATCCTCTCCGGTCACTACGACCCCGAGGTCGACCCGGCCCGGCTCGACGAGCTGCTCGGTGCCATCGAAGAAGCAGTGGAGTCACCGTCTGCCGCGCCTCGGTGTCGGCGCATACTGCCGTTTCAGATGATCCGATGCGGCCGGACGACGCTCATCGCCGGCACGCGCACAGGTCGGCTGGGCGAGTGAGCGCAGGTACCTACGACCACGTCTCGACGACGGCCGTGTGCCCTGGCGCGTTCGCGAGTTTCCGGTCATCGGTGAGCAGTGGCACGCCGAGCGACTCGGCCAGCACCAGGTAGAACCCGTCGTAGGCGGTGACGTTGTCTCGAAGCGCGAGCACCCGCCGCTGGTGTGGCTGCATCGGGTAGCGCACCAGCGGCAGGTCCGCGAAGTCGTCGAGCATCTGTTCTGCGCGCTCGACGGCTATCTGGGTGGCAGGTTCCGACGTCAGCAGCAGCCCGCGTATGGCCGACGTCACCTCGGCATCGATCAGGGCCGGGGCATGGACGTGTCGTTGCCGGCCGAATCGGTCTCTCAGTGCGGTGTCGCCTCGTCGGTTCTGTAGGAGGCGCACGACGATGGACGCATCGACGACAGTCATCTCACCGCCGGCCGTCCTCCATGAACGACCGGATGTCGTCGCCGCTGGCCTCGACGTTGTCGCGCGAAGCGATCCGTGCCAGCACCTCGGTCATCGCAGGGCGCGACGCGTCCTCGTGGATGAGCTCACGCAGGTAGCTCGACAGAGACATGTTCCGGGCCGCCGCGCGTGCCCGCAGCGACTGCGCGTCCTCGGCGGGGACATTGCGGACCTGAAAGATCTCGGTGCCCATATCGCACAGTCTAGTAGAGGCTCATGAAGAGTGCATGCATCCTTCATCCCCGATGCTCGGCTTGTGTCGAGGCTCGTCTCGGACTCGTAAGCGGACGCCGACGTGCTCGTGGAGCTGAAAGGAGATATACCGAACCATCGAGAATATATACTCGTTGGGTGGCGAAGCACTTGGTGGACCTCGATGAGGAGATGCTCGGTGCGGCGCGGTGTGAACTCGGCACCACGACGATCAAGGACACGGTGAACGAGGCGCTCCGCCGCGCTGGGGCACCCAGGGACCATCGGATCGCCGAGGCACTCGATCGCCTGGCCGATGCCCACCTCGACGATCGCGCCGACGCGTGGCGCTGACTCACCTCATCGACACCAGCGTGGTCAAGCGCCTCCGGCAGCCACCGGTCCGTGAGGTCGTCGAAGCCCTGACGGCTTCCGGCGAACTTGCCCGGCCGAGCGTCTGTGACCTCGAAGTGGGTTTCTCGGCTCGCAACGCCGAGGAGTGGGACCAGCTCAGCACCGCCCTCGACGCATTCGACCTCGTCGAGACGAGCGCTGCACATGTACGCCGTGCACTCCATGAACCCGCTGAGCCGCGACATCCCGTGGGCCGATCGTCGCCGGTTTCGCAGCTGTGTCGTCGTAGCCGTCGTTGTACGAGGTATCCGTAGGCAATGACAGCGAGCGACAGACTCACGACCGTCCCCGTAGTCAGGCTGCCGGTCAGGCTGAGAACGGCGATGAGGATGAGGCAGATGACGCCCACGCCGAAAGCAGCCGAGAGGGCGATGCGGCGTTGTTGTTGTTCGTTCATCGAGGACGCTCCTTGTCCGGGTTGGATGTCTGTGCGGGTCGCCCGGCAGCGAGGGCGCGGGCCCGGTCGAGATACGCGGCCACGGTGTGCCATTGGTCAGTGGGGAAGGAAAGAAGGTCCGGCACCGCTGCCGGAACAGTCAGGTAGGCGTCCTGGATCCGGCGGCTGATCTCAGGGTCACCACCCGAGAACTGGGCGCTGAGCTGGTCCAGCCGTCGCACCAGTCGCTGGACCCTCCGATCGTCGGGGTCAACGCCCTCGGCCTGCCACTCGGCCGCCCGCCGGTAGAGCTGTGGCCACTCGACCTGCACCACGTAGTGCAGGGTCGGTCCGGCCGCTCGTGCCGCGGTGCCAAGGGTCTGGATCTGATCGGGATCGAGATACTGCTTCAACGCCTCCGGGCTTGGCGCCTGCAAGGCCCGCACCACGCTCAGGAGAAGCTCAGGACTCACAACGGCTCGATCGGCCACGCTCTGTTCGACCTGAGCCAGACGGTCGCGCAAGGTCGTCAGCTCAGCAAGACGGCGTTCAACCTCAGCGAGCTGGTCGGCAACGATCCGCTGTGGCTCAGCGCCGCCATCCAGGCAGGTCGCGATGCTCTCCAGCGACAGTCCGAGGCTGCGCAACGCCAGCACCTGGTACAGCCGGAGCAGATCCTCGGCGAGGTACTCACGATGCCCGCCCTCGGTGTGCCCCGACGGGCACAGCAACCCGATCGAGTCCCAGTACTGCAGCGTTCGTCGGCTGAGCCCACTGGATGCGGCGAGCTCACCGATCCGCCAGGCAGGGTTCCGGCTGGTCATCACCTCAGCATGAGACATGACGCGACGTCACGTTCAAGCCTTCGGCGCGGGTTGCCCCGGCAACGGCGATGACGCCGACCGTACCGACCTGAAGGGTGCGGCCCACGCGCGTCAGGGACGCAGGACGAACCCGTAGGGCAGCTCGAGCCGGTGGCCGGCCATGAGCTCGGCGTCGCCCAGCACGTCGCGGATCGGGCCGTCGGCGGCGATGACCCCGTCCGAGAGGATGACGGCGCGATCGCACAGCTCGAGGGCGTAGGGCAGGTCGTGGGTGACCATGAGGACCGTGACGTCGAGCGACCGGACGATGTCGACGAGCTCGCGCCGCGAGGCCGGGTCGAGGTTGGAGCTCGGCTCGTCCAGGACGAGGATCTCCGGCTCCATGGCGAGGACGGTCGCGACGGCGACCCGGCGACGCTGCCCGTACGAGAGGTGGTGCGGCGGCCGGTCGGCGAAGCCGGCCATGCCGACCTGCTCCAGCGCCCGCACGACCCGCGCCTCGAGCTCGGCGCCGCGCGAGCCGAGGTTGGCGGGGCCGAAGGCGACGTCGTCGCGGACCGTCGGCATGAACAGCTGGTCGTCGGGGTCTTGGAAGACGATCCCGACGCGCCGTCGGATCTCCTGCAGGTTGTCCCTGGTGACAGGCAGCCCGGAGACCGCCACCGAGCCCGCCCCCGCCGTCAGGATCCCGTTGAGGTGCAGCACGAGGGTCGTCTTGCCCGCCCCGTTCGGGCCGAGCAGCGCGACCCGTTCGCCCTGGTGGACATGAAGGTTCACGCCGTAGAGCGCTTGATGGCCGTCGGGGTAGGCGTACGCCAGGCCCCGCACGTCGAGCACCGGCGTGCTCACCTCGCCACCACCCCTGCCAGACACACCCCCACCGCGACGAGCGGAAGTATGCCGCTCAGCGCCCACTGCGCGGGCGTGGCGGTCAGCACGTGGAGCGTCGGCAGTCGACCCGTGTAGCCGCGCGACAGCATCGCGAGATGGACCCGCTCGCCGCGCTCGTAGGACCGGATGAACAAGACCCCGAGCGTCGCACCGAGGGTCGGCCACTGCCGCACCGAGCGGGCCTGGAAACCTCTGGAGGCACGGGCGATCCGCATCCGGCTCAGCTCACCGGCGACGACCTGCAGGTAGCGGATCATGAAGCCCATGATCTGCACGAGGGGCTGGGGCAGGCGGAGCCGCTCGAACCCGGCGATCACGTCGCGCGGCTCGGTCGTCGCGGCGAGCAGCAGCGAGGCGAGCACGCCGAGGGTGCCCTTGGCGAGGAGCGCCCACGCGCCCCAGAGCCCGGCCTGGGACAGGTGCAGCGGGCCGACGGCGACCCGGGGGCCGGTCGCGACGAACGGCATGAGCAGCGCGAACACGACGAACGGCACCTCGATCACGAGCCGCTTGCCCAGGTACGAGAAGGGAACCCGTGACAGGCGGACCGCCGCGAGCAGCGCGAGCAGGTGGGCGGCATACGGCCAGAACATCTCGCGGGGGGTGGCCACCACGGCGAGGACGAAGACGAGCAGCGCGACGATCTTCGGGTGGGCCGGCAGGCGGTGGATCGGGGAGTGGCCGTGATAGTGCAGCGCATGCCCGTGGGAGGCGCCCATGTCAGTGCGGCTCGTGCTCCGGGACATCGGTCGAGGACGTCGCGCCGCGGCGGCGCAGGAGCAGCACGAGGCCACCCATGAGCAGGCCGGTGGCTCCGACGCCGATGACCCCGGCGAGGCCCTTGGACAGGTGCGGGCTGCTCACGCCGGTGGTCTCGTAGCCGGCCAGTGGGCCGTTCGCGGTGTGGTGCCCGGTCTCCGTCTGCGCGAACCTCTTGGTCTCGGCCACGTGCTGCAGGCCGTCGGGACTGCTCGAGGCATAGAAGGACAGCACCCCCGCCACGAGGAGGGCGAGCACGACGGCGAGGACGGCGAACCGCTTGGTGCTCATGTGCGTGCTGCCTCACGGATCTCGAGCTCCTGGGTGGCGAGCAGGGGGCGTGCGCCGTGGACGAGGTCAGGGCGCACCGCGACGACCGAGCCGACGACGAGGGCGGTGATGAGCGCCTCGCCGATGCCGATGAGTACATGCACCGAGACCATCGCGGTCAGCACCGAGCCGACCGGGATCGGGGCCTGGCCGCCGACCGCGAAGAGGGCGGTGAACGCGGCCGCCGCGACCGGGACGGAGACGAAGGCGCCGACGGCGGCGGCGATCCCGACCGACGAGAGCCGCCGCGGGAGTGCCCACCGAGCGAGGCGGAACGCGCCGTAGCCGACCCACACGCCGACGATCCCCATGAGCAGGACGTTGGTGCCGAGCGCGGTCACGCCGCCGTCGGCGAACAGGAACGCCTGCACGAGCAGGACGACGGTGATCGACAGGGTCGCGAGCCACGGCCCCACGAGAACCGCCGCGAGCGCGCCTCCGAGCAGATGTCCGGACGTGCCCGCGCCGACCGGGAAGTTGATCATCTGCCCGGCGAAGATGAACACGGCCACGAGCCCGGCCATCGGCGCGACCGCATCGTCGAGGTCGCGTCGGGCGCCGCGCAGAGCCGCGGCGACTCCGCCGGCAGCGACGACCGCAGTCGCGATCGACGTGGGCGCGTCGAGGAACCCGTCGGGGACGTGCATGGTTGGCCAGTCTACGGCCAGATGCGACTGGGTCGCATCTGGCTTGTCCGTGGAGGGCCCTGCACCGTCGAAGCGCCAGTCCCATCGAGGACTGGTCCCTGAGCCTGCGCCGCCCGACCTTGAGCCCGCGCCGCCCGACCCTGAGAGCCGTCAGGGCCGACTCGGGGTCGAGTGGGGTCCGACCCTCATGGCGGTCGGGGTGTCTCATCCGAGACCGTAGACATCATGATCACAGTTGACCGACTGACCAAGAGATACGGCGGGTTCACGGCCGTCGACGACGTCTCGTTCGAGGTGGGACCCGGGCAGGTAACCGGCTTCCTCGGCCCGAACGGCGCCGGCAAGACGACCGCGATGCGGATCATGGCCGGGCTGACCCCCGCCACCTCCGGCACCGCCACCGTGCTCGGCCGCCCCTACGCGAGCCTGCCCAACCCCGGCCGCTACGTCGGCACCCTGCTCGACGCGTCCGCCCAGCACGCGGGCCGCACCGGGCGAGAGGTTCTCAACCTCGGCGCCGTCTTCATGGGCGTCGACCGAAACCGCGTCGAGGAGATGCTCGACCTCGTCGGGCTGACCGGCAAGGAGGCCGGGCGCCGGGTCCGCAACTACTCCCTCGGCATGCGCCAGCGGCTCGGCATCGCCAACGCGCTCCTCGGCGACCCCGAGGTGCTCATCCTGGACGAGCCGGCCAACGGGCTCGACCCCGCCGGCATCCGGTGGATGCGCGACCTGCTCCGCGGCTACGCCGAGCGCGGCGGGACCGTGCTGCTCAGCTCACACCTGCTCAACGAGATCGAGCGAGTCGCCGACGAGATCATCGTCATCGGCCACGGTCGGATCGTCGCGCAGGGCACCAAGGACGAGCTTCTCGCCGGCGTCGGCACGTTCGTCCGCTCGGTCGACGACGCGGCGCTCGCCCGTGCACTCGAGGGCGCGACCGTCTCGGCGAGCGTGCTCGCCACCGGCGGCCTGCTGGTCGAGGCCGAGCCGGTCGACGTCGGCCGGGTCGCCGCGGCTGCGGGCCTCGCCCTCGTCGAGCTGCGCGCAGGTGACTCCCGAGGCCTCGAGGAGATGTTCCTCGAGCTCACATCCGACACAGCCCGAGAGGAGGTCGCAGCATGAGCACGACGACAACCCACCCCGTCCCGGGCATGCCCGACCCGAGCACCACGGCCCGCAGCCCCCACGCGGAGTCGCCGTTACCCGCCGTCGCGGCCACCCCGCCGCCCATCCCGGGCGAGCGGCCCACCCGCGGTGTCTCCTTCGGCCGGCTCGTCCACGTCGAGCTGCGCAAGATGCTCGACACGAGGGCCGGTCGCTGGCTCGTCATCGGCGTCGGGGCCGCCATCGCGACGGCCCTGGTCATCCTCTTCTTCGTCGACGGCGGCCAGCACCCGTTCGGCAGCTATCTGCAGGCCACCACGATGCCGATGGCGATCATCCTGCCGGTCGTCGGCATCCTCGCCGTGACCTCGGAGTGGTCCCAACGGACCGGGCTCGTGACGTTCACCATGGAGCCGCGCCGGATCCGCGTCGGCTGGGCGAAGTTCGCCGCCTCCATGCTCGTCGGCATCGCGGCCTTTGCCCTGGCCATCGGCCTCGCGGCGCTCGCCCACCAGGCAGCGATCACCTTCCAGGGGATCACCCCGGGCTGGAGCATCGGCGGCCTCGTCGTGGCCGGTGCCGGCCTGTATGTCCTGCTCGGGCTCGCCCAAGGCGTCGGCTTCGGCATGCTCTTCAAGAACACGCCGGCGGCGATCGTCACCTACTTCGCGCTGCCGACCGCGTGGGGGATCCTCTCCTCCCTCGTCACCTGGCTCGACACCGCGGCGCGCTGGCTCAACCTTGACCGGACGATGAACCCGCTCTTCCTCGGCAAGGCCCTGACCGGTGAGCAGTGGGCCCAGCTGGCCACCTCGGTCGGCGTGTGGGTCGTCCTGCCGCTCGTCGTCGGGATGTGGCGCCTGTCCCGGGCCGAGGTGAAGTAGCCCGCCCGGGCGGTGCGCCCAGTCCGAGCGCCCGTGCACTGCTCCTTCGGAGGAAGCAGTGCACGGGCGCTGTGCGTATGCCGCTGGGCGCGGCCCCGTGCGCACGCCGGGGCCGCGTGGGGCTCGGCTGGGCGGCATACTCGTGTCATGGGCGGGTGCTGCAACCCACGTGGCTGCGACCGGATGTTCGGGGAGCGGTTCGCTCGCCATGTCGCGGGCCGCTACCGCAAGCGGGGCCTCGACGGGCCGTCCCGGCGGATGGTCGACTGGCTCGTCTCTCAGGGGGTCGAGGGCGCGGCGGTCCTCGAGATCGGCGGCGGAGTCGGGGAGATCCAGCTCGAGCTGCTCCGGCGCGGCGCTGCCCGCACCACGAACGTCGAGCTGAGCCCGGGCTACGAGGCTGCCGCGGCCGCGCTGGCTGCCGAGACCGGGTTGGCCGACCGGGTCGAGCGCCGCCTCGGGGACCTTGCGGTGGACCCGTCGGTGGCCGAGCCCGCGGACTTCGTCGTGCTGCACCGGGTCGTCTGCTGCTACCCCGACGTCGAGGCGCTCGTCGGCGCGGCCGCTGAACATGCCCGGCGCGCAGTCGTGCTCACGCATCCACCGCGCAACCTCGTGTCTCGTGCCGGCCAGGCGGTGATCAACCTCGGGATGCGCCTCGCCGGGCGGGAGTACCGCTCGTTCGTCCACCCCCCGGAAGTGATGGTCCAGGTCCTGCAGGGTCGCGGCCTCACGGCCACGCACCTGCCCGGCGGGCGGATCTGGCAGGTGCTGTCCGCGACCCGGACCTGACCGCTCGCGGGCCGAACAACCGGATCGAACTCCGGGCCGGGCGCTGGTCGTGCGGGCGGCCCGGCCGCTGGCGCAGTTCGTTCCGGTTGGTCGTCCCGTCTCGCGCTGGGGTGGCGTGCGGCCGGAAGCGAGGTGCGGGGGTCAGGCGGGCTCGGGCGCCCGGATCCCGGCGAGGACGATCTCGGCGATGCGGTGCCGCTGGTCGTCGTCGAGACCGCCCATCATCGTGCAGCCGCCGAGCAGTCGGAGCAGGTCGGAGGGCTCGACCTCGGGCCGGACGACGCCGGCCTGCTGCGCGCGGCGCAGGACGCGAGCCGTGCTGTCGCCGACGACCCGGCGGGAGTGGGTGAGCAGCTCGGAGTCGGTCTCCACGGCGTCGGCGAGGGCATGGAAGAGCGCCCGCTTCGTCGCGGCGTAGTCGAGCAGCAGGTCGGACCACCGCACGACCGCGGCCCAGGGCTCCTCCGACTCGAGCAGCCGGTCCACCTCGTGCTCCAGAGTGTCGACATCCTCGCGGTAGACCGCCTCGAGCAGGGCGAGCCGGCCCGGGAACCGGCGGTAGAGCGTGCCGATGCCGACCCCGGCGACCCGGGCGACCTCCTCGAGCGAGGCCTCGGTGCCGGACCTGCGGAAGACCTCCCGCCCGGCCGCGACGATCCGCTGGTAGTTGCGCTGGGCGTCGGCCCGCA
Organism: Intrasporangium sp.; assembly: GCF_030452765.1. GTDB lineage: Bacteria > Actinomycetota > Actinomycetes > Actinomycetales > Dermatophilaceae > Intrasporangium_A. Next base: position 10,746 of record NZ_JAKDLO010000148.1, read on the forward strand.
GGGGACGGCTCGGTCCGAGAGTGCCGGCACCCCTGTTCTCCATGTCACCCACCTTCGGAAAAAGCGCTTGCTAAGTGGTCAGGATCGTAAGTTCGTCGGGGGTCAGGTCCAGGCGGTGGGGTCGC
>NZ_JAKDLO010000149.1 GCF_030452765.1 Intrasporangium sp.
ACGGATTCTTGAAGACATCGTGATCGCCGACCCGTCGCCATCGGCAACGCAACTCACCCTCGACGGTGACCAGCTCGAAGGTCGCACGCCCGTCCGGGCTGGCGAACGACCAGGTCATTTCGAGAATCCCCGGAGCTGACCGCACGGGCTTGACCCGCAGCGAGGCGGGCCACGGCCCGGTCGGGTCCTTGGCGTGGGCATCGCACGCCGGCGCGAACTTCTCTCGGACGACGGTCCTGACCGCGAGAGCGTTCTCGCCCTTGAGCCGCCGGTAGTCGCCGTCGAACGCCGGGGTCGTCTCGAACCTCACTCGGCCTCGAGCTCGTCGAGGTGACCGAGGAAGTCCTCGGTCGACTCGTGAACCGCGACGCGGCCGGCGGTGACGTGCCCGTCGACCTCGCGCTCACGCTCCTGCCACCGCTCTGCCCAGAACCAGCACTGATCGGCCGGCACGGGCAGGGCGGCCCGCAACTCGATTACCCCGTCGGCCCGCTCCGTCATCTCCAGCTGCGCACCCGGCTGGTCCAGGTGCAGCCGGCGACGGACGTCGGCGGGCAGCGCGATCGTGCCGCGGCCCTGGACGCGGTGAGAACGGTGATCCCTTCCACCGGTGCGCGCCGGTCACTCGATGGCAGACGTGCAGGACGACGTCCGCGAGGAGCTGGCCTGGGATCTTCGAGCACTGCAGGCAGCAGACCTGATCACCGACGGCAGAGCGGCGCAAGCGGAGTGACCAGCCCGCGGTCGCTGGCTCCTATCACTCGCTCCACCTCAACCTCACCGCGGCGACGGCTTCTCCGACCGTGCACCGTCGTGCGTTCGGAGTGTTCGGGGATGGGGACGAGCTTCTGGCGATGACCTTCGTCGACCTTGACGGTGCCGCAGCCGAGATCGACGTCACGGTCGTCGCAGAGCCGTGGCGTGACCAAGGCGTGGGGACCGGGCTGAAGGCTGCCTCGGTCCTGGCACTCATCGAGGACGGAGTCGAGCCATGCCGAACTGGCGGCTCGGCGGACAACCACGCCATCCGTCGCGCCAACCACGTCATTGGTTTCCTCATCGATGAGCAGTGGGTCACCCTCGCCCCACCCGATCAGGTGTGAGACACCTGGGGCCGGCTTGGAGTTGGGCTGGTCGCCCGCTCGACGACCTATCCGTAGTGGTAGCGACAGGCCGCAACTCTGACCTCGTCACCGACGACCTTGTACACAAGACGGTGCTCATCGGTGATGCGTCTGGACCAGTACTCGGCGAAGTCGTGCCTGAGCGCTTCGGGTTTGCCGATGCCGTCGTTGCCGCCGCGCTGAATGTCAGCCAGCAGCAGGTTGATCCGTTTCAGGACCCTACGGTCCTGCGCCTGCCACCAGAGGTAGTCCTCCCATGCGTTCTCGTCCCAGACGAGCAGCACGTCAGTCCGTCTCGATGGCGTGCCGGTGGCCGCGACCGGCCTCGAGACGCTCCATGGCGTCGAGCAGGCGTCGCGCGTTGGCGGGTGAACGCATCAGGTAGGCCGTCTCGCGCAGGGACTCGTAGTCCTCGAGGGAGACGATGACGACGGGCTCATGTCCCGCGCGGGTGATGATCACTTCCTCGCGGTCGTCGGCAACGCTGTCGAGCACCTCTGCGTAGCGGGCGCGGGACTCGGTGTAGCTCATCGTCTTCATTGGAACCTCCTGTACAGAAAAGTGTACGGCACTAGTGGAGAAGGCGAGGTCACGTGACCCGCGGGTCGTGGCTGAGCGGCATACCGACGGGGTATGCCGCTCAGTGGGCACCGCGCGCGCCAAGCCTCCGAGGGGTGCGGCCGGCGCGCTCGAGATGGCCGCTGATGACAGAGGGGGTCGGCATGCCGTCCAGTTCATCCTCGAACGGTCAGGTCGGGGAAGACTCATGCAGGGATATGCATGAACGTGTATAGTCATGCATCGTGACCAGGGCAGCGGTAGCGGGGGCGAGCGGGTACGCCGGGGGCGAGATCCTCCGGCTCCTGCTCGCCCATCCGGACCTCAAGATCGGGGCCGTGACGGCGGGCAGCAACGCCGGTGAACGCCTCGGCACGATCCACCCGCACCTGGTCCCTCTCGCGGACCGCGTGCTCGAGGACACGAACCCGGAGGTCCTCGCCGGGCACGACGTAGCCTTCCTGGCCCTGCCGCACGGCCACTCTGCGGCCCTGGCCGAGCAGCTTCCCGCAGGCGTCGTCGTCATCGACTGCGGTGCCGACTTCCGGCTCGAGTCGGCAGACGCCTGGGCCCGGTTCTACGACACCCCGCACGCCGGGTCGTGGCCCTACGGGATGCCCGAGCTGCCGCTGCCCGGCGGTGGCCGCCAGCGCGACGTCCTCGCCGGCGCCCGCCGGATCGCCGTCCCCGGCTGCTATCCCACCGGCATCTCGCTCGCCCTCGCGCCCGGCCTCGTCGCCGGCGTCATCGAGCCCGACGACCTCGTCGTCGTCGCGGCCTCCGGCACGTCGGGGGCGGGCAAGGGGCTCAAGGCGCACCTGCTCGGCAGCGAGGTGATGGGCTCGATGTCCCCCTACGGCGTCGGCGGCGGCCACCGCCACTCGCCCGAGATCGAGCAGAACCTCTCCCGGGCCGCGGGCCGACCCGCGAGCATCTCGTTCACGCCGACGCTCGCCCCCATGCCCCGCGGCATCCTCGCGACGTCGACCGCCCGGCTCGCGCCGGGCGCCGATCCCGACGCCGTCCGCGCGGTGTGGGAGCGCACCTACGTCGACGAGCCGTTCGTCCACGTCCTGCCCGAGGGCACCTGGCCGCGCACCGCCGACGTGATCGGAAGCAACCTGGTCCTGCTGCAGGTCGCCGTCGACGAGCATGCGGGCCGGGTCGTGGTCGCCTCGGCAGTCGACAACCTGACCAAGGGCACTGCCGGGGCGGCCGTCCAGTGCGCCAACCTCGCGCTCGGCCTCGACGAGACGACCGGCCTGCCTCTGGCGGGAGTGGCACCGTGACCGCCCAGACCGCCTCGCTGCCCAAGGGATTCCGGGCCGCGGGCGTCACCGCTGGGCTCAAGGCCAGCGGCACGCCCGACCTGGCCCTCGTCGTCAACGACGGACCGGACCACCACGCCGCAGCCGTCTTCACGAGCAACCGCGTCGAGGCCGCGCCCGTCACCTGGTCACGACAGGTCGTCACCGACGCCCGCGTCGACGCCGTCGTGCTCAACTCCGGTGGCGCCAACGCCTGCACAGGCCCCCAGGGTTTCGCCGACACCCACCACACCGCGGAGCACGTCGCCGACGTCCTTGGGATCTCCTCGGGCGACGTGGTCGTCTGCTCGACCGGCCTGATCGGCGAGCTGCTGCCGATGGACAAGATCGTCGCCGGTGTTGATGCGGCCGCCGCGGCGTTGACTCCCGACGGGCACGAGGTTGCCGCGATCGCCATCATGACCACCGACACCGTCCACAAGGTCGCCACCCACACGGGCGACGGCTGGATCGTCTCGGGCATGGCCAAGGGCGCCGGAATGCTCGCACCCGCCCTCGCCACGATGCTCGTCGTGCTCACCACCGACGCGGTCGTCGACCCCGCCGACCTCGACGCCGCCCTGCGTGACGCGACGGCGACCACCTTCGACCGGATCGACTCCGACGGCTGCATGTCGACCAACGACACGGTGATCGTGCTGGCCTCCGGCGCCTCGGGTGTCACCGTGAGCCGCGACGAGCTCGCCGCAGCCCTGACCGACGTGAGCGCAAGCCTGGCCCGCCAGCTCGTCGGCGACGCCGAGGGCGCAGCCCACGACATCGCCATCGAGGTGCGCTCCGCCACCTCGGTGGGCGATGCCCTCGAGGTGGCCCGCGCCGTCGCCCGCAGCAACCTGTTCAAGTGCGCCATCTTCGGGGGCGACCCCAACTGGGGTCGCGTCCTCGCCGCGGTCGGCACCACGCGCGCAGCGTTCGACCCGCTGGCGCTCGACGTCGCGATCAACGGCATCGAGGTATGCCGCCGTGGCGGGGTCGGTCAGGACCGTTCCCTCGTCGACCTGCGGGCCCGCGAGGTGCGCGTCGTCGTCGACCTGCACGCCGGGGACGAGACCGCGACGATCTGGACCAACGACCTCACCCACGACTACGTCCACGAGAACTCGGCCTACAGCACATGACGCCGGCAGCAGCCCACCAGGTGAGGGGCCTCATCGACGCGGCCGCGGTCCGGGTCGCGGCCGGCAAGGCAGCCACCCTCGTGGAGGCCCTGCCCTGGCTCGAACGGTTCCGGGGCTCGCTCGTCGTCGTCAAGTACGGCGGCAACGCCATGGTCGACCAACGCCTCAAGACGGCCTTCGCCCAGGACGTCGCGTTTCTGCGCTATGCCGGGCTGCGGCCGGTCGTCGTGCACGGCGGCGGCCCCCAGATCAAGGCGATGCTGACCCGGCTCGGCATCGAGACCGAGTTCGAGGGTGGCCTGCGGGTCACCACCCCCGAGGTCATGGACGTCGTCCGGATGGTCCTCACCGGGCAGGTCGGACGTGAGCTGGTCGGCCTGCTCAACCACCACGGCCCGATCGCGGTCGGCCTCTCCGGCGAGGACGCCGCCCTCTTCGGCGCCCGCCGTCGCGGCGCGGTGATCGACGGAGAGCTCGTCGACATCGGACTCGTCGGCGACGTCGAGAGCGTCAACCCGTCAGCCGTCCACGACATCCTCGCTGCCGGACGCGTGCCTGTCGTGTCGACCGTCGCCCCCGACCTCGACGTCGACGGGCAGGTCCTCAACGTCAACGCCGACACCGCGGCCGGGGCCCTCGCGGTCGCCCTGCAGGCCGAGAAGCTCGTCGTGCTCACCGACGTCGAGGGCATCTACGCCGACTGGCCCGACCGCACCTCGCTGCTGTCGATCCTCGAGGTCACCGAGGCCAAGGAGCTGCTCTCCCGGGTGGACGAGGGGATGGTCCCCAAGCTCGAGGCGTGCATCCGCGCCATCGAGGGCGGTGTGCCGCGGGCCCACGTCGTCGACGGGCGCACGCCGCACTCGATCCTGCTCGAGGTCTTCACCGACGAGGGAATCGGCACGATGGTGCTGCCCGACACACCCGACACGCCCGAGGAGGGTTGATGAGCGCCGACCGGAGTACCGACACGAGCGAGGGACGAGGTGTGCCAGAGGTCGCGAGCAAGGGCACCGGCCTGCTCACCCGCTATGCGGCCTCGATGGTCCAGGTCTTCGGTACCCCCCAGATCGTCCTCGCCTCCGGGCAGGGCTGCTGGGTCACCGATATCGACGGCAAGCGGTACCTCGACCTGCTCTCGGGCATCGCCGTCAATGCCCTCGGCTACGGCCACCCGGCGCTGGTGCAGGCGGTGAGCAAGCAGGCTGAGGCCGCGATCCACATCTCGAACTTCTTCACCTCCGAACCCGCGATCCAGCTCGCCGAGCGGCTCCTCGCGCTCGCGGGCGCGCCCACCGGGTCCGGGGTCTTCTTCGCCAACTCGGGCACCGAGGCCAACGAGGCCGCGATCAAGCTCACCCGCCGCACCGGCCGCAGCCGGATCATCGCCATGGAGGGCTCTTTCCACGGCCGGAGCACCGGCGCGCTCGCCCTCACCCACAAGGCGGCCTACCGCGAGCCCTTCGAGCCGCTCATCCCCGACGTGCACTTCGTGCCGCCGGGCGACGCAGACGCGCTCCGTGTCGCGGTCGACGGCCAGACCGCCGCAGTCTTCGTCGAGCCGATCCAGGGCGAGGCGGGCATCCGCGAGGTCCCGGCCGGCTACCTCCGGCTCGCCCGCGACCTGACCCGCCGGCACGGAGCGCTCCTCGTGCTCGACGAGATCCAGACCGGCGTCGGGCGCACCGGCGACTGGTTCGCGCACACGAGCGCCGGCATCCGGCCCGATGCGATGACCCTCGCCAAGGGGCTCGGCGGCGGCGTGCCGATCGGAGCCCTGCTCACCTACGGTCCGGAGGTGACCGGGCTGCTCACGGCCGGGCAGCACGGCACGACCTTCGGGGGCAACCCGCTCGCCTGCGCAGCCGGCCTCGCCGTCCTCGACACGATCGAGCGAGACCACCTGCTGGAGAACGCGACCCGGGTTGGCGCGCTGCTCGGCGATCTGAACGTGCCGGGAGTCTCCGCCACGCGCGGACGCGGGCTGCTGCGCGCGATCGAGCTGAGCGGCATACCGGCTCCGCTCGTCATGCAGGAGGCTCGGGACGCCGGGTTCATCGTCAACGCCGTCACCCCCACCGCGTTGCGTCTCGCACCGCCGCTCATCATCACCGCCGACGAGCTCGGTGGCTTCCTGACCGCGCTGCCGGGGATCCTCGAGCGCGCGCAGGCCCTTTCGTGAGCCGCACCCAGCGTCAGCACCGCATCGCCGAGCTGCTCGACACGCGCGAGATCCGCAGCCAGGGCGAGCTGTCCGACCTGCTCGCCGCGGAGGGGATCGAGGTGACCCAGGCGACCCTCTCGCGCGACCTCGTCGAGATCGGGGCCGTCAAGGTCCGCCGCGGGCGTGCCCTCGTCTACGCCGTGCCTGGGGACGGCGGCGACATCCCGGCCACGGGGCGGCTCGACGGCACGAACCAGCGCCTGCGCCGTGTCTGCGACGAGCTGCTCGTGTCCGCCGTGTGCGCCCGCAACCTCGTCGTGCTCAAGACCCCGCCGGGCGCCGCGAACTACCTCGCCTCCACCATCGACCTCACGCGGGACCCCCAGGTCGTCGGCACCATCGCGGGTGACGACACGATCCTGCTCATCGCGGCAGACGACGCTGCCGGTCAGGACGTCACAGCGGCGCTGCTGGCCCTGCTCGAACCGCGCGACTGACATCAAGGAAGAATGCGACTGTGACCAAGGAGACACACAGGACTCAGGAGACACACAGGACCGAGGAGACTGACCAGACCCAGGAGACTGAGCAGACCGAGCAGGCCGACCGAGTCAGCCTCTGGGGCGGACGGTTCGCCGGCGGGCCCGACCAGGCCCTCGCTGCCCTTTCGAAGAGCACTCAGTTCGACTGGCGGCTGGCCCCCTACGACATCGCCGGCTCGCGCGCGCACGCCAGGGTGCTGTATGCAGCCCAGCTCCTGTCAGACGACGAGCTCGCCGGGATGCTGGCCGGCCTCGACCGGCTCGAAGCGGATGTGCGCGCTGCCGTCTTCGTGCCCGAGCAGGACGACGAGGACGTCCACACCGCCCTCGAGCGCGGCCTCATCGACCGCGTCGGCCCGGAGCTGGGCGGCCGGATCCGCGCCGGACGGTCTCGGAACGACCAGGTGGCCACACTGTTCCGCCTGTACCTGCGCGAGCACGCCCGGATGGTGGCCGTGCTCGTGCTCGAGGTGGTGGATGCGCTGCTGCAGCAGGCGGATCGGCATCTCGGCGTCGCCATGCCCGGACGCACGCACCTGCAGCACGCCCAGCCGGTGCTCCTCTCGCACCACCTGCTGGCCCATGCGTGGGCCCTGTTGCGCGACGTCGACCGGTTCCGCGACTGGGACGCGCGCACGGACGCCTCGCCCTACGGGTCGGGAGCCCTCGCGGGGTCGTCGCTCGGGCTCGACCCCGAGGCGGTGGCCCGCGACCTCGGCTTCTCGCGGGCGGTGGAGAACTCCATCGACGGCACGGCGTCACGCGACTTCGTCGCGGAGTTCGCCTTCGTGTGCGCCATGACAGCCATCGACATCTCGCGGATCGCCGAGGAGGTCGTGCTCTGGGCGACCAAGGAGTTCTCCTTCGTCACCCTCGACGACGCCTACTCGACCGGGTCGAGCATCATGCCGCAGAAGAAGAACCCCGACGTCGCCGAGCTCGCGCGAGGCAAGGCGGGGCGGCTCGTCGGCGACCTAGCCGGCCTGCTCACGACGCTCAAGGCCCTCCCGCTCGCCTACAACCGGGACCTGCAGGAGGACAAGGAGCCGGTCTTCGACGCAGTCGACACTCTCGAGGTGCTGCTGCCCGCGTTCTCAGGGATGGTCGCGACGCTGACGTTCCACACCGAACGTCTCGAGTCGCTCGCGCCGCAGGGGTTCGCCCTCGCCACGGACATCGCCGAGTGGCTGGTCCGGGCGCACGTGCCGTTCCGGGTCGCCCACGAGGTGGCCGGTGAGTGTGTGCGGCGCTGCGAGGAGCGTGGCATCGAGCTCTGGGATCTCACCGACGAGGACTTCGCCGCGGTCAGTGAGCACCTCACCCCGGACGTGCGCTCCGTCCTGTCGGTCGAGGGCTCGCTCGCCTCCCGGGACGGGGTGGGTGGGACCGCACCGGTCCGGGTCCGCGAACAGCTCGCCGCGGCGGTGGAGCGTCTGGCGGCGGCCCACGCCTGGGCCGCCGGGGGCGCCTGAGGTATGGCGGACGACGGGATCACCCTGGGCGAGGGCACCGAGGGGCGACTGCCACGCGCCTTCTTCGCCCGTCCGGTGCTCCAGGTCGCCCCGGAGCTGCTCGGGTGTCTCGTCAGCCACGCCGGGGTCACCGTGCGCCTGACCGAGGTCGAGGCCTACGCCGGAACGGTCGACCCCGGTTCGCACGCGTATCGGGGGCCGACACCGCGCACTCGGGTCATGTTCGGCCCGGCCGGCTTCCTCTACGTCTACTTCACCTACGGCAACCACTGGTGCGTCAACCTCGTCTGCGGCCACCAGGGCAGCGCCGAGGCCGTGCTCCTGCGGGGCGCCCAGGTCGTCGACGGCTTCGACGTGGTGCGGCAGCGGCGGGGGAACGTCCGCGAACGGGACTGGGGCCGCGGACCCGGTCGGCTCGGGCAGGCCCTGGCGCTCGGCCGGGACCAGACCGGACGGGACTTCTGCCGGCCCGCGATCGGCGACCCGGTCGACTTCGTCGTCGGGGCGCCTGCCGAGCCGACCGACCCGGGCCGACTGCGGACCGGTCCTCGGGTAGGGGTCAGTGGTCCCGGCGGCGACCCCGCGACCTACCCGTGGCGCTACTGGCTCGATGGTGAGCCGACGGTCTCGGCCTATCGCCCGGGGGTCGTGCGCAAGCGTCGCCGTACGTGAGCGCACCGATGTGATGCGGTCAGGACGGGACGAGGACCCTACCCACGACGAGGACCCGACCCACGACGAGGACTCGCCTGAGCGGCATACCCCCTCGACGCACCCTGGCCGGGGCCGCCCTCGGTCGCTGAGGGTGCACATTCGTGACGGCGGTGGGTCGTAGGGCAGGCTGTCCCTGCGGGAGCACCCGCCCGAGAGAGAGGAACGAGGACCGTGACGGACATCTTCGACGAGCTGCAGTGGCGCGGCCTGGTGGCGCAGACCACCGACGAGACGGCGCTGCGCGAGGCACTCGCCAAGGGACCCGTCACGGTCTACTGCGGCTTCGACCCCAGTGCACCGTCGCTGCACTTCGGCAACTTCGTGCAGCTCTCCGTGCTGCGTCGCATGCAGGCCGCGGGGCACCACGTCATCTGCCTCGTCGGTGGGTCGACCGGTCTCATCGGCGACCCGAAGCCGGACGCGGAGCGGATGCTGCAGGACAAGGACACGATCGCCCGGTCGGTCGAACGCATCCAGTCGTTGGTCGGACCCCTGCTCGACTTCGAGGGCGAGAACGCAGCGGTGCTCGTCAACAACCTCGACTGGACCGCACCGATCAGCGCACTCGACTTCCTACGCGACATCGGCCAGCACTTCCGGGTCAACCAGATGATCCGCAAGGAGGCCGTGGCCCGCCGCCTCGAGAGCGAGCAGGGCATCTCGTACACCGAGTTCAGCTACCAGATCCTGCAGGCGATGGACTACCTCGAGCTGTACCGGACGAGAGACTGTGTCCTGCAGATCGGTGGCAGCGACCAGTGGGGCAACATCACGGCCGGCGTCGACCTCGTCCACCGGGTCGAGGGGGCCACGGTCCACGCGCTCGCCACGCCGCTGCTGGTCGACTCCGAGGGCCGCAAGTTCGGCAAGTCCGAGGGCAACGCCGTCTGGCTGTCGGCGGACATGACCAGTCCCTACGCCTTCTACCAGTACTTCCTCAACGTCGAGGACGCCTCGGTCGTGGCGATGCTGAGGGCCCTGACCGACCGGACCCGCGACGAGATCGCCGACCTCGAGAAGCAGGCCCTCGAGGAGCCGTTCCGACGCACCGCCCAGCGCACCTTGGCAGCCGAGGCCACCGCTCTCGTGCACGGCCCTGAGCCGACCCGGGCTGTCCAGGCCGCAAGCGAGGCGCTCTTCGGCAAGGGCTCCCTGGCGGACCTGGACGAGAGCACGCTGCGCGATGCGACCGACGAGCTGGCCGGTGCGCAGCTGGCGCCGGGCACCACCGTCGTCGAGGCGCTCGTGGCGACCGGTCTGGTCGAATCGCGCAACGCGGCCCGACGTGTCATCGCCGAGGGGGGCGCGTCGGTGAACAACACCAAGGTCAGCGATGCCGCCGCGGTGCTCGGTGAGGGCGACTTCCTCCACGGTGCGGTCGCCGTGCTCAAGCGGGGGCGCCGGAACCTCGCGGCCGCCCGCCGAGCCTGACTCCCGCAAGCCGAACCGTCTTTGCCTGCAAGGGGGTCGCCCCCTCTCGGGCCCCGGGTCGGCTCGATTTGGTGTTCGGTGAAGGGGCGGCTAGTGTTCTGCTTGGTCAGCCCGACAGGGAGGAACGGACGCCACGGCGGAGCGAGCGATCGCGACGCGAAGCAGGCCGGTCCCCGGGCGAGACCTCCACCCCATCGGTCGTTCGGGATTCTCGTGCCGATGGTTGAATCCGCTGATGCCACGCGGGTCGGCTCGGCCGCTCCTTGGAGCGGGTCACGGGTTTGACTCCCTCGGTGCGAGCGGGTAAGTTTGGGTGGTTGCCTTTGTTGGCTGGGTTGCCGTGTGGTGGTCTGGTT
>NZ_JAKDLO010000004.1 GCF_030452765.1 Intrasporangium sp.
TACCGAAGACGCAGGATGCACATCCTCGAACGCGGCGGTGTTCAGGGCCCCGCTCCTCGACCTACGTCATAGTGGGGCCACGCAGCGCTGCGTTCCTGGCTACGCCGCGGCGGGCAACCCACCCTCGAAGTCCAGCAGTGAGACGGACGCCATCGACGTGGCGCGCGGCACGGCCCAGCGCGTTCACCGCAGCGGTGGGGGGCCGCCCCCTGGTCTGCGACGAGCCGACCGAACCGACCGGGCCGGCGGCGTCGCCGGACCAAACGCCTAGTGCCGATCATTCCTTGGGCAGCAGACCGGCCTCATACGCCCACGCGAACAGGCTCTGGCCGGAGTCGATGGGCAGATACATGTCGGTGGCGAGCAGGTCGTCCACCACCCGGGCTGCGCGGTCACGGTCATAGCCAAACCGGGTGGCGTATGCCTCCACCACTAACCACAACGTGTCATGGCTCGGCACACCTCGAAGATCCGCCTGGGCAATCGCATGCCTGTCGTCCAACAGGGCGGTCAGGTCGCGGTACCGCGCGCAGGCGATGACTGCCGCCTCCCCGAGGTGCTCATCAGGACCACCGCCCATCGCGGCCTTGACCAAGAGTTGCGTGCCTACCTCGTCCTCGGTCAGGACGATAAGGTGCGTCCAGGACGTATCGGCAACGCTCACGATTCCCGGATATCTCATTTGGCCGCGCTGGATCTCCCGGTCGACGTCGTCCGGCACCAGGATGACGCCGCCGGGCGCCAGGTCTCGCAGTATGTCGGTATGGCCAGCGCGCCCGAGGTGGGTGTACACGCTAGTGTCGGTAACCCACGCTCTCGCCTCAGACATGCGGCGTGAAGCTGGCGTGCCCGGTGAAGGATCGACGCAGGTCATCACGTGAGAACAGCTCAGCCTGCGGCAGATCATCAGCGCCCAACACGCCACGCGAGAGTTCCAGGACCCTGGCCTCGGTGATAGTCGAGGCGGTGTAACCCTTCAGGCACGCGGCGACGAAGTCGGGCGACAGGTATGGATGGCTGAGCTCGTCGACCCACGACAGTGCAAGCCGCAGGTAATCACCCGCGCGCGGTTCGATCCTGCCCAGTTGGTCGCGCTCCTCGTGAGAGATGAGATCGAGGTTGCGCAGCTGTGCGATGACCGCCGACCAGCTCAGCCGGAATGCCACTCCCACCGCGAGCGCGCGATCGCGCGTGGGCCAACCGCTCTGCTTCGACCAGACCTTGGCGACTGCGGTGCGTGGGGCAAGGAAGTGAACAGCGAAGGAGTTGATCATAGGCTCGTTGTCCAGCACTGCCTGCGTGTCATAGGCATCGCCGAAGAGCCAATGCCCGAGCTCATGGGCCAAGGTCATGCGCCGCCGCCCCGAACCCGCATCTCCATTGATGACCGCTACGCCCACGCCACCCGAATCGACGAGTACCTCAACACATCCACCGTCTGGTCCAGCATCACCCAGGCCCGCCGCGAACGTGTACAGCCCGAACGCCTCGCACGTACGCCCGAGGTCCTCAATGGGCTCGGCATTCAGACCCAGTTGCTTGCGGAACGATGCCGCTGCCCGCTCGGCTTCAAGGTGCGTTCGTGGAACACGCGCATCCCCCTTGCGAGGGACCGGCTCCAGCAAACCCAGCTCCAGTAGCCCTCGCACATCGGCCGCGAACTGCTCGATCTCCACGTCCAGCAAGCGCGAAGAGTCATGCGCGGCCTGAGGTGCCGACCGACGGCTCACCGCCGCAGGCACCGGGGGTTCAACGAAGTAGGACAACGGACGTCCCAGCACAGCGGCGATCTGCACGAGTTCGGGAACCTTGAGGTTGCGCTCACCCTTCTCGAGTAAGACGATCGCAGTCCTGTCCAGGTCCACCGCCCGCGCGACACTCTCCTGCGTCATACCCGCCAGGTCCCGGGCTTCCGCGAGCCGCTGACCAAGAGCCACCTTGTCCATATGTGGGATTTTCGCACACACCACGATCGGCTGCACCAGCGAGTGAGCGGAGATCCGCCATCACCCGCGTCCGAACGATTCGAGGACCACGACGTGAAACGAGCCGACCTTCAGCAGCCGCAACGAACCGCAATCAGCCACCATCAGGTGGCCACTCCCCCGGCCGCGAGTTCACTGGCCGGGAAAGCGGGACTCACCTGCGGCACACTGGCGACGGGTGCGGTAACGGGCCAAACGAGCCCCGTCTGGAACGCGGGGCCCATGCACTCCGGCGAGCCCGCCCAACCCGAGTTGCCAAGCCCAGCGCGAGGACCGCGACTCCTACCTGCCGAGCCGGGCGATCTGGCTCGCTGACTCGACCACGGCGGCGGCGGCACGACGGACAAGGACGTCCGCCTTGGCCCGGGTGACCATGTCGGCGCCGTACTCGACATCAGCCTTGGCGCCTGTCAGCTCCCGCAGCGCGGGTCACGCTTCCCGCACCCGGGCCGCTGGCCCGGGGCGGCCCGGGGCCCGGCCCAGCTCCTTCGCGGCGGTCGCATAGTCCTTGCTCTTGATCGTCGATCCCGTCAGCGACACCACGATGGCGTCCTTCGCACTGACAGGCCGCCTCGGAACATCGGTAGATGCGGTCGCGGCAACGCTGGTCACAGCATGTCCGGCTGCCAGGCTTCGGGGATCGCGGCTGGGAACGGTGCGAGGCCGAGACACCGACGGTATGCGGCGTGGACCCAAGCCGCCTGCGTGTCCGGTGGGAACACCAGGTCGGTGAGCGAGATCTCCTGCCCGACTTCCTCGCGCCGGCAGTGCGCGGTGAGCTCGATGCCGTTCGCGCGGATGCCGACGTCTGTGACCAGGACGGGAACGCCGACAACCGTGGCCGAGACGGGCAACCCCGCTTCATCCTCGAACACTGCGTGGAACGCCATGATCTGCTCGTCCACGTCGTAGGCGTCGACCGTCATCACCGCGACCAGGCGGTCAAGGGCGTGAAGGTCCGTCACCGAGTCCCCCTGGAGGGCGGGGCAGTGACCAGGGGAGTCTGCTCGACGGCGGCATCGAGCTCGCGGCGGAAGGCGACGTGGCGAGTGAAGCGGTCCCTCATCAGTCCCAGGTAGGCGGTGCCGCTGCGGGAGTCCTCAGCCAGCGTGACGGCCTCCGCGCAGCAGGCGACCAGCCGGGCGACTCTCGCATACTGGCCGCGTGCCTTGCCGGAGACGACCGCGTCGACCCGGCGCTTGACCTCTTCCTCCGCGGCCCGCAGGTGCTCCAAGCGCAGGTCGGGGTCGTCCCCTCCAGCCGAGATGCGCTCGGTGAGCAGCCCCGACAACGATGGGAACACGTCATCGGTCATCTCCTTGCTGTCGGCCAGGTCGTAGTCGGTCCATGCCCAGAGGTCGGCGTTGTCGACGTTCTTGAGCAGGCCTGCGACCCGGGAGGAGGCCCACCCGGGGTGGGAAGGCCCGGCGCACGCCGATGCCAACAGGTAGGGCAGCGCCACGTAGCTCGCGCTCTGCAACGGGTTGTGCCCGAGCGGCTCCTGGAGCAGGTCGATCGCGTCGTCGACGTGACCCGAGAGCAGCAGCACCGAGGCGTGCAGGGCTCCGGAAATGTGGTCGGAATCCAGGTGGTCGATCTCGGCTGCCAGGGCCTCGGCAGCCGCCCGGCCTGCGACGGTCGCCGCATGGTGCAACGCCAGCAGCCGAGCCTGCGTCGGCGCAGCGCGCCAGGCCACCCTGCGAGCCTCGAGCACCTCCTCGGGGTCATCGGCGACAGCGTCGGTCAACAGTTCGGCGATCCGCGCCGCGGTGACGCCCTGCGAGTCCACCGCCTCCAGCGCCTTCCGTGCGGCGGCAGCGGCGTCGGACTGCCGGCCGGTTCGACGCAGCGCCTCGACCCAGTCGAGGTAGAGGTCGGCCCGAGGCGGGTCGGCGTCACCAGCCAAGGCACCGAGCCCGTCGACACCGCCGGACAGCTCGGTGGCCTCGGTCAGCAGTGGCCGCACGTCGCGGTGGCCAGCCGTGGTCGAGTTGAGCAGCGCGATCCACGCCGGCAGGAACTCGACGAGCCCGGGCAGGTCCTGCCGACGGGTTTCGCGGATGGCGGCCAGGCTGGGCACCGGCCCCCACGTGGGCAGGTCGAACCACGCCTCCCCGAGGACGGTGGCCCGTTCCGCCGCCTGCGTAGTCTCGTAGACCGCACGCAGGTAGCGGGCCTCAGCCTCCCGCACGTCGGTCCGCACCATGTCGACCGGTGATAGGGCGCCACTGAAGGTCGCGCCCTCCTGTTCCAGGTCGAAACTCTCGAGCAACCGCTGGTATGCGGTCCTCGCGAGTCCGAGGTCGCCGGCGAGGAAGGCGTCCTGTGCGCCACGAAACAGGTCGTCCATCTCCCAGGTCCAGGACTCATCACCGAACGAACGCTCGGCACGGATCTCCGGGTCCCAGCCGTAGCCGTCATAGAAGTCGCCCGACGCGAGACGATCGACGAACGCATCGATCTCGTCGAGGAGCGGGTCATCGACCACGGGCCAGGTGGTGTCCGGGGGCTCATGGTCCTTGCCCGTGGAGGCGGTCTCGGTGAAGATGGACAGGAAGGCCGCGCGCTCGGCGCCCGGCAGGTCGCGTGCGTGAGCCAACAGGACGGCACGGATCTCCTCCGCTGACATCCCCAGCAGCCGTTGCTCCAGCGAGTTCAGGAAGCGCTGCAGACTCGGCGTGTTCCCAGCCATGGTCAGTCCGCCACGCTGTCGGCTGCACAGGACGCGAAAGTTCGAGCCGGACGCATGAGACTCCTCCTCCGATGAGCACGATCGCGTCATCGTAGAACGTCACGGAAGCCCGCGGACGCGGCCACTGCCGAAGGTCCTTCGCGACGAGGGCAGCGCCCTCAACCCGCCGGCACGCTCCGCGTGCACCTCGAGGGTCCGCCGACGCGCCCACCGCGCCCAGGGGATCGCAAGGTCGAGCGCGCGCGCCGCGTCCAAGGCTGCGGGGACGGTGCCTGCCTCTTCGGCCCCACTTGCGTGAACGGGTGGCGGGCACTGGCATGCTGGGCGGATGTCGAAGTCCAGGAACCGGACCGCGAAGCGCAACGCCACGCGCAAACCGCCACCACAGCCCGTCGCTGCCGAGTCGGCCCGGACGGCCAGCGCAGGATCGTTCACGGACCTGCTCACACACCAGGCCCACGACCTGGCGGCAGGGGCCACGGTCGCGCTGATGGCCGAGGTGGCCCAGGCACGCACCCCTCTCGCGGCTGAGCTCGTGCTCTGCAACGCGTTGGGAGCGATGCGACTCGCCGCGCCCGAGAACGCACGCGAGCCACAGCGCCTCGAGGCTGAGCGGGCGCTGGTGACTCAGCTGATCGACCATGCCGAGTCGCTGGGAGATGCCGAGGCCTTGGCGCTGCTGCGCGTCTGCTCCTTCCTGGGCCAGGCGTCCACACGGGCCGCAGCCGCCCACGCTGCCGCGCGATTGGCGCAGCGTGGTGTCGCGGATCGACCCTGGGCGGCCCGGGTCGGACGACCGAAGCTGCTGATGGCCTGGGAGAGTGGCAACACGCTCGGGGCCCAGATCTCCATCGGCGCACTCTTCGACTACCAGGGCCGCGAGCATGCGCTCATGGTCCTGATCGACTTCTTTGCCGGCGGCGGTATCAAGGACTGCTGGGTGGCCGAGGGGCACCGCCGCGCGAGACACGCGCGCGGCCACTTCGAGTCCATGGCCGCGGGATCGGAGGACGCCTACGTCATCGACCTCGACGCCGACACCCTCGTCACACGACTCCGGACGGCACTGGCCGCGCCACCACGCCCGATGGCCGACGACCAGATCGAGGACGTCGCCAGGTATCTGCCCCTGACGCGTGCGCGAATGGAGTGGCTCGCAACCGGGGTCGAGCTCGCGCGCTGAACCAGCCCCGCGCCACCCGCACGCCCCAGCCTGACTGAGCACGGCGGCATACGACCCCGGATCTGGCGGGCGAGTTCACGGCTTGGCGCGCCCGGTCCCCCAGCCAACCCCGTGCAGACGTGACGGTATGCCGCCGAGCCAGCTCAGCAACATACCTGGCCTGTGTTCGTGGCCGGGAATCCCCGCGGCCAGTGCCGACGCGGAAGGCGGACGGGCGGCAGTGGGAGAGGATGGGGGCCATGACCGCGCTCGCCGAGGCCGTCCTCCCGCTGATCCGCACGCGCGCCGACCTGCACCGGTGGAGCGCGGCGAATGCCCACGGGCGGTCGATGCACGAGGGCATCGACCTGCTCGAGGCCGCCGCGGAGGACGCCGACCCGGGCGATGTGTATGCCGTGACCCACAAGGCACTGGCGAGCGCGCTCGCGGTGATAGCAAGGGCGGACGACTCGTCCGGGATCATCGGCGATGCCTGTCGGCGCCTGCTCGCCCTGCATCCCGTCGCGGCCCGCCCGGGCCCTGGTCTCACCGGCCCGGCTCGCGGACTGGATGATCACGTTCCAGTTCGACGGCGTGGTCGACTTCTTCGAGCTCGACCCTGTCGCGTACGCCCCGGCGCTCGGCGCGAGCGGGATGGCCCGCTACCGGGGCCGACTCGCCGACATCGCCGCCGAGCTCGGTCCGCGTCCGGCCGAGGACGCGACGACGAGGTGGTCCTCCCCCGATTCGCACACCCGGTTCACGCTGGACTGGAACGAGCAACGGCTGGCCGTCCTCGACCGCGACGTGGCCGAGGTGATCTGGACCCACGCCCGCGACCAGCGGGTCGCCGCCTGGCTGGAGGACACCGCACGGGCCCTGGCGGAGATCGAGCAGATCGACCTGGCCATCGAGTGGGCGCAGCGGGCCACCGACTTCGACGACGGCCACCAGTCGGTCCACGCGGCGAAGTACTGGTGCGAGCTGCTGGCCACCCACCGGCGGAGCGAGCTGCTTGCAGCCCGGCTGGCGGTCTTCCGGCGGTGGCCGACCTCGTCGCACGCGAACGCGCTCCGCACGGCAGCGGGCAGCGCGTGGGGGGAGCACACCGACGAGGTCATGACCACCTTGTCCGCCCGCCCCCGGGAAGCGGTGTCCTTCGCCCTCTACACGCTCCGGGACGTGCCGCTCGCATGGGAGGTGGCGCACTCCCTCACGCTCGAGGACGACCGGCTCTGGGCCGATCTCGCGAAGGCCTACGAGAAGCTCGACCCCCTCGCGGTCCTGCCGGTCCTGACCCTGCTGACGCTCGGCGAGCTGGAGGTCGCCGACGCGAAACGTTACCGATACGCGGCCCGTCGGCTGGCGAGGATGCGCGGCCTCGCCGCCGGCACCGACAAGGCGGTCGAGGTCGACGCGCTCATCGCCGAGCTGCGCGAGACCCACCGCCGGCGCACCCGCCTCCAACAGGAGTTCGACCGCGCCTGCCTGCCGTGACGGCACCACACCGATGAGTCGGGCCGTTTGAGCTGCAGCGCGACTGAGGCCTCAGACAGTCGTGGTGATCGGGATGACAACCAGGGCTTGATGCATGCCGGTGAAGTCCGCAGCGTTGCGGGTGGGCAATGGCAGGTTGTTGGTGTCCGCCACGGCGGAGATGAGCAGGTCGAACCTTCGTGGCCTCGGGTTTCGCGCCGCGTTCCGCTCTCGAGGGTGGCCATCAGGCGATCCCACGCCTCCCGGCGGCATCGACCCGAACAACGGAATCCCGTCACGCAGGATGTCGTCACCGCGGGCTCACCCGAGGACCTGCCGGCCCGTCAGCGGCTCCCCCGTGCGCAGCAGCACCGCAAGAACCGCACCACGAGCCCCCGGAGACACCCCGCCGAACGGCTCACCAAAGAAGCACGACCCAACCCTGCTGGCCCCATGATCGGGATACCAGTCACATGACTTCCTGGCCAGTCACCTCGTCGGCCTAGTCCCAAGCTCCAGCCTGGCTGCAGTTCCCTCCGGATGAGAGGGTGGCGATGGCGAGCCGACGCGACCGGGCCGCACTGCAACGCCTGTCCACCACGTTCCGCTACAGCCACACCCGGCAGCTGCTCACCGAACGGCAGTTCCGCGACCTGCTCGCCCACGCCCTGATCGTCCGGGTGGCCCGCGGCGTATACCGCAAGACCTCGGCCGACGAAGGCCAGGAACTCGTCGAGAACCGAGCTCGCGCGTCCCCGCGCGACGCTCTGCCTGCAGTCGCCCACCACGGGCTGCTCGACGAGAACCCGGCCCGGCGCACCATCGCCGTGCCGCGCGGCACCCGACCGCTGAACACGACGATCCCAGTCGCCTGGCACCAGTTCGACCGCGTCACCTTCGATCTCGGGCGGGCCACGATCCGGCTCGACGCGACGACGCGGATCCGGATCTACGGCGCGGAACGCTCGATCATCGACGCGTTCCGGCTGCGCGAACATGACCGAGGCGAGCTGGCCCAACAGGCGCTGAGCGCCTGGCTACGCCGCGGCGGGCAACCATCGCGTCTGGCTACGCCGCGGCGGGCAACCATCGCGTCTGCTCGGCCTCGCCACGCACTTCCGTAGGCACAAGGACATGACAGCACTCCGCCACACGATCGAAGTGCTGGGGTGACGCGGGTGTCCGTGATCCGAGCAACGCGCTGCCGGCCCCTGGTGTAGGGCCGGCGCGCCGAGCCGAGCCTGGGTCTGCCAGTCCTGTCGGAGCGCCGGTTACCTGCCGAGCCGCACGATCTGGGTCGCGGACTCGACCACGGCTGCGGCACGCCGGACGAGGACGGCCGCTTTGGCCCGGGTGACCAGGTCAGTGCCGTACTCGACATCAGCCTTGGCTGCGACCAACTCCCGTAGCGCGCGGGTCACGCTCTCCGCACCCGGTCGCTGTCCCAGGGCGCGGCCGAGCTCCCTCGCGGCGGTCGCGTGGTCCTTGCTCTTGATCGTCGATCCGGTCAGCGACACCACGATGGCGTCCTTCGCACTGATCCCCGCATGGATCGCGTCGCCCGCCGCAGATGTGAACCGCTCGAGGTCGAGGTTGTCCTGTGCCGAGGCCAAGTACTCCTCAGCCTTCTTCAGAAAGGCCCGCGCATGGGCCCGATGTTCGAGGGTGGCCATCAGGCGACCCCGCGTCTCACCCGCGGCACCGACCCAATCAGGGCAATCCCGTCGCGCAGGATGTCGGTCACCACGGGCTCACCCGAGGCCACCAGACGGCGGAACCGCCCCGGGGTGAAGACCAGCACGTCGCAGTCGTTCCCAATCCCGGCCCGGACCGCCTCCTGCAGCTCCACCCGCCGATCCCACGCCGAGCTCGCGATCACGGCCAGGTCGATGTCACTGTCGGGCCGCGCTTCTCCGCGGGCGGTCGACCCGTAGAGGATGACGGCCCCAACCGCCGGGTCGACCCACTCACCGACGACGCCGGTCAGCAGCGCGACCGGATCGGCCAGCAACCGAAGCGACGCGACAGCGGCATGCGCTCCGTTGACCGTGTGCAAAGTCGCCCGGCCGACCGAGCGCGCCTCCACGATGCCCAGCCGCACCCAAGCCCGCAGGGACTCCTGCACTGACCACAGACTGTGCTCGTCACTGAGCAGACCATGGACCTGCCGGCCCGTCAGCGGTTCCCCGGTGCGCAGCAGCACCGCAAGAACCGCACCCCGACCCCCCGGAAGCACCCCGCCGAACGGCTCACCCAAGAACACGACACAACTCTATCCGTCCTGTGATCGGAATACCAGTCACATGACCTGCTGGCCAGTCACGTCGCAGCGTAGTCGCCGGCCACCGCATGCTCGTCGGGCACCGACCCATCGGGCGGCTCACTCGAGAGTGCGTCGCATCGATGCTCGGCCGCAGCCGACGGGAACGACCGGCCCTCGATGCGCATCGACGTGGCGCTCTGTTCCCGGGCAACGACGCGCAGCCGCTCGCACAATCAACCGCAATTGCCAAGCGCGAGCCAAGGTCAGGTGACCACTCCCCCGGCCCGATGAGTCACGGCTCAGGAAAGCGGGACTCATCCAGAGCGTGCGGCGCGAGGCTCGGGTGACGCCGGCGCAGGTCAGCACCTCGCGAGCCACCGGGACAGTGGCTCCGTGGCCCGACCTGGGAGGGCCCTCGGGACCCGAACCGCCCCCGGACAACCGCTCGGAACCGCAGCCAGCCGGGCACCACGACCTAGGATCGACAGGGTCTTGGAGGGGTTCTGCGAACGTTCTACGTGGTGCTGACTGCGACCCCTGACACCTGCGAGGACTCGACCTACGTCCATCAACGCGCGGCCCCTCCTGTGAGTCACACGATGTGCGTCTCAGGGTGCGGCCCGGCAGCCTCGAAGCGCCGGGCGTCGAACTGCGACACGTCGACGAAGGGCGCTTCGCCCGCCACGAGTGACGTCATCACCTCGCCCACCGCCGGTCCGAGCAGGAAGCCGTGCCCTGAGAACCCGGTCGCGTAGAGGAATCGGCTCACCCCGGGCGCCTCGCCGATCAGCCCGTTGTGGTCGGGCGTCACCTCGTAGAGGCCCGCCCAGCCGCTCGCGATGCCGACCTCGGCCAGCGCCGGCACCCGCCGCTCGATCGTCGCCGCTAGGCGCGGCAGCCAGGCGTCGTCCCGGCCCAGCCTGAAGCCCACCGTCTCGTCCGGGTCGGACATGCCGATGAGCAGGCCCGGTCCCTCCTCGTGGAAGTAGAGGCTCGTGGAGAAGTCGATCGTCATCGGCATCCCGGCCGGGAGGTCCGGGATCGGCTCGGTGACGAGGATCTGGCGGCGCACCGGGTCGACGGGCAGGTCGACCCCGAACCACTCCCCGATCGTCCGCGACCACGCGCCTGCAGCGCAGACCACGGTGTCCGTGGCGATGTCCCCCGCCTCGGTGCGGACCGCCCGGATCGCCCCGTCGACGACCTCACCCCCGGTCGCCCGGCAGTGCGGGACGAGGGTGGCGCCGGCGCGGCGAGCGGCTCGCGCGTACCCGAGGACGACCGACTCCGGGCTGCAGTGCCCGTCCCGGGGAGCGTAGGCGGCCGCGAGGATTCCATCGCCCGAGATGACCGGCGCGAGCCGCTTCGCCTCGGCAGCCGTGACCATCCGGCTGTCGACGCCGAGCGAGTTCTGCAGCGTGACGGAGCGCTCGAAGTCGGCGACGTCCGCCGCGTCGTCGAGCAGGAAGAGGTAGCCGTGCTGGACGAGGTCGATCCGCTGGTCGAACAGCTCGCCGAACCTCTCGAAGACCGCCAGCCCGTGCTGGCCCATCACGATGTTCGCGGCGTCGCTGAACTGAGCCCGTACGCCTCCCGCCGCCTTGCACGTCGACCCGGACCCGAGCGCGCCCATCTCGACCAGGACCACACCGATGCCGCGCCGCGCCAGATGGTACGCGGTGCTCAGCCCGATGACACCGCCGCCGATCACGACCGCGTCGGCGCGACTGGGCAGCGCTGGGCTCATCGGGCCCTGCTCGTCAGACCCCGCCCTTCACGCCCGCACCCGCACCCGAGCGCGGAGGCGCGGCGAACGGGCTGAGCGGCATACCCGGTGGTCAGCGGAAGTCCCGGTAGAGCATGAACAGGTGGGCGGCGCTCCAGCTGAAGTTGGTGGCTCCCTGGACCGCGCCGGTCTCCGGGTTGTAGTTCTCGCGGATGGGTCCGTCGCCGGTCAGGCCCTCGGCGTTGGCGTAGAGCTTGTCGACCAGCGCGGCGGCGTCGTCGCGGTACCCGTAGTTGGTCAGCCCGGTCACACCGAAGTAGAACTGGTCCACCCAGACGCGACCGCGCCAGTAGATCTGCGGGTCGTAGGCGGGGTTGGTCAGCGCCGCCGTGCCGAGCGGCACCTTCGTGTTGAACTCGTCGGCGTCGAGCATGACCGCACGCACGCGGGAGGCCTGGTCGTCCGAGGCGATCTCGGCCCACAGCGGGCTCCAGCCCTCCGGCCCGCGGCCCCGCGCGGTGAGCAGCGCGCCGGTGCAGCTACCCGGCTCGACGGATTCCTCGGTGATCTGACGGTCGTAGTAGAACCCGGTGGTCTCATCGAACATGCACGCGTTGATGTAGGCAGCGATCCTCTTGGCGTCGAGACGGTCCTTCCTGGCCTGGTCACGATGACCCAGCAGCCACGCCATCGAGCCGAGGATCTGCTTCTCCTTGGCCAGGTAGGCGTTCAGCTCGACGGACTCCTGGTTGATCGAGAACCCGATCAGCTTGCCGTCCGGGGCGCGGTTCTCGAGGAACAGCACCTGCCAGTCCTTGCGGGCCCGCTCCACGTCACCGCCGTACTCCCGGTCTGCATACCGCTGCAGCTGGTCGTTGTCGATGAAACCGAACCGCGCGGCATTGTCCATCCCGGACTCCCAGCCGGCTCCGTCCTGGGCTCCGATGTACAGCGACTCGTAGCCGCCGGCCGCGAGGACGGCTCGGTAGAGGGAATCCCCGGCGCACGCGAACGTGTTGGCGTCCTCGGCCCTCTGGCAGCCGCCGAGGTCCACCGACTCGGGCGGGGCAGCGGGGTACTGCACGGTGAAGGTGATGTTGCCGTTCTTGTCGTTGTGCTCAGGATGGTTGGTGGCTCCATACTCGGCGATCCCGTTCCGGTTGTGGTCCCGGGCCCGGTACCACCAGTCGTGGTAGGCGCGGATCTTCGGGTACATCTCCGCGACGAATCCCTTGTCGCCGGTGGCCCGGTAGATCTCCCAGACCGCCCAGGCCGACAGCGGTGGCTTGGTGTTGCGCTCGTTCCAGTTCCCGCCGTCGCCGCCTCGGTCCGCGAGCTTGTTGAAGAAGACGGCATCGATGACCATCCCCGCGTCCTGCGGCCGGACCGGGTCATCGGCGGTGATCTGGTAGTCGTACATGGCGAGCACGTTGCTCTTGGCGACCTCGGGGTTGAAGTGAGCCATCGCGTAGGCATGCTTCCAGCTGTCCCAGGCCCACACCCCGTCGAACCAGCGAGCGGTGTTGGACGGGGTGACCGCATCGTGCTTGATCTGGCCGGCCGGCGAGCGCCAGTTGCCGTTGAGGGTCTCGATGGCCTTGACCGCAACCCGTCGCTGCGCCTTCGTCGACGTCCGTTCGGAGAGTCCTGCCTTCAGGTAGCGCTCCCACCTGCGGATCGAGGAGTCGAAGTACGAGGCAGGACGGCGCAGGATGCCCGCGCGCGCCGGGGCATGAGCCGACGCCTCGGCGGCCGAGTGCACGTAGCCCTGCAGCGTGTAGAACTCGGTCGAGCCAAGTGGAGGGATGCTGATGCTGCCGGTGCTGGCGTAGCTCAGGGATGCCGCGTCGACGCTCGTGCGCGTCGGGATGGTGCGGTCGATCCGGTACTCGGCGCTGCCGCTCTGCATGATGTTCCACATGCTGCGCAGCCGCCCGAAGGCGAATCTGACACCGGTGTCCGTGGCGGCGACCGAACGCGTCCAGTCCGGGTACTTCTCCGCCACGGTCGTGGTGGCGTCCCAGCGGTCCAGGAGCCGGCCTTGCCAGGTCAGGTCGAGCCGGAGCTTCGACCTCGCGTGGTTGGTGAGGCTGGTGCGGATGATCGCGCTGCGCGAGTCGGCGTAGCGCAGCTCGAGGTCGAGCCCGAAGCGACCGAAGTCGTAGCGCTGGATGAGCGCGCCGGGGATGGCGAAGACCTCACGCGACCTCGCGGTGGACAGGTCCACGGGTCTGCCGTCGGCACTGATGGCGAGCCGGTCCAGCTCATGGGCGAAGAACAGGCTGTACTCCTCGGAGATCACCATCGGGCCCGTGAAACCGCCATACTCGTCCGCCCGGGCAGGCAGCGTGAACCCATGCCAGGCACCCAGGTCGAGCAGTGGGTTGAAGACCTGGTTGCCCACCCGGTCGAACTCACGGAAGGCCTGCGGGCTCCCGGTCCGGTCGATGACGTCCCGGTACTGCCCGGCGGTGCGGGCAGTGGGTCGCTGGTGGGGTCGATGCCGCGTGCCGACAACGCCGTCCGGCGTGCCGGAACCGGACGTGGACGCGTGTGTGGGCGCGGACGCGCGTGCGTGCGCGCGCGTGCCGGACTCCGGCAGCCCGGGCTGTGCGATGCCGAGGCCAGCAGGAGCGAGCACGGCGCTCGCGAGCAGGCCGGCGACAGCAGTGACCGTGAAGACTGGTCGCATGGAAACTCCTTCGACGGCGACGCGGCCGGTGAAGGTGCGTCAGGACCAACCGGCCTCGGAAGGAAATGACCGCGACTGAGAGCGATGGCACCCAGGCGCTCGCCGATGCTCCCACCGAGCCGATGCGGCGGTCAACCCGCGGTGCCGAGCGCGACCTATGCTCGGCACATGCGCGTCGCACTGGCCAGCCCACCGGCAGAGTCACCCGGGAGCGGGTGATCCATCAGGACGCGTCCCCCCGGTGAGCTCGTCGAGATCGGTGAGCAGCCCCAGGGCTCGGTCGACGACGCGGGAGCGCGGCACCACGGCTGCCACTGCGCTGATCCGGTCGACCACCGCCGAGCCAAGGCCGGCTCTCAGCCCTGCCGTCAGCGTGGCGTATCGGCTGACGTCGTCCCCGACGAGAGGCGGCGCACTCGGCGCAGCGTCGGCCGCAGAGAGCAGCAGCACGGCGTCCTCGCGCCGACCGCGCTCCGAGAGCAGTTCAGCCGCGACGCGCAGCGAGGTCCACACCTGGGGCCAGGTCCCGGACCGCAGGACGTCGCGCAGCAGCGGCACGACGAGGTGAAGTGCCTCGTCATGCCGATCGCGTCGCACGAGTACCGCGAACAGCGCGAGCCGGGCCACCTGGCTGACCTGGGCCGCCCCGATCCGGTCCGCCTCCGCGGCCGCCTCACGGAACTGGGCCGCCCCACGCTCCGGGTCCTCCCGCGCTTCGATCTCGCCGGATGCGTACAGCGCGAAGGCCCGTGGCGCCTCGGCCCTCGCCGTCTCGGCGCACAACAGGGCCGTCGAGACCTCCTCACGCGCGGTACTCGGGTCATCGTGGGCGCAAGCCAGCAGCGACCGGGTGACGTGCGCCTCGGCGAGGTAGCCGGCCGGCAGCCCGGCCAGGTTCGAGACTGCCTGCAGCCGGGAGACCGACTCCTCATGATCCCCGGTGTAGAACGTGGCCACGGCGAGCGCGATGCCGGCGAGCAGACCGACCTCGTCCGCCTGAGACGAGTCGAAGGCAGCCTCCGCGAACCGCCGGGTCTGGTCCAGATCGCCGCGAAGGGCACTCGTCATGGCCCCGGCGGCCAGGCCCGGGGCAAGCTCGGGGCCGGCCCCTGCGGCTTCACATCGCCGCGCAGTCTCGACGGCGAGATCTCCGAGCTCGAGACCGGCAAGCCAATGCATGCACCGGCCCACCGCACCGGTGATCGCCGCGGCCAAGTCGAGCCGTCCCACCTCGAGGGCCCACCGCAGCACAGCGTTCAGGTCAGGGCCGGCGTCGCCCAGCCGCCTGCTCGCGGCAGCGGCCTTCCCGGAGACCCAGTCGTAGGCGGCCCGTTCGGCGACCGAGCGCGCCCACTGCGCATGGGCGAGTCTTGCCGGCCCTTCCTCCCCAGACGCGGACAGCAGCTCGGCGGCATATGCCCTGACCAGCGCCAGCATCCGAAAGCGCACGTCGGCACCACGGAACTCGCTGACCAGCAGATTCGACTCAGCGAGCTCCTCGAGCGCGCCCAACACTCCCCGTTCACCCTCACACGACCCGAGCTGGGCTGCCACACGCACGACATCTTCGAAACCGAAGGACCTCGCGAACACCGTGAGGCGGGCGAGCAGGCGTCGCTGCTCGCCGGTGAGCAGCCCGACCGACCATCCCACGACGCTCCGCAGGTCGCGCAGGGGGGCCGCCGACGGGTCGGTGTCGAGCTGGCCGAGCACCGCCTCGACGCCCAGGGTGGCGGCCCGGGAGGCCGCAAGCTCGAGCGCCAGGGGGAGCCCGTCGAGCCGCCGGCAGATCTCGACGACGGAGCCGACGTTCTCCGGCGTGAGTGCGAACGAGGGACGCAGCCGGGTCACCCGGTCAGTGAACAATCGCACGGCCGGGTCACCGGCGGCCGCCCCTACACCAGCGCCACGAACGACAGTTGGCAACGGCACGAGCGGCACCACTCGCTCCAACGACGTCCCCAGCCGGTGCCGGCTCGTGGCCACCAGCGACACCCGAGGGCACTGCCGCCCAACGGCATCGGCGAACCGGGCGACCTCGTCGCGAAGGTGCTCGCAGTTGTCGAGCACGAGCGTGGCCCTGGCAAAGCCCAGGTACTCGAGCACGTCGTCGGTGACTGCGCGTGACGGCACGCCCAGTCCGAGGGCATCTGCCACGGCCGTGCTGACCCGGCCCGGCTGCACCCGCGCGAGCTCGACCACGGTGATGGGCGTTCGCGCCTGCTCGCTGAGGATGGGTAGCGCCTGCGCCACGAGCCGGGTCTTGCCCACGCCTCCCACTCCGGTGACGGTGACCAGCCGGTTGGTCCCCACCGCGGCCACGAGATCGGCCAGCACCCGGTCACGGTCGAAGAAGCCGGTTGACAGGTCCATCCAGGCGGGGGCGGCCAGGGGGGTCCTCGAGTCCGATCCGACCGGCAGGGCGTGCCCGAGGATCCGCGACTCGAGGTCACGCAGGACGAGCGACGGCTCGAGCCCCAGCTCCTCGGCGAGCAGCTCGCGGTGGGCTCGGTACCGCGCGAGGGCATCGGCCTGCCGACCCGCCCGGTAGAGCGTCGTCATGAGCAGCTCGACGGCGTGCTCTCGGAAGGGCTGCCGGGCCAGCAGAACCTCCAGCTCGGCGACGGCCTCCTCGTGCCTGCCGAGTTCCATGACGGCGGCAGCGTGTTCTTCGGTCGCGTCGAGCCTCAACCGCTCCAGACGCTGTGCTTCAGGAGCGGCAAAGTCACGGTCGGCGCTCTCCTCGTACGCCGCTCCGCGCCAGAGGCCGAGCGCCTCGCGCAGCAGTCCGGCGGCCCGCTCCGCCGGGGCGGACCATGCGTCCGCGCACAGTGCCTCGAACAGACCCGCGTCGACCTCGTCCGCGGCGACCGCGAGCGCGTACCCGGCGGCAGCCGAGCTGATCACGCCCGTCCCCAGGGTGCTGCGCAGCCGGGACACCACGGTATGAACTGCGGCCCGCGGGTCCTGCGGCAGGTCATCGCACCACGCCGCCTCGATGAGCACGTCCGCCGGGACCGGGCGACCCACGCGCACGAGCAGACACGCCAGCATCGCCCGCTGTCGTCCGGGCGACACGCGCACGGCTACGCCGTCCAGATGCACCTCGAGAGGGCCCAGGACGCCGAAGCGGAGGCTGGCCATCGCTCTACTCTGCCTGCCGGCCACGCGACGTGAAAGGTCCATGAAAGGCTGACGGCGCACGGTGGTTCCTCCAGCAACGCCAGCAGGTGACACAAGGAGGAAATCATGACCACCCCAGACCTCGACAGGATCCGTGCGTTCGCCGAGCAGGTCGGTGGCGTTATCACCGGCGGGGCGACCACGGCGATGATGGTGCTCGGCGACCGTCTCGGCCTTTACGCCGCACTGGCGCGCAGCAGCCCTGCAACGTCCACCGAGCTCGCGGAGCAGACCGGCACCCA
The DNA here is from genome assembly GCF_030452765.1 of Intrasporangium sp. GTDB lineage: Bacteria > Actinomycetota > Actinomycetes > Actinomycetales > Dermatophilaceae > Intrasporangium_A. The sequence continues at coordinate 17,422 of NZ_JAKDLO010000004.1, forward strand.
CGAACGCTACGTGCGCGAATGGCTCGCACAGCAGACCGCCGTCGGGTTCGTGACCCACGACGCCACCGAGCAGACCTTCACGCTTCCTCGGGAGCACGCTGCCGTGCTCGCGTCCGACGACTCACCGGCCGCGATGATCGGCGCGGCACCCCTGGCCACAGGTCTGCATCGTCGCATCGACGAGGTCGTCGCGGCGTTCCGCAGCGGAGACGGCATTCCGTGGGCCGAACAGGACCCCACGATCTTCGAGCAGACCGAGCGCTTCTTCCGAACCAGCTATCGCAACAGCCTTGTGCCCGAGTGGATCCCGGCACTTGCCGGGGTGCACGAGAAGCTCACGACGGGTGCTTGTGCCGCCGACATCGGCTGCGGTCGCGGGGCCGCCCTGATCCTGCTCGCGGACGCCTACCCGCAGTCACGGTTCGTCGGGTTCGACGTCCACGAACCGTCGGTCGTCACCGCACGCAAGCGGGCGGCGGACGCAGGCGTCTCCGACCGCGTCACCTTCGAGGTGGCGCACTGCCACGGCTACCCACAGGACCGCTACGACCTTGTCATGTTCTTCGACGCGTTCCACGACCTCGGCGACCCCCTGGGAGCCGGAGCCTACGCCAGGGCCGCGCTCACCGAGGACGGCACCCTGATGCTCGTCGAGCCTCGGGCCGGCGACGACCTGACCACGACCATCGCCACGGTGCCGGTAGCCGCCCTGGGCTACGCGGCTTCGACGTTCCTGTGCATGCCGAACTCGCTGTCCCAGCCCGGCGGTGCCGCGCTCGGCGCGCTGACCGGCGAGCGAAGGCTGCGGGAGGTGCTCGTCGACGCCGGGTTCCAGACGATCCGGCGTGTCGCGGAGAACCCCTTCAACATGGTCCTCGAAGCGAAGCCTTGATCGGCGCGGCGACACGCCGGTCGAGCGGGTGAGGCGCGCGTGCGTGCTCCGCGCATGTGCCGATGTGCTCCCGCGCCAGTATGCCGCTGGGCCGGCGGACGCTCGCCGGCGCAGCGGCATACCCACGCACTTGGAGGCGCGCGGGTCGCGAAAGTCAAGTGGCGAGGCAGCCCGGTCCGATCCAGACTGATGATCGGACAGACATACCCGCAGGAGTTGGACATTCCCGGCGGCGCCCATAGTCTCCCCGCCGGGCCTGCGAGCCCTCCCACGGGTCAGTTGCTGACAAAGGAGTCGGTGTCATGAGATTGAAGCGAATCGGTCCCCGCCTCGGGGCCGGTCTTGTCGCTGCGGCCATGGTCCTCGGCGGTGCCACCGACGCGAACGGGGCCACGCCCTCACCGACGGAAGCGTCGGACAACCCGTCGGCCGCGCTCCCGTCGATCCAGCGGCCACTGCTGCCGCTCACCCAGTACGTCGACCCGGTCATCGGCGGCGCCGTGCCACGGACGAGCGGGTATGCCGGCAACATCAACCCCGGTGCGAAGGTCCCCTTCGGGTTCACCCATTTCGGCCCGGACATGCCGCGGACGAACTTCAACGGCTCGGGCGGCTATCTCACCGCAGCCGACTCCACCTCCGAGCGAGTCAACTTCTTCAGCCTCACCCACCTCAACGGGGTCGGTTGTCCGGGTCAGGGCACGGTCGGCATGATGCCCGCATCGACGCCCACTGCCGTGTCGACCGCAGACGGGCGCCCGCTCGGCGTCCGGTTCGCCACAGCCACCGAGAAGGCCGCTCCCGGGTACTACTCCGTCGGGCTCGACAACGACGTCAAGGTGGAGCTGACCGCCACCGAGCGCACCGGGATGGCCCGGTTCACCTACCCGGGCAAGGACGCCGGCTACTTCTCGCTCGACACCCGGCTGAACGGGAACAGCAACGCGTCCTGGACGGCCGGGCGGATCGAGGCCAAGAACGTCTCGCTCGCCGTGAGCGACAACGGCAGGACCCTCACCGGCCGGTCGATCGCGCCGGCGTTCTGCACGCCCTACGGCACGCCGTACAACTCGGCGGTCTACTTCTACGCCGAGCTCGACAAGCCGCTGCGCTCCCAGTCGGGGGCCAGCACGGTCAACACCGTCGACGACGGCTCCGCGCTGCTCCAGTACGACCTGCCAGCTGCGGACCCGACCCTCACCATGCGGGTCGGGATCTCGGCGGTGAGCATCGACAACGCCCGGCTCAACCTCAAGACCGAGAACGCCCGATCCACGTTCGAGCAGGTGCGCGCCCAGGCCGACAAGAAGTGGAACGCCCGGCTCAACACGATCCAGATCGACCGGGCCGCCAACCCGCGCGCCCTGAGCCCCGCCCAGCGTGAGGTGCTCGTCAAGTTCTACTCCTCCCTCTACCGTGTCTTCGTCGGCCCGACGACCTACTCCGACGTCAACGGCGACTTCCGCAGCATGCAGGGCTCGACCCCGGCACCTGGCAGCCCCGACCTGGGCGGGGCGGTCGAGCAACGCCCCGTCGCCAACGTCCGCGACTACACCTGGCGGCGGCCGGACGGGCGGATCGGCAGCTACTCGACCCACTACAGCGGGTTCTCGATGTGGGACACCTACCGGTCGCAGGCACAGCTGCTGGCGTTGCTGGCCCCTCGCGAGTCGGCCGAGATGATGCAGTCCCTGGTCGTCGACGCGAAGCAGTGCGGCGCCTTCCCGCACTGGGTCGACGCCAGCGACGACTCGACCCCGATGTCGGGTGACAACGCGCTCCCGCTCATCGCGGGCGCCTACCAGTTCGGGGTCCGCGACTACGACCTGGTCAGTGCCGCGCGCCTGGTCAAGCAGTCGGCCTTCGACCCGGGCAGCACCTGCAACAACAACAAGAGCTTCTCGGGCATGACCGACTACCTGCAGACGGGGTACTTCCCCGACACGTCGTCGCCCAACATCGAGCGCTACAACAGCGACCGGGCCGCGGCCGCCTACCTCGACGCGCTGCCCAGGTCGATCCGGACCAACCCGCAGGTGGCGGTCACCGACGCCGACATCGCCAAGCTCCACGACCGGGCAGGCTGGTGGCGAACCATCCTCAACCCGGAGACCAAGGCGATCGCGGCCCGCGAGGCGCCGACCACGCCGGGTACACTCGGGGAGTGGACGACGGGCTGGTTCCACGAGTCCACCGAGCCGAACTACTTCTGGTCCTTCGGCTACGCCTGGACCGACCTCATCCACGCGATCGGCGGCAAGCAGGCTGCGGTCGACCGGCTCAACGCGCTCTTCTCGATCGACACCGCCCTGACCAGGGTGCCGACGGCCGCCCAGCTCAACGGTGGGCAGGACTCGCAGGGGTTCTACATCGGCAACGAGATGGGCTATCCGGCACCGTGGGCCTACAACTGGGCCGGCGCCCCGGCCTCGACCCAGTACGTCGTGCAGAAGATCATGGACCTGACCTTCAGCACCCGCCGCGACGGCCTGCCCGGCAACGACGACATGGGCGCGACCTCCAGCTGGTACGTGTTCGCCGCGCTGGGCATGTTCCCCACGGTGGCCTCGGCGCCCGGACTGTCCCTGTCGACCCCGCAGTTCCCCCGGACGACCATGTGGGTGGGAGACCGGCCGGTGCGCATCACGACCGACGCCGACGCCTCCACCGCGCCCTTCATCCAGTCGCTGCGGCTCAACTGGCGGGCCTACCCGGCCTCGTGGCTCCCGCTGCGACAGCTCCGGTACGGGGCGAAGCTGGACTTCGCCCTCGGGGCAAGCCCGTCACAGTGGGCAGCGGCGGATGCGCTGACCCCGCCGTCGGGGGCGGACGCCGACTACACCCGGATGACCGCGAACGGCGACCCGAGGACCGGGTTCCCGGGGATGCCCTGAGGTCCACCGAGTACCGTGGGCGACGCCAGGAAGGACGAAGACACATGCCGGCATTCAGCGCGATCAGCCATCTCGACCTGACGGTCTCGGACGCGGAACGGAGCGCGCACTGGTACGTCGAGACGTTGGGTCTGCGACGCATCCGACGGGCAGACCTCGACGGGCGCATCATGATCGTTCTGCTGCACCCGCCCACCGGCCTGATCATCGGGCTGAACCAGCACGACGAGCAGACCGCGGACCGCTTCGACGAACACCGACCGGGTCTCGACCACGTCGGTTTCACCGTCTCCGAACGCACCGAGCTCGAGCGATGGCAACAGCGGCTGGCCGACCTCGGGGTCGACCACTCCCCCGTGACCGACTCCACGTCGGGCTCGGGCACCGCGTTGGTCTTCCGCGACCCGGACAACATCCAGCTCGAGCTCTGGTGGACGCGGCCCAAGGATGCTCCGGCCCCCGACTGACGACAAGCCCCGCCGGCCACCAGCCCCGAACAGAGGTATGCCGCCCAGCTCGCTGAGCTGGGCGGCATACCCCTCGGTCACGCGTGAAGTCGCAAGAGCGCCCGGGTCACTGCTCGGAGCCCTGGATGGCGGGGTCGAGGTGCCCGGCGCCGTGTGTCACCGAGATCTTCCGTGGCCTGGCCTCCTCGGCGACGGGAATGGTGAGCTTGAGGACGCCGTCGCGGTAGTCCGCCTCGATCTTGTCGAGGGCGAGCCCGCTGCCGAGCGCCAGCTGCCGGGCGAACGTGCCGCTCGGCCGCTCGTGCGAGAGCCACTTCGCGCCCTCGGCCTCGACGTCCTTGCGAGCCGCGCGGATCGTCAGGGTGCGGTCCTCGACGTCGATGTCGATCGTCGCGGGGTCGACCCCGGGCAGGTCGACGAGGACGGTGAACAGCTCGCCGGCGCGGTAGAGGTCCATCGGCATGAGCGCGTTGCTCGCGCTGCGGAACGTGTCGGTGAAGAGGCGGTCCATCTGGCGGAAGGGGTCGAACTGGTTGGGCATGGTCACTCCTGTGTCCCTCGGGGTGCTGACGCAACTCTTGCATGGCGCTGCGTCAAGATACATGAGTGATAACGACTCAACTTCAAGTCTTGTTCCCGCTGGCCGAACGTGCTCGGCGGCCCATGGATGCTGATGTGCAGGTGCCGCCCGGCGACCGCCAATGTCGCCTCCTTGCCGCGTAGCCTTGTCTCCACCAGACCGCCACCTCCTCTGACAGACGAAGGATCGAGAATGGATGCAGTGACCCACCTGCCCGCACCGGCAAACGAGCCGGTCCTCGACTACGCCCCGGGCTCCCCCGAACGCGCCCTGATCGAGGCAGCCCTCACCGAGCTGCAGAGCGCCGGCCCCAGGGACCTCCCCCAGACGATCGACGGGGAGCGCGTCATGGGCGGCGGCGCCGAGTTCACCGTGCGCCAGCCGCACGCCCACGCCAAGGTGCTCGGCACCCTGCGCGGCTCGACGGTCGAGGACGCTCGCCGCGCCGTCGACGCCGCGAAAGCCGCGGCTCCCGCCTGGCGGGAGCTGTCCTTCGACGACCGGGCGGCCGTCCTGCTCAAGGCCGCCGACCTGCTCGCCGGCCCGTGGCGCGCCCGGCTCAACGCGGCGACGATGCTCGGCCAGTCCAAGACCGCCTACCAGGCCGAGATCGACAGCGCCTGCGAGCTGATCGACTTCTGGCGGATCAACGTGCACTTCGCACGCCAGATCCTCGCCGAGCAGCCGCCGCTGAACTCGCGTGGCGTGTGGAACCGGGCGGACTACCGGCCGCTCGAGGGCTTCGTCTACGCGATCACCCCGTTCAACTTCACCGCCATCGCCGGGAACCTGCCGACGGCCCCGGCCCTGATGGGCAACACCGTCGTCTGGAAGCCCTCGCCCACGCAGCAGTTCGCGGCGCAGGTCACGATGGAGCTGCTCGAGGCGGCCGGTATGCCGCCGGGCGTGGTCAACCTGGTCACCGGTGACGGCATCGACGTCTCGAAGGTCGCCCTCACGGACCCCGACCTGGCCGGGATCCACTTCACCGGGTCTACCCCGACCTTCAAGCACCTGTGGAGTGAGGTCGCCACCAACCTCGAGCGCTACCGCACGTACCCGCGGCTCGTCGGGGAGACCGGCGGTAAGGACTTCATCCTCGCCCACCCGTCTGCCGACCCGGCCGTGCTTCGCACCGCGATGGTCCGCGGTTCCTTCGAGTACCAGGGCCAGAAGTGCTCGGCCGCCTCGCGAAGCTACGTCCCGGCGTCGGTGTGGAAGCAGGTCAAGGACGAGCTCGTCGAGGTGACCGAGAGCCTGACCCAGGGCGACGTCACCGACCTGACCAACTTCATGGGCGCCGTCATCGACGACCGGGCCTTCGCCAAGCACAAGGCCGCCATCGACCGGGCTCACGCCACGCCCGGCATCGAGGTCGTCGCGGGGGGCAGGTACGACGACTCGGTCGGCTGGTTCGTCCGGCCGACGGTCCTCGAGGTCACCGACCCCGGGGACGAGGCCCTGCGCACCGAGTACTTCGGCCCGATCCTCGCCGTCCACGTCTTCGACGACGCCGACTACGACCGGGCGCTCGCCGAGATGGAGTCGGCCTCCTCGTACGGCCTGACCGGCTCGATCATCGCGCAGGACCGGCACGCCATCGCCGAGGCGACGCAGCGGCTCCGGTTCGCCGCCGGCAACTTCTACATCAACGACAAGCCGACCGGCGCGGTCGTCGGGCAGCAGCCCTTCGGTGGCGCGCGCGCCTCCGGCACCAACGACAAGGCCGGCGCCGCCCAGAACCTACTGCGATGGACGAGCGTCCGCTCGATCAAGGAGACCTTCGTCCCGCCGACGACGCACACCTATCCGCACATGGGCTGAGACAGCCCCCGACGGTTGACGGGCCAAGTGACCGGAACGAACAGCCCTCCCGACGCTCCGCCGTGCTCAACGCACAGCGGTCCCCCACCGTCGTTCCGGTCACTTGTCCCGCGACTTGGGTTCCCGGCCGCCACAGCGTGGCCCGTATGATCGCTTCGGCCACAAGATGAGGAGACCCGTTGAGAGCTGCCCAGAGTCGGACCCGGGACCTCGCGCTGACGGCGACGTTCGCGGGGTTCATCGCGGTCCTCGGTCTCGTTCCGGCGTTCTCGCCGCTGGGGTTCCCGGTGCCGATCACGCTGCAGTCGCTGGGGATCATGCTGGTCGGTGCGGTGCTCGGTCCCAGGCGGGCGGTGGCCGCAGTGATGTTCTTCCTGCTGCTGGTGGCGCTGGGCCTGCCGCTGCTGGCCGGGGGCCGCGGCGGCCTGGGCGTGTTCGCCGGGCCGAGCGCCGGCTATCTGCTCGGCTTCCCGATCGCCGCGTACGTGACCGGTGTCCTGGTCTATCGGCGCGGCGCGCCCTACCAGATCGGGTACGGGCTCGTGTCGATCGTCATCGGCGGCATCGTCGTGCTCTACGCGGTCGGGGTCCCGGTCACCGCGTGGCGTGCCGGGATCAGCCTCCCGGCAGCCATGGCCGGCAGCGCGCTGTTCCTCGTCGGTGATCTCGCCAAGGCCGTGCTCGCCGCGGTCGTCGCGGGCGCGGTGCACCGAGCGGACCCGCGGCTGTTGCCGCGCCGGTCGGAGCGGGCGCTCACCGGGCACACCGCCTGACCACACCCCGACCGTATGCCGCTCAGCGCAGTCCCCCAGGGTCCCCAGCGGTCTGCTGGGTGGCTGGGTTCCCCAGGCCCGGCGTGCCCGAGACCGCGCCATGCCCGCGGGATCGGGCGCGCAAGCGATCAGTCGTCGATGCCGCGGGCGGCGAGGGCTTCGGCGACCTGGTCGGCGTGTCGCAGGCTGCGGACCATCAGCGGGGCCAGGAACGCGACCGGACGGGTCGCGGCGCCGCGGGCGCGTTGCGCGTCGCGGACCTCGCGGGCCAGCCCGACGAGCACGGGCACGGACCTGATCCCGAGCGAGGCGAGCAACCCGACCCGTTCCGGGTCGAGCCCGAAGCGGCGCAGCGGGCCGGCCAGACCCACCACCACCTCGACGAGCGCATCGGTGCGGGTGGTCAGGCTGACCAGCGCCGCCAGCGCGACCAGCGCGGTGATCCCGCCACAGACGAGCACGGCCCGCTCCCATCCCGCGACGAACACCTGGAAGACCCCGATCCCGGCCACGAGCAGGGCCACCGGTCGTAGCTGCGCGGCGGCGGCGCGCCACGGGATGTACGCGGCGGCATACAGGAGAGCGACCACGACGAGCAGCGCGGCCGTCTGCCACCAGTGCCGCACGAGGACACTGAGGGCAGCGATCACCACGAGCCCACCGAGCTTGGCCCCGGCCGGCAGGCGGTGCACCGGCGAGTCGCGCTCGACATAGGTGGCCAGCACCGTCATGTGAGCACCAGCCCGCGGTAGTGCGCGACCGCGTCCGCCGGCGCCCCGTCGAACACCAGCCGCCCCTCGTGGAAGACCAGCACCCGGTCGAACTGATCGAGCAGGTCCAGCTGATGGGTGACCAGCACCACCTGCGGCGCCAGGGCGCGCACCCGCTCCCGGACCCGCACCGCGTTGGCCAGGTCGAGCAGCGTGGTCGGTTCGTCCATGACCACCAGCGCCGGATCGGTGACCAGCACCGCCGCCAGCGCGAGCAGCTGTTTCTGGCCCCCGGAGAGCAGGTGCGCCGGCTGGGTGCGGTATGCGGCCAGGCCGTACGTGTCCAGCGCGGCCTCGACACGCCGGGCGACCTCGTCCTTGGGCAGGTGCCGTCGGCGCAGGCTGAAGGCGAGGTCCTCCTGCACCGTCGGCATGACGATCTGCGCGTCCGGGTCGGTGAAGCAGAACCCGACCCGGCGCCGGATCGCGCGGGCCTCGCGGGCCGTGTCGAGCCCGTCGACCCGCACGCTGCCGACGCTCGGTACGACCAGCGCGTTGAGCATCCGCGCGAACGTCGACTTGCCGGAGCCGTTCGCGCCGATCACCCCGATCCGGTGCTCGGTCAACCGGACGCTCACCTCGCGCAGCACCGTCGTGGCCTGCCCGGCCGCGTCCGGGTACGCATGGCTGACCCCGGCGAACTCGATCACCGGCACGTGTCCACCACCAGCGCCGTGCCCTGACCCCCACCCGCCGCGATGGCCGCGAGCCCGACCCGGCCGCGGCCACGCCGCACGAGCTGGGTGAACAACCGCACCACCAGCACCGCGCCGCTCGCGCCCCACGGATGCCCCAGGGCCAGCGCCCCACCATCGCGGCACACCCGGGCCGGGTCGATCCCCAGCTCGTCGTAACAGGCCAGCACCTGCCCCGCGAAGGCCTCGTTGAACTCGATGACGTCGACATCGTCCAGGCCCAGCCCGGCCTGCCTCAGCGCCGCCCGGACCGCGGGCACGATCCCGATGCCGGGCCGCTCCGGGCAGACCCCGACGCTCGCCGCGCCGAGCACCCGCAGGCCCGCCACCGCGCCGCCGCCCGTCGCGCCACCACCCCTTGCCGCGAGAGCCTCCTCGGCGACGATGGCCACCGCCGCGGCACCGTCGTTGATACCGCACGAGTTGCCCACCGTCACCGTCCCACCATCGCGGAACACCGGCCGGAACCGCGAGAGCTGCGCCACCCCCAGACCGGCCCGCGGCCGTTCGTCACGGCCCAGACCCCCGACCGGGACGAGCTCCTCGTCGAACTCGCCACGCTCCCGGGCCGCCACGGCCCGCTCATGGGAGCGAGCGGCATACTCGTCCTGTCGCCCGCGCGAGACACCACGCTCGAGCGCAAGCAGGTCGGCCGCCCGCCCCATGTCGACATCCCGCGGCTCGGGCGCGAACGGGGCACGCTCATAACGCACCGGCCCGGCACCGTCGCGCGGCGGCCACAACCGCCAGGGGGCCCTCGACGCGCTCTCCAGACCACCGGCGATGACCATGCCCGCACCGGCCTGCACCAGCCGCGCACCCAGCTCGATCGCCGCGAGCCCGCTCGCGCACTGCCGGTCCACCGTGAGCGCCGGGACCGCATCGGGTAGGCCCGCGCTGAGCGCGGCGACCCGGGCCACGTTGCCACCCGGTCCCGTGCAGTTGCCCAGCAGCACCTCGTCCGGCACCCGGCCCACGTCGCTGAGCACGGCGCCCAGCACCGCGGCAGCCAGGTCGGCGACCGGCACCTGGGCAAGCCCGTGCCCGGCCGTGCCGATCGGGGTGCGGCGGGCGGCCACGATCACCGCGCTCACGACCGGCCCCCCGCCCGCTCGGCGGCGGCTGACCCGACCGACAGGGCGCCCCGGTCCAGCTTGCCGGCCGCCGTCAGCGGCAACGCCCCGACGGTCCGCCACCGCCGCGGGCGATGCGCCGCGGGCAGCCGCCGGGCGGCATCCTGCAGCCGCGCCCGATCAGCCGGATCGACCACGGTCACCGCGAGCACCTCCCCCAGCCTCTCGTGCGGGACACCATGGACCGCGAACGGGCCGTGCGCGACCGGAGCCAGCGCCGCCTCCACGTCGGCCACCAGCACCGTCGTCCCGGCCGTCGTCACCGCGTCCGGCCGGCCCAGCACCTCCAGCACCCCATCACGCAGCCGCCCCACATCGCCAACGCTCGCCCAGTCCCCTTCCCGCAGCAGCGCCCCCGGCGACCCCTCGTAGCCGTCACACACCCACCGCGAGCGCACCCAGATCGTGCCCGGAGCCGGGGTGTCTCGCAGGTCGATCTCCACTCCCGGGAACGGGCGCAGGCCACCCGCGCCCTCGCCCGCAGCGACGAAGCTCAGCTCGGCCGCACCGTAGTAGTGCGCGACGCCCAGGCCGCGATCGAACGCAGCCGCGAGCACCCGACCCGGCAGGTGCGCGCCCGCCACCACGACCATCGTCCCGGCCGACAGGTCGCCCCCCCGCCGCTCGAGCTGCGCGGGCGTCAGGCAGGCATGGGTCGCCACGCCCGGCTCGAGCACCCGCACCACCCCCACCACCGCGGCGTGGACCGCCGCGAAGAGCACCATCGTCGACGTGTCCGGCCCGGGCAGCCACACCCGCGCCCCGGCATCGACCCGCGACAGCCGCGAGTAGGCGGCAAAGCCGGCCCACCACGAGTCCGTCGAGCGCAGCACCCGCCGAGCCGTCCCCGACGTCCCCGAGGTCGCCAGTGAGAGCACCGCACCGACTCGGTGCGCGGCCAGAACCGCAGCGACCGGATCGTCGTGCTCGTCTGGGCGCACCACCTCCACGGCTTCCTCCTCACGCGCTCGCGTCGCGTCCAGAGTAGTTATCCCGAGACCGTGTGATCCATCCAGGCCTCGAGGCCGGACGCGTCCAGTGGCAGGGCGCTCGAGAGCACCTCGGCACCGGTCGGCGTCACGAGCAGGTCGTCCTCGATCCGCACGCCGAGGCCGCGCAGCTCCGGTGGCACCAGCTCGTCGTGGGCGTGGAAGTAGAGGCCCGGTTCGACGGTCAGGACCATCCCCGGTCGCATCCGGGCGCCCGCGTAGGCCTCCGGGCGGGACTGCGCGCAGTCGTGCACGTCGAGCCCCAGGTGGTGTCCGATGCCGCAGACCAGCCATCGCCGGTGGTGCTGGCCCGTGGGGGCGAGCGCCTCGTCGACGGACACCGGCAGGAGTCCCCAGTCGTGCAGGCCGGTGGCGATGACCTCCATCGAGGCGTGATGGAAGTCGGTGAACTCCCGGCCCGGTCCGACGGCCGCGAGCCCGGCCCGGTGCGAGCGCTCCACGAGGTCGTGGACCTGACGCTGGGGCGCGCTGAAGCGGCCGGAGACCGGGAAGGTTCGTGTCACGTCGGCCGTGTAGAGCGTGCGGGTCTCGACCCCCATGTCGAGCAGCAGCAGCTCGCCGTCGGTGACCGGGCCGTCGCAGCGGACCCAGTGCAGGGTCGGCGCGTGGTGGCCGCCGCCGACGATGCTCGCGTAGCCCGGACCGTTGCCGACGGTACGTGCGTGCCGGTCGAAGGTGCCCTGGAGCCAACGCTCCCCGGGCCCCGTCATAGCCCGCGGGACCTCGGCGAGGACTGCCGCGAAGCCGCTCACCGTGTCGTCGACGGCTCGGCGCAGCTGCTCGACCTCCCAGGCGTCCTTGATCATCCGCAGCTCGGCGAGAACCCGGCGCAGCTCCGCCTCGTCATCCGGTGCGGCGGAACCGACCACCTCGGGTAGCTGCGCCAACGGTCGCACCGGCAGGTCGAGCACGGCCGACCACTCGGCCAACCCCGGGACGGGGCCGACCCACAGCTCCCCGTGCCGGGCGTCCGCGAAGAACCCGGGCCCCCCCGGCAGGGCCGGCGGCGGGATGTAGAGGACTGCGTCGTGACCGCCCATGGTCGGGATCATCACGAGGACGCCATCCTCGATCGCGGCCCCGGCCAACCAGACGAAGTCGCTGTCGGCCCTGAAGTCGTATGGGGTGTCGTTGCTGCGCATCGGGGCGGTTCCGGCGCGCACGACGATCGTCTCGCCGGGCAGGGCCGCCGACAGCCGAGCCCGGTGTGTCGCAGCCGCCGCGGCGGCACCGGGAGCGAGGGTGGCGGCCCGATCCGCCTGGCCCCACCCCGTCCCCATGAACTCGACGAAGCCGGGGAGCTCGGCCAGCCGCGGCGGCAGGCCGCGACCGGTCTCGAGCGCGCCGGTCTCGAGCGCGCCAGCCTCGACGCTGCCCGCACGCCCACCCACAGCAGCTACCTGGTTCATCTCAGCCCCCACCTCACCCTTCTCGTCGATCGTGCCGTCCAACCGTAACGGCTCCGGTCGGATGCCGGCTGACGCTACGCTACGGGGGGGTTTCCGGTGCGGTGTATCCTGCCCCTGGTTAAAACCCTCCAGGGGTTTTGCGCCTGGGCCGGCGTCCGCCGGCCGGCTAGGTCAGCGCGTCGACCGAGCGAAGCAGGCTGCTGCCCAGATCGGTGGCCCAGCAGTAGACCCAGGTGCCACGCCGCTCCGAGTCGATGAGCCCGGCCTCGCGCAGCTTGCGCAGATGGTGCGACACCGTCGGCTGCGAGACGCCGACATCCGGGATCTCGCACACGCAGATCTCGTCGCCACATGCGGCGATGCTGGCGAACAGCCGGAGCCGGACCGGGTCGGCGAGTGCCTTGAGGATCCCGGCCACCCGCTCGGCGTCCGCCGCGGACAGGGCGACAGCACAACCGCCCGGCGCACATGTCACGCCGGCACCTTCGACCGGCCTCACTCTCACCACCCTCCTATATTGACAAGTGTCGAACCCACGATGCAACCTGTCCTGTATCGACATTCATCGAACCAAGGACGAGGAGTGGCCATGACCGAACAGACCGACATCCGAGAGCTGGTCCGTCGCCGATACGCCGAGTCGGCTCGGCAGATCGCCGTCAGCGATGCCGGGTCATGCGGCCCCGGCTGCTGCGCACCCGCGGACGGGTCCGTTGACGACGCGGACACCTTCGGGTCGAGCCTGTACACCGAGGCGGAGGCCGGCGACGCGGGGGCAGCCCTCACCGGTTCGCTCGGGTGCGGGGTTCCGACCGCAGTGGCCGACCTGCACGAGGGCGAGACCGTCCTCGACCTCGGCTCCGGAGCCGGTGGCGACGTGCTGATCTCAGCGCGGCGAGTCGGACCATCCGGTCGGGCGATCGGGCTCGACATGACCATGGAGATGCTCGACCTGGCCCGTCGCAACGCGGTCGAGGCCGGGGTCACCAACGTCGAGTTCCTGCAGGGCTACCTCGAGGACATCCCGCTGCCCGACGGGTCCGTCGACGTGCTGCTCTCCAACTGCGTCATCAACCTCGCCGCGGACAAGGACGTCGTCCTGGCCGAGGCGGCCCGGGTGACCAGGTCGGGTGGCCGGTTCGCCGTCTCCGACGTGGTCGCCGACGTGGACATGGACGCGGCGACCCGCGTGGATCTGGCCGCCTACACCGGGTGCGTCGCCGGAGCGCTGACCGAGCAGGACTACCGGGACGCGCTCGCTCGGGCCGGCTGGACCGACGTGGAGGTCCGGCTGACCCACCGGGTCCACGAGCACGCCCAGTCCGCGGTCATCCGCGCCGTCCGCGGCTGAGCCGAGGTCAGGCTGGGTCATCCGGCGCGCAGCCGCAGCAACAGGGTTCGGGCCTGCGGCCGGAGCAGGAAGTCGGGCCAGACGTCCGGGCCGCACGAACGTGAGCCGAGCCCGGACTGGGCTGCGTCGAGGTACAGGTAGGTCACATCCGTCCTGGTGAGCTCGTGCGGATGCCGGGCCCGATCGAGCTGCTGGGCGGTGTGGGGCGTCAGCGTGAAGCCGGGTCGGCGTCCCTGCGTGTCGGGCCAGGCGTCGACGTGCAGCCACGGCTCGCCGTCGACACCGACCGTCAGCGAGCGCAGGTCGCTGCGGTGTCCCGTCTCCTGTGGGCGCGAGTAGTTGACGTTGAGCTGCTCCAGCGAGGCCGCAAAGCGACCCACTCGGGCGGCGTTCCGGCTGTCGGGGTAGGACTCCAAGGGGCCGGTGCCGAACCACGTTGCCCCGTCGACGTCCCCGGGTAGGTCGAAGCGCACGCCGACCCTCGGCCACACCATGTCCCAGCCGGTGCTCGGGAGGATGTCGACGCGCAGCCAGAGCTCGTCGTCGAGCAGCCGCCAGTCCTCTGCCGTGACGACGCTGGCGCGCTCGTTCGCGGCTGCCCAGCGGCGCCGGGCCTGCAGACGGCCATCGTCGAGGGCGATGCCCTCGACCCGGGCCGTCAGCCGGTTCAACCCGGCTGCGCGCCATACGTCCGCGTGCGGCGGGGCCGGCAGCCCCGCCCCGTTGTTCTCCCACGGGTCGGCCCGCTCGTACGAGCCCTGGCTGTCCAGGCGGTCGTTGTCGGTCGGTCCGCGCCACAGCTCCAGCCAGGGTCCGGCGGTCCGGAGCCCGGCGAGCCGGACCAGTCGCCCATGCTCGAACTCGGCCGGGCCGAGGGCGACGAGGCCGCCGGCGGAGTGAGGACCGCCTCGGCGTGGGCGCGCGGCCACGCCGGAGCCGCTCCCCCGCCGACGCCACGCGTGCGCCGGTCGGCCGTTGCGGCCCCGCGTCCCGTCGCGGACGTCTGGTGGCGTCAGGTCGTGCTGGGTGAAGACGATGCAGTGGCCCGCCGGGGCCCACGGCGCGTCCTCGCGCAGCACGGCTTCCACGGTGAGCCACACCTCCGCGGACGTCGAGGCGCCGAGGCAGGCGAGGTCGATGCTCGGCGCGGGGATGCTCACCGCTGCCCCGGCCGGTACCGGATCGATGTCCAGCACTCCGCGCTCGATGGGCTCGCCGTCCAGCTCGGCACGCCAACGGAACTCGAGGTCGCCCGTGTCGGCGGTGTGTCGCCGGTTCGTCACGACGATCCGCAGGCCGGACGCGTCGGGCTGCTGCGCCGTTTCGCCAGTGGCGGCTTCGGTTGCGGGCAGTACGGCCAGACGGACGGGCGCGGAGACCTGCTTGTACTCGAAGAGGCCAGGCGTGGGGTTCGAGTCCGTCAAGGCCATACCGTCCATGACGAAGTTGCCGTCGTGGACACCTTCGCCGAAGTCGCCGCCGTATGCGAAGAACTCGGTCCCGGCCTCGTCGTGAGCACGCAGCCCGTGGTCACGCCACTCCCAGATGAAACCCCCGTGCAGCCGCTGGTGCTGCCACACGAGGTCCTCGTACTGGTCGAGGGCCCCCGGCCCGTTGCCCATCGCATGCGCGTACTCGCAGAGCAGGAACGGCTTCGTGCGTTGTCTGGCGGACTCGGGTGCCGTGCAACCGAGCAGGAGGGAGCGCGACTGGTCGCTGCCGATCGCCGCCACCTCCGGCACGGGGGCGTACATCCGGGAGTAGACGTCGGTGTAGGCGCCGGTGTAGTCACCCTCGTAGTGGACCGGGCGCTCCGGATCTCGGGCGTGCACCCAGGCCGCCATCGCGGCCAGGTTCTGCCCGGTCCCCGACTCGTTGGCCAGCGACCACATGAGGATGCTCGGGTGGTTCTTGTCGCGTTCGACGGTGCGCTCGATCCGGTCGAGGAAGACGCCTCGCCAAGCCGGGTCGTCGCTCGGGTTGCCGGCCCAGTCCTCACGCTCGAAGCCATGCGTCTCGAGGTCGCACTCGAGGATGACCCAGAACCCCAGCTCGTCGGTGAGGTCGAGGAACTCGGGATGGGGTGGGTAGTGGCTGGTGCGGATCGCGTTGACGTTGAACCGTTTCATGAGCATCAGGTCCGCGCGGGCGATGTCGGCGTCGAAGACTCGCCCGTGGTCGGGGTGCGACTCATGCCGGTTGACACCGTGGAAGACGACCTTCGTGCCGTTGACGAGGAGCCGGCCCTCGGCGATCGAGACGGTCCGGAAGCCGAGCCGCAGCGAGACGGTCTCGCCCGCGGAGGTCACGGTGGCGTCATACAGGCGTGGCACCTCGGCAGACCACGGCTCGACCTGACCGGTCAGCAGCGGCGCCACGTCTCCTGGTCCGGTCCATCGGGCCTGCACCCCGAGCTCGGGGACGCGCAACGCGATGGGGTAGGCGTCCGGCGCGGCGCTGATCTCCGGGGTGAGGCGACCCGTTCCGTCCGCTGCGAGGCCCGCCCGGACCCACACGTCCTCGATGCCGCCCACGGGCCGAGCCGACAGGGTGACGTCGCGGAAGATGCCCGGCAGCCACCACTGGTCCTGGTCCTCGATGTAGCTGTCGGCCGACCACTGGTGGACCCGCACCGCGATGGTGTTCGTGCCGGTGCGGACCATCTCGGTGACGTCGAACTCCTGGGGCAGGCGGCTGCCCGTGCCGATGCCGACCTCGATGCCGTTGACCCACACCCGGTAGCGCGACTCGACGCCGTCGAACCGCAGGACCACGGCGGCCGCGGCCGACCACGAGGCCGGCAGGTCGAACCGTCGTCGGTAGTCGCCGGTCGGGTTCTCGTCGGGCACGCGTGGCGGGTCGAGGGGGAACGGGAACTGGACGTTCGTGTAGATCGGGCTCCCGTAGCGCCCGTCGCCCTCGAGCACCCAGTGCGACGGGACGGCGATCTCGTCCCAGGCGGCGTCGTCGAACCCGTCGGAGGCCATGGCCTCGGGGGCCTCCCCGGCGGGGAGCACAGCTGCGGCATCGGGTTCTCCGGGCGCTCCGGTGAGCAGCCGGAACCGCCACGATCCGGCCAGCGACAGCGTCGGTGCATCGGTATGCAGCCACGACCGAGCGGCCCGGCGCGCCCCGCGCCCCGGGCCGATCTCTGCGACGTAGGTCATTTGTGTGCCGTACACCTTCCTCTCGACCCGGCCTCTCGACCCGGCCTCTCGACCCGGCCTCTCGACCCGGTCTTTCGACCCGGGCCCGGTGACTACTTGACGGAGCCTTCGGTCAGGCCTCCGCGCCAGAACCGCTGGAGCACGATCATCGCGATGGCGAGTGGGATCACCGACAGGAGCACCCCGCCCGTCGTGAGCTGGTAGAACTCCGGCAGACGGTTGACCTGGCTGAGCCAGTTGTTCAGTCCGAGAGTGATCGGGTAGAGCTTCGCGTCGGAGAGCATGACCAGGGGCAGGAAGTAGTTGTTCCAGATCCCCACGAGCTGGAAGAGGAACACCGTCACGAGGGCCGGCGTCAGGATGCGCAGACCCACCTGGTGGAAGATCCGGATCTCCCCCGCACCGTCCAGGCGGGCGGCCTCCATCAGCGCGTCCGGCACCGTCGCGTCGGCATAGATACGGCAGAGGAACAGACCGAACGGTGACACCAGCGACGGGATCAGCACACTCCAGTAGGTGTTGGCGAGCCCGAGCTGGCTGAAGAGCAGGAACAGCGGCAGCGCGGTCGCGGTGCCGGGCACGAGCACCCCGCCCAGGACGATGCCGAAGACCGTGTTGTTGCCCTTGAAGCGGTACTTCGCCAGCGCGTAGCCGCCGGCCGCCGCCAGGTAGGTGGCGAGAGCCGAGCCGACGACGGCATACAGGATCGAGTTGAGGAACCATCGGATGTAGATGCCACCGTCGTAGGTCAGCACCGCGCTGATGTTGTCCCACAGCGCGAACGTCGGCGCGAACCAGAACCCGTTGGTGGAGAACAGGTCGGCGGTCGTCTTCGTGGAGGCGACGACGACCCAGTAGACCGGGACGAGGAAGTACAGGGCGACCACGACCAGGATGGCGGTCACGATGATCTTCGATGACGCCCCGGAGCCCTTCGCCCGCTTGGCGGGCGCGGAAGCGGTCTGTGTGTCGGCCTTCGCCTCGCTGTTGGTCACGCTCGTGGAGGTCATTGGTCTTTCCTGTTCGTCAGGCGCAGGAACGCGAAGGAGAGGATGAAGGCGACGAGGGCGATGAGGACTGCCTGCGCGGCGGCGACGTTGTAGTCGTTGTAGGCGAAGGCCGTCGTGTAGGCGCTGAGGTTGGGCGTGTACTGGCTGTCGATCGCGGGCGAGACCGACTGGAGCACTTGCGGCTCGGCGAACAGCTGCAGGGTGCCGATGATGGAGAAGACGGTGGTGAGCATCAACGCCGGGGCGATGAGGGGCACCTGGATGCTGCGGGCGATACGGAAGGGCGAGGCGCCGTCCACGTGTGCCGCCTCGTAGAGCTCACCGGGGATGGACTTGAGCTGGGCGATGATGATGAGCATGTTGTAGCCGGTGTAGCTCCACGTCACGATGTTCGCGATGGACCACAGCACCGTGCTGGGGCCGAGGAAGTCGATGTCGATCCCCATCCAGGAGGCGACGTCGATGATCGGGCTCAGGCCGGGGACATAGAGGAATGTCCACAGGATCGTGGCGATGACGCCCGGCACGCCGTACGGCAGGAAGAAGGCTGCGCGGAACAGCCCCGGCCACCTGGCCGAGGCCGACTCGAGCAGGAAGGCCAGGATCGTGGCCGCGATGATCATGATCGGCACCTGCACGATGCCGAACAGGAACATCCGCCCGATCGAGGTGATGAAGCTGCCGTCGCCCAGGGCAAGCGCGTAGTTGTGGAACCAGGCGAACTCCTGGGTCACGCCCTGCTCGCCGAAGAGCCCACTACGGGTCACCTGCATGAAGCTCGAGCCGACGGCAGCGAGGATGGGCAGGATGAAGGTGAACAGGAAGACCAGCAGGAACGGCGCGAGAAGGATCCACGGCGCGCGTTGCTCGCCGGTCCGGCGGCCACGCGTACGGGTCTGGTCTGAGGCAGGCGCGGTCATGCCTCCTCCTTACGGATGCTCAGGCCCTTGTTCTGGAAGACGGACATGATCTGCTCCTCGGCCTTGACGACCCCGTCGACCAGGCTCTGTCCACCCGGCTTGCGCCGGAACTGGTCGGCGAGGATGTTGAGGGACTGTTGCGTGACGGGCCACCACGACCAGTCCGGGTTCTGCTCGGTGCTCGCCGGGACGAACACCTCCTGGTTGTAGTTCTGTCCGCTGAAGAAGGGCGATGGCTCCATCCGGGAGGTCCCGATGAACTTGGGATTGGCCGACCAACCGATGCCACAGTGCTCGATCAGCCCGTTGATCCCTTCCTGCGAGCCGTTGAGCCAGGCGGCGAACTCGAGCGCCTCCTTGGGGTGCCGGCAGTTGGCGAGAACGGCCGTCGTGGACCCGCCGCGCACGCTCGACCCGAAGCCACCGTGCTCCCACCTGGGCATCGGCGCGACCCGCCACTTGCCCTTGCCCCCGGAGATCCCCTCGATCAGGGCGTCGGCCCAGCTGGCATCGGTGAGCGAGGCGATGGTGCCGTTCCCGGCGGCGGCGAACCAGGCGGGTGAGTAGGCCTCGAAGGCGGTCGAGACGAGATCCTTGTCCAGCGCTGCATCGAAGAACCTGGCCGTCGACATCGTCGCGTCATCGCGCATGTTGATGACCCAGCCGTCCTCCGTGGGGGTGAGCCAGGTGGCACCGGCCTGGGTCGCGTAGGCGGTGAAGACGCTCGCATCCGAGAAGGGGAAGACGTCGATGTAGATCTTCTGCTTGCGCAGCTCGGCGGCGACCTCGGCCCAGGCCGACCAGGTCGTCGGCGGCGACGCGCCGACACGTTCGAAGATCTCGGTCTGGTAGAAGGTGGCCATCGGGCCGGAGTCCTGCGGGATGCCGTAGACGCCACCGGTGAAGGACACCTGCTTCCACAGCGTGGGGTCGAACGTGGCGGCATGCTCGGCGGCACCGTACCGGGACAGGTCGACCAGGCCGTTGACGAGGAGGAACTCGGGGATGGTCCGCAGCTCGATCTGGGCCAGATCAGGGCCGCCGCCCGCAGCCAACGCCGAGTACATCTTCGGGTAGCCACCCTGGGCTCCGGCCGGGATCCACACGGTCCGGACCTGGATGTGGGGATTCTTCGCGTTCCAGATGTCCGCGACCTTCTGCAGGTCCTTGAGCCAGGCCCAGTAGGTCAGCGTGACGGGGCTGCTCGGACTGGCCGGCGGGATCGTCGCTGCCGCGTTGACCGATGTCAGACCGGGCGTCCCGCACCCGGCCAGCGCCGCGGCGCCCGCCGCGCCCAGTCCGAACTTCAACAGCTGCCGTCGGGTCAACGGTGTCATGGGCATGTCACTCCATCGTGAGATCCACACTGAGCGGAGGAGGGCTCCTGCTGCGGCGCGATAGGTGAGCCGCGCGAGCACAGTAGCACAATTTCGAGTGCTTGCTCGAGATTCATGTGTACCTTGGGTGCCCGGTACGGTACTCCCCATGGAGGCCACCCGCCAGCCGCGCCGACGGGGGCCCTATGCCAAGTCCGCGGAACGTCGCCGGAGCATCATCGACGCGGCTCTCGACGTGTTCGCCGCCCGCGGGTACCAAGGCGGCTCGCTGCAGGACGTGGCCGATGCGGTCGGCATGAGCCAGACCAGCCTGTTGCACCACTTTCCGACGAAACGGCACCTGCTGCTCGCGGTGCTCGAGCGCCGCGACGAGCTCGGCCGGACCGAGCCGCGCGCGCCCGAAGGGCGAGACTTTCCCACCCGGATCGTGGACCGGGTACGGCTCAACGAACGCGTCCCCGGCCTGATCGAGCTCTACGCCATCCTGTGCGGGGAGGCGATGACGGATGGCCATCCGGCCCGCGACCACTACACCGATCGCTTCGAGCGGCTGCGACACGAGTACGCCGACCAGCTGCGGGCGCTTCAGGAGCAGGGTCGGCTTCGTGACGGGGTCGACGTCGACCGCGCAGCGGCCTCGATCATCGCGCTGTGGGACGGCATCCAGGCGCAGTGGCTGCTCGACCGCTCCATCGACATGGCGGCCTGCCTGGCCGACTACCTCGACCTGATCATCCGGCCAGGGACCGAGTCGGAGTCTGCCGGCTGAGCGGTGCCCGGTCGGCCCGGCGAATTGGTGCCCGCTCGACCGGGAGCTCGGTCAGCGCAGGACGGAGGTGAGCAGCAGGCTCGTCTCGCTGTTGACGACCCCGTCGATGCGTCGGATCCGGCCGAGGACTGCGTCGAAGCCGGCCAGCGTCTCGGTGCGGATCTCGGCGACGAGGTCCCAGCCGCCGTTGGTCGTGTGCAAGGCGATGATCTCGGGGAACCCGCGCAGCTGCCGGATGACGCGGTCGGTGCTGCGCCCCTCGACCTCGACCAGGGCGACCGCGTGGATGGCGAGCGGGTCGCGCTCCTCGCGGACCCGGACCGTGAACCCGATGACGGTGCCGGACGAGACGAGCCGCTCGATCCGGCTGTTGACCGTGGCTCGGGCCACCCCGAGTGAGCGCGCCAGGCTCGCGACCGGGGCCCGCCCGTCCGCACGGAGCGCGGCGATGAGTCGTCGGTCAAGCTCGTCGAGCACGCTCATGAGCAGAGTGTATGAGCAGGTGCACCAGAATGCACAGTACGTCATCAGAAATTCTGCATCTTGGCAATGGACTGTTCATATCGTCGAGAACTAGGCTATGAGGCACAACACCACAGTGGATGGAAGGAACCCGCACATGACCCGCTTCGTCGACGTCAGAAACATGGTCCGGTGGACGGCCGCACAGGGCCCGGAGCGGATCGTCGCCGGCATGGTCGGCTACCTCGAGGACGACTTCCGGCGTTGGCCGGTCTTCGACAAGTCGCCTCGAGTCGCGAGCCACACCCCGTTCGGTGTCATGGAGCTCATGCCGACGAGCGACTACGAGACCTACGGCTTCAAGTACGTCAACGGGCATCCCTCCAACCCGGCACGCGGTTTCCAGACGGTCACGGCCTTCGGTGTCCTCGCCGACGTCCACAACGGCTACCCGACCTTCCTGGCCGAGATGACCCTGCTCACCGCCCTGCGGACCGCTGCGACCTCGGCCATGGCGGCCAAGTACCTCGCCCCCCGCGGCGCGCGAACCATGGCGATGATCGGCTCGGGCAGCCAGGCCGAGTTCCAGGCCCTCGCGATGCGGGCCGTGCTCGGCATCGACACCCTGCGCATCTGGGACACCGACCCCCTCGCGATGGACAAGGCGGTCCGCAACCTCTCGCCGCTCGGATTCGAGATCACCGTCGCGAGCAGCGCGAGCGACGCGGTCAGCGGGGCCGAGGTCATCACGACGTGCACCGCCGACAAGGCCCTCGCGACCGTCCTGCGCGACGCCGACGTGCAGCCCGGGGTCCACCTGAACGCCATCGGCGGCGACTGCCCCGGCAAGACCGAGCTCGAGGCGGCGATCCTGGACCGGGCCGACGTCTTCGTCGAGTTCACGCCCCAGACGCGCATCGAGGGCGAGATCCAGCACCAGCCGGCCGACTTCCCGGTCACCGAGCTGTGGGAGGTCGTCGCGGGAGCCCGCCCCGGCCGGACCGCTGCCGACCAGATCACCCTGTTCGACTCGGTCGGCTTCGCCATCGAGGACTTCTCGGCGCTGCGCTACCTGCGCGACAGCGTCGACGGGACCGACTTCTTCGACGACCTCGACCTCGTCGCCACGCCGGAGGACCCGAAGGACCTCTTCGGCCTCGTCATGTCCCCGCTACCGGTCCGCTGACGATGTCAGCCCAGGCCCCGGGAGCGGTCCTGCTCGTCCGCCCCAGATACTTCGTCCCGAACCCGCAGACGGCCGCGGACAACGTCTTCCAGGTGGCCGGCCCCGCGCCCGGGTCGTCGGCGGCGGCGCTGAGCTGCGCGGCATACGACGAGGTGACGCGCGTCGCGGAGACGCTCCAGGCGCAGGGCATCCGTGTCCACCTCTTCGACGACGAGGACCCGGCCCGCCCCGACAGCGTCTTCCCGAACAACTGGCTCTCGACGCACGCGGGCGGGCGGATCGCCGTCCACCCGATGTACGCGCCGAACCGCCGCACCGAGCGACGCTGGGACATCATCGAGACGCTCAAGGCCGGCTACCGGGTGCAGGACGTCATCGACTCGTCGGGCCTCGAGCTCGACGGGGTCTTCCTCGAGGGCACCGGCGCGATGGTCCTCGACCACGCCTCGAGGGTCGCGTATGTCGCCCGCTCGCGTCGCGCGGATCCCGTTGCCCTGGAACGGTTCTGCACCGCCTTCGGGTACGAGCCGATGGTCTTCGACGCCACGGACCCGGCGGGCGTCCCGGTCTACCACACGAACGTCATGATGTGCGTCGGCACGGACTTCGCGCTCGTCGGGCTCGATCTCATCGCCTCGCAGCAGCGGCGGGTGGAGGTCGCCGAGCGGCTCGGGCAGTACGGCCGGGCCGTCATCGACCTGACCTACGAGCAGGTCTGCGACTTCGCCGGCAACGCCATCGAGCTGCGCACCCCCACCGGTCGGGTCCTCGCGATGTCGCGCCGCGGGCTGGCGAGCCTGCGCCCCGAGCAGCGGGAGGCCATCGAGGCGAGCTGCCGGATCCTGCCGCTCGACGTGCCGACCATCGAGCTGGCCGGCGGTTCGGTGCGCTGCATGGTCGTCGGGGTCCACCTCGACCCGCGACCGGCCGGGACGCCGGTGCAGGCTGCGGCCCCGTCGGGACATGCGCAGCTGACGTGGCTGCGGTCCGGCGAGGCTGAGGGTGACCTGAGGCCGACCGGGCGGCCCTAGAGGACTCGGCTGTCTCAAGCATCGGCATCTGCGAGGATCGCGAGGGCGAGGGTGTGGTCGGTGACGAGCTCGGTGATCAACCCGGCCTGCGCGACGGCGCGGACCGCGTCCGCCTTGCTCGCCCCGGCGGCGACCGCGACGACACGAGGCACGGCGCGCAGCTGCTCGTACGAGATGGTGATGCAGCGGTCCTGGAGGGCAGGGTCGACGGGGAGGCCCTCGCCGGTGACCAGGATGCCTGCGATGTCCGCTGCGACACGGCCGGCTGCGCGGGCCAAGACCTCGGGCGGCAGCACGTCGAGCAGCTGGGTGTCCGGCGGGTTCCACGACCCGACCGACAACAGCGCTGTGGTGACCTCGGGGAACAGCGTCGTGGTGGAACGGACGTCGGCATGCTCACGCAGGCTCGCTGAGGTCTCTGCGTCCGGCACGAACAGTGGTGCGAAGATCGGGTGGACCTCACCGCCGGAGCGGCTGAAGACCTGCCACGCGACCTCGATCGGGGAGGCCGCGATGTCGCGGGCCACGACCCCGGTGAGCTGCACGACCGAGAGGCGCGGGAGGTGGTCGAGCTGGCTGGTCGTTGCCGTGAGCGTGCGTCCCCACGCGACGCCGAGGACCTCGCCGGGTCTCAGGGTCTCGGACAGCAGTGCTGCCGCGGCCGCGCCCACATGGTGGCGGACGGCGTCGTCGTCGCCGTGCGAGCGCACGACCCTGCACTCCTCGAGTCGTAGCGCCCGTCCGAGGCGCCCGGCGAGGGCACTGTCGGGCAAGCCCGCGTCGTTGACCTGGATGGTCACGATCCCCTCGACCGAGGCACGCGCGAGAAGGCGGGCGACCTTGAACCGAGACACCCCGAACGTCTCGGCGATGTCGATCCGGGACCGGCCCTCGAGGTAGTGCGCTCGAGCCACCGCGGCGAGCAGGGCACGGTCCGCTTCTGAGTGGTCATTCCGTGCGCTCAAATGTGCGGCATATCTGACCATCTTGTCCCTCGTTTCTGGGCCCCATCACGCTCCCCTTGCCGACACATCTTCACAACTGTATGCTCATGGATCACTACTTCCGCTCATCCGAGCGCGCATTCGAGCAATCTACACTTCACGGGACGGAGGCGCCATACGGAAGCGCGACGGACTTGACGTTCAAAGGAGCGAGTGTGGGTGCGGAGGGCGACATCCTGGCGGTGGCGCGCGAAAGGCTGGTCGCCGAGGCCGATGGCATCCGCGCGGTCTCGGAGATGCTCGACACGAGCTTCGTGCGCGCTGCCTCGCTGATCCTCGCGAGCGACGGCAAGCTGTTCATCGGCGGCTCGGGCACCTCCGGCACGGTGGCTCGCCGGATGGCGCACATCCTTTCGGTCACCGGCACCCCAGCGGTGGCGTTCTCTCCCATGGACAGCCTGCACGGATCCTCCGGAGCGATCACGCAGACCGACCTCGTCCTGCTCATCTCCAACGGCGGCGCGTCCGATGAGGTGATCAAGGCCGCTCAGATCGTGCAACGGCGTGGCGCCAAGGTCATTTCGCTGACCCGCAGTCACACGACCCGGCTCGCTCGGCTCGCGGACCTCAGTGTCGCCGTCGCCGTCGGCACCCGAGCCGAGCTCGGTGGGATCGTCGCCACAGGGATCACCATCGCGCAGTCAGCCTGGGGCGACGCGCTGGCCGAGGTCCTGATGCGCGGCAGGGGTTACACCTGGCGGCAGTTCATGGACACCCACCCGGCCGGTGCGGTCGGCAAGCTCGAGGACCTCCCGGCGGACCTACCGCTGCTGCACGTCCCCACGGCCGCCTCGATCATCAGCGTGAACCATGACTGACGTCGTCATCGGCGTGGACAGCTCCACGCAGTCCTGCACGGTCGAGGTGCGCGAGATCGATACGGGCGCCTTGGTCGCAACCGGCCGCGCGCCGCACCCAGTCACCCGCCCACCGGTCAGCGAGCAGCCCCCGGACGCCTGGTGGCAGGCGCTCGTCGCCGCGGTCCGCGTCGCGACGCAGGGCCTCGACGCGCGCGTCGTGGGGATCGCCGTCGGCGCCCAGTGTCACGGTCTCGTCGCCACGGACGCCGAGGGCCAGGTGCTCCGGCCGGCCAAGCTGTGGAACGACACGACGTCCGCGGCCCAGTCGGCGGCCCTGGTCGAGAAGTACGGCACGCCATGGTGGGCAGAACAGATCGGGGTCACCCCCTCTGCGGCCATCACCATCACCAAGCTCGCGTGGCTGCGCGACCACGAGCCGCAGACCCTCGCCCGGGTGCGCCACCTCGCCGTTCCGCACGACTGGCTCACCTACCGCCTCACCGGTCGCCACGTCACCGACCGGTCCGACGCCTCGGGCACGGGCTACTTCTCCGCCGACACCATGAGTTGGCGGACCGACATCCTCACCGACACGATCGGCGAGGGCGACTGGCTGCCCATGCTGCCGACCGTGCTCGGCCCCGACGAGGCCGCGGGACAGATCACCGCGGAGGCGGCCGTCGACCTCGGCATCGACGAGGGCGCCGTCGTCGGGCCCGGTGGCGGCGACCAGCATCTGGCCGCGCAGGGCATCGGCCTCGGCATCGGAGACCTCGGCTACAGCCTCGGCACCTCCGGAGTCGTGTTCGCCACCACCCCGGACCCGGTCAAGGACCCGACCGGAGGCATCGACGGCGTCGCCAACGTCACCGGCGGCTACCTGCCGCTGGTGTGCACGCTCAACTCGACCAAGGTGACCGACACCGTCGCCCGCCTGCTGGCGGTCGACCACACCACCCTCAGCCGGCTCGCGCTGTCCGCTGCCCTGGATGCGAACCGTCCGGTCCTGGCCGCATACCTGGACGGGGAGCGGTCCCCGCGCCTGCCGCAGGCACGCGGGATGCTGGCCGGGCTGAGCACGGCAACGAGCCGCGAGCAGCTGGCCCTGGCCGCGTTCGAGGGCGTCGCCCTCGGCCTGGTCCGGGGGGAGCGACTGCTGTCCTCGCACGGCCTCCCCAGCAGTGGCCGCACCATCCTCATCGGCGGCGGCGCCCGTGCCCAGGCCTACCGGCAGGTCATCGCCGACCTGACCGGACGTCCGAGCCTGACGGTCGAGGCACCCGAGGGCACGGCCCGGGGCGCGGCCATCCAAGCCGCGGCCGTCGCCCGGGGCGAGACGGTGGCCGCCGTCACCCAGGCCTGGGCACCCCGGGTGACGTCGGCGACCGACCCCGCGGCCGACCGCAACGACATCTGGCAGCGCTACCTCCACCTGGCCGACCTGCAGGCCGACGGCACGACGTTCTAGAGACACGACACAGAGACACCGACGAAGGAGCACACCCATGAGTGAGATCCCATCGACGATGACCGCCAGCGTGCTGCGCGGCATCAAGGACCTGGTCCTCGAGGACCGCCCCGTGCCACGCCCGGCAGCCGACGAGGTGCTGGTCAAGGTGCTCAGCGTCGGCGTCTGCGGTTCCGACGTGCACTACTACACGCACGGACGGATCGGGCCGTATGTCGTCGAGTCGCCCCTCGTCCTCGGCCACGAGGTGAGCGGCCAGATCGTAGCCGTCGGCACCGGTGTCGACCCCTCCCGGATCGGCCAGCGTGTCGCGATCGAGCCGCAGCGCCCCTGCCGGGTGTGTGAGTTCTGCCGGGCAGGCGCCTACAACCTCTGTCCCCGGATCGAGTTCTACGCGACACCACCGTTCGACGGAGCGTTCTGCGAGTACGTGCTGATCCAGGACGACTTCGCCTACGAGGTGCCCGACTCGATCAGCGACCACGCTGCCGCGCTCATGGAGCCCCTCTCGGTGGGCATCGCGGCGGCCCAGAAGGGCGGCATCACGGTCGGCGACACCGTGCTGATCGCCGGCGGCGGCCCCATCGGCGTCATCGCCGCGCAGGTGGCCCGGGCGTTCGGCGCCGTCGACGTGGTGGTCAGCGACATCAACCCGGCCCGCCGGGAGCTCGCGGGCCAGTACGGCGTCCGGGCCATCGACCCCGCTACGGAGTCCACCGAGCAGCTCGGCGCCCACGTGTTCATCGACGCGTCCGGCGCGGTGCCTGCGATCGTGAACGGGATCCGCTCGGTCCGTCCCGGGGGGACGGTCGTGCTGGTGGGCAGCGCCGACGAGATCCCCCTGTCGGTCCCCGAGATCGCCATGCGCGAGGTCACCGTCACCGGCACCTTCCGCTACACCAACACCTGGCCCATCGCCCGCGACCTGGTGGCGACCGGACAGGTCGATCTCGACTCACTCGTCACCCACCGCTACGGGATCGAACAGGTCGAGGAGGCCCTCACGGGTGAGGGCAGCGCGGGCTCGCTCAAGCGCATCGTCCTGCCGGGGGTGCGCCGGGTCGCCGAGCCGGAGCTGGGAGCTCGAGCATGAGCGCCGACCCAAGTCGGACTGCTGTCCAAGAAGAACGCATCAATACATCGACATGTACATCAAGGCAGCGCTGATCCAGCAGTGATACCCCTGACGCGGCGGGCGGTCCCCGACCCGTGGGCAATCCCGCTCGCGCTCAGGGGCTGCCCGTCGCCACGTCGCGCAGCAGGGTGAGGTAGGCCTCGACGCTGTGCAGGCCGGCCAGACCCGCGGTGCCGTTCGCGACGAGGTAGGGGACCGTGGTTGCGCCGGCGCGGCGGCCGGCGTGCTCGTCGGCCCGCACCCGGTCGGCGAAGTCGTCGCTGGAGAGCACCGCTGCCACGCGGCCCTCGTCGAGGCCGGCCTCGGCTGAGATGCGCTGCAGGACGTCGAGGTCGTCGAGGGCGAGGCCCTCGGTGAAGTGCGCCGCGAAACACCGCTCGACCATGGCCGACTCGAGCGCGGTGCCCCCCACGTCGAGGGCGAGTGCGCAGAGACGATGTGCATCGAGGGTGTTGGCCCGCACCGCCCGGTCCCACTCGAGACGGATCTCGTGGTCGACGGCGGCCTGCTCGATCAGCACCCGCTGCTCGCCCGGTGCCAGGTGCTCGCCGGGAAGGTGCACGTCGGGCTCCACGGGCCCGTCGCGGCCGGGCTCCAGGTCGGGGTGCAGCTGCCAGGACCGGCAGACGAGGGTCACGTCGTGCGGCCGTTCGAAGAGGCCGATGGCGGCCTCGATCCGGCGTTTGGCGATATAGCACCACGCGCTGACGAGGTCTACCCAGAGGTCGAACGTGACCGGAGTGGTCGAGTCGGCGGCGAGTTGGTCGGTCATCCGGTCAGTCAACCACGCTGGCTCGACGGTCCGGGGACGCCTCGCCGGGCGGGCCCGGGACCGGCGTGGCTCAGGGCCGGTCAGAAGCGGCCGTAACCCGAGGGGGTCGTCCAGATGGAGTGGTTGCCCACGGTCGTGCCGGGCCGCTGCGCGTCGATCAACCGGCCCGGGCTGACGTAGATGCCGACGTGGTAGGCCGGGTAGCCGAAGAACACCAGGTCGCCCGGTCGCGGGGAGGACACCCGCGTCGCGGCCGACTGCTGAGCCGAGGCAGTGCGCGGGATGGAGACCCCGGCCTGACGGTAGACCCAGGAGGTGAAGCCGGAGCAGTCGAACCCGCTCGGGCTGGAGCCGCCGTAGACGTAGGGCACCCCGAACATCGACTGCGCGATGCCGACGATGCCGGACGCGCGTGGAGCCGGGTTGCTCGCCGCCTTCGACGTATTGTTCGTGCTCGGTGCACTGCGGTTGCTCGAACGGGAGGAGGTCGTCTGGGAGCGAGCCGCTGCGGTCCGGCGGGCCTCGGCAGCGCGCTCGGCCTGGGCAGCGCGTTCGGCCTCGGCCCGGGCTGCGGCCTCCTGGCGGGCCCGCTCGGCACGCTGCTTCTTGACGACCAGGTCCTCGATGACGATGGGCTTGGCCTTGCGCGCGGCGGCAGGCTTGAAGCCGATGGTCGCGAGGGCGTCGCCCGCCTTGGTGACCGCTGCGCCGGGACCGATCACTGCGGCCGCGCTCGTCGTGGAGCTGCCGGCCGCATGCTCAGCCACCACGGGCATCGGCTTGGCCTCGGCAGCGGTGGCCGGAACGGCCACCGTGGCGATGAGGCCACCTGAGGCCGCGACGATGGCGGCGCCCTTGACGGCCGGCTGCGCCGACTCCTTGGCGATGAGCCTGAGCTCCGCGAGCGGGTTGAATCGACCGGGGACGCGGTGGCGCCCGGTGGGGTTGTGAGCCACGACTACCTCTCCACACGCCTACGGGGTGAGCTGTCGGGTTCGGGCTGGGAGGTTTGCCCGGCCCTCGCGCGTGACCATCCGGTCCCGCCCGAGGACTTCACCCCTAGGACGTCTCACGACGCCCGGGAAACCTGGTTCCCCCGCTCCTGCCATACGAGTTGCTCGGACCCGCGAGCCGACGGCAGGACTGGGCGAGCCGACTCGGGCACTCCCACGCTGTCCGGGGGAGCCAGCCAAAGGTATCGGAAGAGACACGCTCATGTCACATTGAGGTCACGGAACACCCCTCGATCGTCTCAGCAGGTGGTCAGCACGTGGTCAGCACTGTGGCCGGAAGAGCGGGCGGTCAGGAACGTGCTGGCTCGCAGAACACGTGCGCGGCGACCTCGCCCGGCAACGTCACGCCGGAGTCGGGGTCGGCTCCTGCCCGGATGACGCTGACGCCACCCTCGGCCGGCCGCAGCACGACTCGCGCGCCCGGCAGGACACCAGCGGTCGTCAGCAGGGCCAGGGCCGCAGGGTCGACCTGGACCGGCTCTCCGATCCGGCGGATCGTCACCTCCGCCAGAGCGTCGTCGCCGCCCGGCGCCATGGCCTCGGGCAGCATGACGAGCCCGGCTCGGAAGTCCTCGCCCGCCGCGACCCCGAACTCGTCGAGGCCGGGGATGGGGTTGCCGTATGGCGACTCGCGGCCCTCCCCGATGAGGTGCAGGATCTTGCGCTCGACCTGTTCGGACATGACGTGCTCCCAGCGGCAGGCCTCCTCGTGGGCGTACTCCCACTCGAGGCCGATGACGTCGACGAGCAGGCGTTCGGCGAGCCGATGCTTGCGCATGACCCGCATGGCGCGCAGCCGGCCCTCGGTCGACAGCTCGAGGTGCCGGTCGCCGGTGACGCTGACCAGCCCGTCCCGCTCCATCCGGCCGACGGTCTGCGAGACCGTCGGCCCCGAGTGTCCGAGACGCTCGGCGATGCGCGCACGGAGGGGCACGATGCCCTCCTCCTCCAGCTCGTAGATCGTGCGGAGGTACATCTCGGTGGTGTCGATGAGGTCGGTCACGGTCCTCCCAAGGTCAGAGTTACGAGGATACTCGGGAGCTTCATCAGGGGTTGGCACACCGAACGGCAGGGCCGAACCTCATCGTGCGCCTCACGCGCCCCGCGGGGACACCCGAGGTATCCCCAGGCAACGGCGCAAGAGAAGCGGGACGACTATCCGAGTCGTCCCGCTCCCTCTGTCCTTGGTGTCGGTGGGAACCCGACTACTGGGCAGCCACCTCACACGTTCCGGAAGAAGTCACTTCTCGGATCACCTCCCTTCTCTGCTCTTGGTCCGACGCTACGACGGGGCCACGTGTCAGGCAAGGGGTTTGTCACAGATCGCCCTCGGACCAGTTCCCGCCTGCCCCAGCCCCAGTGCTCAGTCCCAATGCTCAGGGCCGCCGGCTCACGGCTGACGCCGGCTCACGAGCCACGAGTCGGGGTCGGCCAGCGTGCCCCCTCCCGACCGGGTGAACACGATGCGGTCGTGCAGCCGGTTCGCCCGGCCCGCCCAGAACTCGACCTCGTCGCACCGGACCCGCCACCCGCCCCAGAAGTCGGGCACCGGCACGTCCTCCGGGTCGCCGGTGTCAGGAAACCGTTCCCGCGCCTCGGCCCAGCGCCGCTCGAGCTCCTCACGGCCGGTCGCGGGACGCGACTGCCGGGAGGCCCACGCGGAGACGCGAGCGCCATACGGTCGGTGGTCGAAGTAGGTGTGCACCTCCTCGCGACCCAGCAGCTCGGCCCGCCCGCGGAAGCGGATCGCCCGGTAGAGCCATGGCCAGGTGAGCGCCGCAGCGACCTGCGGGTTGGCGTGCAGCTCCGCGCTCTTGGTCGACTCCAGGTTCGTCACGAAGCCCGGGCCGCGCTCGTCGAAGAACCGCAGCAGGACGGTCCGGACGTTGGGGTGGCCGGCGGCGTCGACGGTCGCGACGCTGATCGCGGTCGGCTCGGCGAACAGCCGGCTCTCCCCCGCACGTCCGATCGCCTCCTCGAGCCAGGCGCGGGCCTGCAGGTAGGGCGATGGCTCGAGATCGGACTCGACGAGCCCGTCTCCGGTGTAGTCGACACGAGGCACGGCTTGCACATCTCCTTCCGTCATTGCCACAGACTAGGGTCATTGCGGAGGGCTGCTGCGGCAGGTGAGGCAGACACCCACCGGTGTCGCTTCCGAGACCAGATCACCGAGACCAGATCACCGAGCAGCGAGGAGGACAGTCATGGCGCGCAAGGGCAAGGTTCTGACAACCGTCGTCGTCCTCGGCGTCAAGTATGGCCCCCAGATCTGGGTCGCGGGCAAGGCGCTGCGCGAGCCGGCGAAGGAGGCCGCGCAGAAGATCATGGCGAGCGAGCAGGCCCGGCGAGCGGCGTACGCCCACGCCCACACCATCTGGGAGGGCAGCATCCTCAAGGTCTACCGGGGCGAGCAGGCCCACTGGGTCGTCTTCACCGGCGACACGGCCGTCACGGTGCACCCCATGGCCGACGTCCCCCTCGGTGACCTCATCCTGGGCGTCGACCTCACCAGACGGATCCGTACCGACGAGCGGGTGTCCGCGAAGGCTCGAGTCAAGGACCACGCCGCGACCGCACTCCGGCGGGGGCACTGAGCCCGGCGACGCCGGTCACGGCCCAGCGACCTCGATGCCGGCCTCGAGCGCGAGAACGGGCCCGAGGTCGAGCAGCTGCAGGCGGCTGACCCGGGCCCCGCGCAGGCCGGCGACGCCCTGGGGTGAGACGAGCTCGGCGCCGGTGAGGTCGAGCCCCGTGTAGCGACCCCGCCCGAACTGCGGCTCGACGAGGCGGCACCCGTCGAAGCGGACCGCATCGACCGTCGCCTCCTGCAGGTCGAGCTCACTGATCAAGCAGTCCTCGAACATGACGTTCTTGAGCTTGGCACCACGCAGGTTGAGGAAGTCGATCTTGCCGCCGCGCACGGTGACCCCACGCCACTGCGATCCCCACGCCGAGACCGCCCCGAGCCGGCACTGGTCGATGACGATGTCGTGCAGGCTCGCCTCGACCAGAGAGATCCCGGCCCCATGCACGCGCTCCCAGGCACACTGGGACCAGCGCGAGCCCCGGAAGACCGCCTCGCCGAGGTCGCAGGCGACCAGCGTGCACTCGAGGAAGGTCCGTCCCTGCGCGTGCGCGTGGGTGAAGTCCGTGGCGTCGAACCGATAGCCGTCCAGGTCGAGGTCCTGCCCCGCGAAGCTCGGATGCGGGAACGGGCGCTGGTCGGGGATCTGCATGGTGCCATCATGACCCGCTGGTCTGTCCGGCCGTCGGCCAAGTGCTTCCCCTGGCGTTGCATCGCGCCGCGCTCCGACACGTACGTCGCATTGACGCGTCTGCGCTGCCTGCTGGCGACGCAGACTCGTCAACTCGACGCGGCTGGCCACCGTCGTGTGGTTGTCCACAGGCCTCCAGCGGCGAGTCCGCCGTTTCGGCCACGATTGGCCCCATGCCAGCGATGCCGTCGGAGTTCGCCCACCGAGAGGTCTTCTCGGCGGCCCAGGCACGCCGCGCCGGGTTCACTTCTGACGCCCTGGCCAGGCTCGTCGGCACGGGCGGGGCTCATCCGCTGATCCGCGGCTGGTACGCCACGCGTCCTCCACAGGACCAGACCGACTGGAACCGCTTGGCCACCCGGGCCGCGTTCATGAGGATGGGTCGACGAGCCATGGCGAGCCACACCTCTGCCCTCATCTGGCAACGCCTGCCGACGGTGTATGCCGGACTCGGCCGAGTGCACCTCACGCGGATCGGTCCCGGCTCATCGCGGATCCGTCCGCCCGTGAAGCTGCATGCCGCGATCCCGGGACTCGAGGCGTCCGACCGCGTCCCAGTGGCCCATGCCGTCATCCAGTCCGGCCTCGAGTACCAGCCGCTGACCGCGCTCGCCGCTGCCGACGCCGCCCTCCACACCGGCCGGATGAGCCTCGGTGACCTGGCTGCAGCACTCCCGACCTTCGCCGGGCACACCAACGTCGGTCCGGTGCGCGCCATTCTTGCGGAGGCCGACGCGCGGATCGAGTCACCCGGCGAGAGCATTCTCGGGCACCGGGTGCGGTCCCTGGGCTGGGACGTGCAGCCCCAGTTCCGGGTCGAGACCGACTTGGGACGCAAGTTCGCCGACTTCCGCATCAAGGGGACCCGGCTGCTCCTCGAGTTCGACGGGGCGATCAAGTATCGCGACGACGACGGCCCGGACGCCGTCTTCCGGGAGAAGCGCCGCGAGGATTCGTTCCGTCGCAGACGGTGGCTCATCGAACGCTTCGTCTGGTCCGAGCTGGACGACACCTACCTCATCGACCGGCGTATCCGGACCGCCCTCCAGGACGACGCCGCGTGAGGCAGATGCGTCGCGTTGACGCGTCTGCGCTGCCTCAAGACGGCGCGGACACGGCGAGCCGACGCTTTCGCGGAGCCGACAACCCGGCGGTATGCCGCTCAGCGGGCGAGCGTTCGGCGGCTCAGCGTCATACCGGCCGGGTTGAGGGTCCACCCGCTGACCGGGTGGTCCGACGGGCTGGGATGTGCGCTTCAATGGACGGCGACAACGGCGTCGCTGCCCGCAATCCCCTTTGAGCAAAGGCAACAACGTGACCGATACCCCTGCCGTAACAATCCCCCAGGACCTCCGCCCGAGCGACGGCCGGTTCGGGTCCGGCCCCTCGAAGGTCCGCCCGGAGCAGGTCGACTACCTGGCCTCGATCGCCCGGACGGTGCTCGGCACGTCGCACCGTCAGGCGCCGGTCAAGAACCTGGTCGGCACCGTCCGCGAGGGCCTCGCCGCATTGTTCGGCCTGCCGGCGGGCTACGAGGTCGTCCTGGGCAACGGTGGATCGACGGCGTTCTGGGACATCGCCGCGTTCGGGCTCGTTCGCGAGCGCGCGCAGCACCTGGCGTTCGGTGAGTTCTCGAGCAAGTTCGCCAAGGTGACCTCCAAGGCACCGTTCCTTGGCGAGTCGACGATCATCGAGAGCGCGCCCGGCACGCTCGCCGAGCCGAAGGCCGAGGCGGGTGTCGACGCGTACGCGTGGCCGCACAACGAGACCTCGACGGGGGTCATGGCCCCGGTGCGGCGAGTCGAGGGCGCCGACGAGGACGCGCTCGTGCTGATAGACGCGACCTCCGGTGCCGGTGGCCTGCCGGTCGACGTCCGCGAGGCCGACGTCTACTACTTCGCGCCGCAGAAGTCCTTCGCCTCCGACGGCGGGCTCTGGCTCGCGCTCTTCTCCCCCGCCGCGCTCGCCCGCGTCGACGAGGTCGCCGCGACCGGGCGCTGGGTCCCCGACTTCTTCAGCCTGCCGACCGCGATCGACAACAGCCGCAAGAACCAGACGTACAACACCCCGGCGGTCGCGACCCTGGCGATGCTCGCGTCCCAGCTCGAGTGGCTGAACGGCAACGGCGGGCTCGACTGGGCGACGGCGCGGACCCTGGACTCGTCGACCCGCCTCTACGAGTGGGCCGGGCAGACCTCCTACACCACGCCGTATGTCGCCGACCCTGCGGCTCGCTCGCAGGTCGTGGGCACGATCGACTTCGACGGTGCGGTGGACGCCGCTGCGGTGGCCAGGATCCTGCGCGCCAACGGCGTGCTCGACGTCGAGCCGTACCGCAAGCTCGGCCGCAACCAGCTACGGGTCGCGACGTTCCCCGCCGTCGAGCCCGAGGACGTCACGAAGCTGACGCAATGCATCGACCACGTGGTCGCGCAGCTGACCTGAGAACACCCAGACGAGACACCAGTCCACTTGGCGCGGCATCTGAC
>NZ_JAKDLO010000150.1 GCF_030452765.1 Intrasporangium sp.
ATCCTGCTCGCCTGTGCTGTGCTGCTCCTGCTGGCCGCCCACCACCTGTGGCGCGACCGGGTCATCGACGACCCGATCATGGTGGTCAGCGGCCTGGTCGAGCTCGCCCTGGTGGTGCAGCTCGTCGTGGGCCTCGGGCGGGCGGGGTCGATCCAGGACGGGTCGGAACGCGCCACCTACATCGCCTACCTCTTCACGGTCCTGATCGTCCTGCCCGTCACGGTCTTCATCGCCATCAAGGAACGGTCACGGTGGACGATGGGGGTCGTCCTGGGCGGCGCCGTCGTCGTCGCCATCCTGGTCGCTCGCATCCTGCAGATCTGGCAGCTCAATGTCTGAACCGACCTCGAACACCCACGACGCCCCCGGCCCCCGGGACAGCGGTCCGGACCACCCGGACCGCCTTGAACACCCTGACCACCCTGGCCACACCGGCCATGGAGCCGGCCGGCTGCTCGTTGCCGTCTACGGCCTGCTCGCCCTGGCCGCCACCGGCCGCTCCGTCCTGCAGATCGCACTGTACTTCGACCGCGCACCGGTCGCGTACCTGCTGTCCGCGCTCGCCGCAGTCATCTACATCGTCGCGACGGTCGGCCTCGCCCGGGGGGGCCGCACCTCGGTCCGCGTCGCGGCCGTCGCCGTGTCGATCGAGCTCGTCGGGGTCCTGCTCGTCGGTGCCCTCTCGTATGCGATACCGGAAGCCTTCCCGGACAAGACCGTGTGGTCGCACTTCGGACAGGGCTACGGCTACGTCCCACTCGTGCTGCCCTTCCTCGGACTGTGGTGGATCTGGCGACACCGAGCCCTCGTCACCGGTCCCGCCGAGACGGGGGCACCCGAGGCGCATCGGTAGGGTTCAGGACATGAGTGCCGACCGGAGCGAGGACCAGAGCGAGAGCGCGAACCAGCCCGCTCCCAAGAACACTCGATCGGGACAAGTGCACTCTCGATCAGGACAAGTGCACTCTCGATCGGGAGGAGGGCACGTACTCGCTGTCCGTCCCATCGCACCCGACCAGCTCGCCGCTGCTGTCGTCGAGCTCCGCGGCAGCTTCCTGCAGACCCCGGCCTGGGGCCGGACGAAGCCGGAGTGGCGCCAGACCCCGCTCGGCTGGTTCGACCCGGCCGGCGCCCTCGTCGGTGCCGGACTCGTCCTGTCGCGGCACATCCCCCGCCTCGGGCGGTCGTTCGCCTACCTACCGGAGGGGCCGACCCTCCCATGGGATGCGGTTTCCGCGGACCCGTCCGCGTGGCTCGACCCGCTCGTCGAGTGGGCGAGGCAGGACAGTGCCTTCGCGTTGCGGCTCGGGTTCCCGGTCGTCTCGCGCCGGTGGGCACCCGACCCGGTCAAGAAGCAGATCGGGGAGGTCGGGCTGATGTCGTTCACCGACCTGCCGCCCACGTTCGACAACCCGGTCGCGCGCCGGCTCGACACCTGGCTCGACGGGGGCGGCTGGAAGCCGATCGGCTGGGGCAACACCGCCGCCGTCGGCCAACCCCGCTATGTGTGCATCGTCGACCTCGAGGGCCGCACGGCCGACAGCGTCCTGAAGGCCATGAACCAGCAGTGGCGCCGCAACATCAAGAAGGCCGCCAAGGCCGGAGTCGAGGTTCGCACCACCGACCTCGAGGGTGTCGCGACGTTCCACGACCTCTACGCCGAGACGGCCGAGCGCGACCACTTCTTCCCACGGGCGAAGTCCTACTTCGAGCAGATGATGGGCGCCTTCGGCGACGGCGCGCACGAGCGGATCAGCGCCCACATCTACGAGGCGCACCTCGACGGCGACGTGCTCGCCTCCGCGCTCATGGTCCGCGTCGGCGACATGTTCTCCTACCTCTACGGAGGCTCGACGAGCCGCAACCGCGAGGCCCGCGCCTCCAACGCCCTGCAGTGGCAGGCGATCCGGGACGCGCTGGAAGCCGGCTGTACGGCATACGACCTCCGTGGCTTCAACACCTCTCTCGGGGCGACCTCGCCGCTGACCGGGCTGCTCCTGTTCAAGCTCGGCGCGGGCGCCGACGTCGTCGAGTACGTCGGAGAGCGCGAGCTCGTGCTGAGCCGCTTCTGGCACACCGCCTTCGAGAAGGCGATGGCGCTGCGCGTCGCGATCAACAACCGGCGTGCGGGAGCCACCACCGAGTCCGAGGTCTGATCGGCCCTCAACGCAATCCCGGCACCTCGCACGTCGCGGTGCCGCCTCCGGTCCCGATGGCGACGAGGGCGTCGCCACGTAGATGCGGCACCCGGCACGTCGACTCCAGTCTCGCGTGCGCGGTTCCGCACGACAAACCGGTTCGGGATGCCGGTCGGCGGCGCCTATCCTGTCGCTCATGCCCGAGCAGCCCGCGTCCGTGCCATCGCGGCCGCGCCGCTCCCGCCGGGGGCGCTCGAGCCGAGGCCGTATGCCGCCTACCCCGCAGCAGCGCGCCGCGCGCCGCACGCACCGGGCCGGGCTCGTCCCCCCGATCACATACCCCGAGCAGCTGCCGATCGCCCTGCACCGGGACGAGCTCGCCGAGGTCATCCGCGACCACCAGGTCGTCGTCATCGCCGGGGAGACCGGGTCGGGCAAGACGACCCAGATCCCCAAGATCTGCCTCGAGCTCGGCCGTGGCCTGGGTGGGATGATCGGGCACACCCAGCCGCGCCGCATCGCCGCCCGAGCCGTCGCCGAACGGCTCTGCGACGAGCTCGGCGTGCAGCTCGGCACCAGCGTCGGCTACCAGGTGCGCTTCGCCGACCACTCCGGCCCCGACACGCTCGTCAAGGTCATGACCGACGGCATCCTGCTCGCCGAGCTGCAGCAGGACCACGACCTGAGCCGCTACGACACGATCATCATCGACGAGGCCCACGAGCGCAGCCTCAACATCGACTTCATCCTGGGCTACCTCGCGCAGCTGCTCCCGCGCCGACCCGACCTCAAGGTGATCGTCACCTCGGCGACGATCGACCCGGAGCGCTTCGCCGAGCACTTCGCCGACCCGGCGACGGGCGAGCCGGCCCCGATCGTCGAGGTGTCGGGACGTACCTACCCGGTCGAGGTCCGCTACCGGCCCCTGCTCGACCCGGACCATCCCGAGCGTGACGAGCAGGACCTCATGACCGGGATCTGCGAGGCGGTCCTCGAGCTGTGGACCGAGCACAGCCAGAGCGTCTCCGGTGGTTCCGACATACTGGTCTTCCTCTCCGGCGAACGCGAGATCAAGGACGCCGCCGACGCGGTCAACGGCCTGAAGCTGCCGGTCACCGAGGTGCTCCCGCTCTACGGGCGGCTCTCCGCGGCCGAGCAGCACCGGGTCTTCTCCCCGCACACCGGTCGGCGGATCGTGGTGGCCACCAACGTCGCCGAGACCTCGCTCACCGTGCCCGGGATCCGCTACGTCGTCGACAGCGGGACGGCCCGGATCTCCCGCTACAGCCAGCGCCTCAAGGTCCAGCGGCTGCCCATCGAGCCGATCAGCCAGGCCTCGGCCAACCAGCGGTCCGGCCGGTGCGGCCGCGTCTCCGAGGGCGTCGCGATCCGGCTCTACTCGCAGGACGACTACGAGGCCCGACCCGAGTACACCGAACCGGAGATCCTGCGCACCAGCCTGGCCTCGGTGATCCTGCAGATGACGACGCTCGGCCTCGGCGACGTCGCGGCCTTCCCCTTCATCGACCCCCCCGACTCCCGGCAGGTCACCGACGGGGTCCGGCTCCTGCAGGAGCTGCAGGCCTTCGCCGGCGAGGACGGCAGTGATCGTCCGCGTCGGGCAGGGCAGCGCCGGCCGGGGCGCAGGCTGACACCATACGGACACACCATGGCGCGGCTGCCCATCGACCCGAGGCACGCGCGGATGGTCATCGAGGCGGACCAGCGGGGCGTGCTGCGCGAGGTGCTCGTCATCGTCGCGGCCCTGTCGATCCAGGACCCGCGCGAGCGGCCGCAGGACAGGCAGGAGCTCGCGAACGCCGCCCACAAGCGCTTCCAGGACGAGCACTCCGACTTCGTCACCTGGCTCAACCTCTGGCGCTACCTCCGCGAGCAGCAGAAGGAACTGTCGTCAAGTGCGTTCCGGCGCATGTGCAAGGCCGAGTTCCTGCACTACCTGCGCGTGCGCGAGTGGCAGGACCTGCACACCCAGGTCAAGCAGGCGGCCAAGCGGGCCGGGCTCGACGTGACCCGGGGGAGCAGACATGGCGAGGTCGACTCCGATGCCGTCCACCAGGCGCTGCTCGCCGGGTTGCTGTCGCACGTCGGTGTCCGGGACGAGCAGCGACGCGAGTACCTCGGGGCCCGGGGCGCGCGCTTCGGCATCTCGCCCGGCTCGACGCTCTTCCGCCGGCAGCCGCAGTTCGTCATGGCCGAGGAGCTCGTCGAGACGACCCGCCTCTGGGCCCGGATGGCCGCCCGGGTCGACCCGGCCTGGGCGGAGGATCTCGGTGCCCACCTCGTCAAGCGGCAGTACTCCGAACCGCGCTGGTCAGCCCGACGCGGCTCGGCGGTCGCGACCGAACGGGTCACCCTGTATGGCGTGCCCCTCGTCGTCGGGCGCACCGTCGGCCTCGGGAGGATCGACCCGGTCCTGGCCCGCGACCTGTTCATCCGGCACGCGCTCGTCGAGGGCGACTGGAGCAGCAGGCACGCCTTCCTGGCAGACAACGCCGCCCTGATCGAGCGCCTGGGGGAGCTCGAGGCCAGGACGCGCCGGCGCGACCTCGTCGTCGACGACAACGCTCTGGTGGCCTTCTACGGCCAGCGCATCCCGGGCTCGGTCGTCTCGGGTCGGCACTTCGACACGTGGTGGAAGAAGGCACGCCGCCAGGACCCCGGCCTGCTCACCTTCACCGAGGACCTGCTGCTGCGCGACTCGGCCGACGCGGTGGTCGGCGGCGACTATCCGACGAGCTGGCGGCAAGGCGACAACGTCCTGACCGTGACGTACCAGTTCGAGCCCGGGTCGCCGCGGGACGGCGCCACCGTGCACATCCCCGTCGACCGTCTCAACCAGGTGAGCCCGGCGGGCTTCGACTGGCAGGTGCCCGGCTTCCGCGAGGACCTCGTGACGGCGCTGATCCGCTCGTTGCCCAAAGGGATCCGGCGCGGGCTCGTCCCGGCGCCAGACCACGCGCGTGCGGCGCTGCCAGAGCTCGACCCCTCGTCGGGGCCGCTGGCCGAGGCGCTCGTGGCCGCGTTGCGCCGGCGCGCGGGGGTGGTGGTCACCGCAGCCGACTTCGAGTGGTCCAGGGTGCCCGACCACCTGCGGATCACCTTCTCGGTCGAGGGTCCGGACGGCACCGAGGTCGCGACGGGCAAGGACCTCGAGGCGGTCCGCGAAGCGGCCACCCCTGCCCTGCGCCGGCAGGTGCGGGAGGCCAGTGCGGCCATCGAGGTGGCCGGCCTGACGTCATTTACCATCGACACCGTCCCGCAGACCTACCAGAGCGCCGACGGCGTCGTCGGCTACCCGGCCCTGCTCGACCGGGGCACCAGCGTCGACCTGCAGGTCCTGCCGACCCGCGCCGAGGCCGACGCGGAGCACCGACTGGGAATGCGGCGGCTGCTCCTGCTCGGCACCACCCCACCGTGGCGTCAGGTGCTCGCGCGGCTCACGAACACCCAGAAGCTGGCCCTCGGCCACGACCCGCACGGCAGCGTGCCCGCGCTGCTCGACGACTGCCTCGCCGCAGCCGTCGACGTGATCGTCCGGGAGCAGGGCGCCCCGATGACGGCGAGGACGGATGGGACCCACCCGGGTACCCACCCCGGCCGGGGAGGCGCGGGCGCGAGCACGCCCAGCGGCATACGCACTCGCGAGGAGTTCGAGTGGGCTCTCTCGGCGGTGCGTAGCCACGCGGCCGCGCGGGTCGTGCTCGTCGTCGGTCTCGTCGAGCCCATCCTGGCCAGGCACTTGGCCATCACGAACCGGCTGGAGGTGCTCGACCGCTCGAGCAACCCCGGGATGCGGGCGCTCGTCGCCGACGTCCGGGCCCAGCTGCGCGAGCTCGTCCGGCCGGGCTTCGTCGCCGACACCGGACTCGACCGGCTCACGGACCTCGAGCGCTACCTGCGCGCCATCGCCTACCGGCTCGAGAGGGCCCCGGAGAACCTGACGCGGGATGTGCAGCTGATGGACCAGGTCGCGCTCGTCGAGGGGCGCTACGCCGACCTGCTCGCGGGGCTCCGGCCGGCGGGGCGAGGCGCCGAGGACGTCGTCGGCATCGGCTGGATGATCGAGGAGCTGCGGGTCTCACTGTTCGCGCAACAGCTCGGCACCGCACACAAGGTCTCGGCGCAGCGCATCCTGCGGGCCATCGCCGCGATCAGCCCGTGACGCGGCGGCGGGCCGATGGGGCCCGATGCCTCCGGTGGGAGTGTGGGCGGCTCGGGAATCGTCCCGACCAGCCGGGCGTTGACCCAATGACCCGCACTACGAAAGGCCAACCCGTGCAGGACCCGTCAGAGCTCATCTCCTTCGAGACCGACACCCCGCCCGCCCGGATGCAGGCGTCGGTACTCGTCGTCGCCCTCGAGGGCTTCATCGACGCCGGCCAGACGCAGAAGCTGCTCGCGGACCACCTCCTGCGCACCCACGAGTCGACG
Organism: Intrasporangium sp.; assembly: GCF_030452765.1. GTDB lineage: Bacteria > Actinomycetota > Actinomycetes > Actinomycetales > Dermatophilaceae > Intrasporangium_A. The sequence continues at coordinate 6,591 of NZ_JAKDLO010000150.1, forward strand.
GTCGTCGCATCCTTCGACATCGACCAGGTGCTCGACTACCGCGGGCGGCGGCCGGCCATGACCTTCGACCGCGACCGGTGGACCTCCTATGCCGACCCCAGCCTGCTGCTGCACCGGGTCACCGACGGGCAGGGAGTCCCGTTCCTGCTGCTCACCGGTCCCGAGCCCGACTACCAGTGGGCCCGGATGGTCGAGGCGACGATGCTGCTCGTCAAGAGCCTCGGGGTGCGGCTCACGGTCAGCGTGCACGGCATCCCGATGGCCGTGCCACACACCCGCCCGATGGGCGTCACCGCGCATGCGACCGACCCACGGCTCATCCCCGACAACCAGGTCGCCTTCGGCGAGATGGTGGTGCCCGGCAGTTTCACCAGCCTGCTCGAGTACCGGCTCGGCGAGGCCGGCCGGGACGCCATCGGCTTCTCGGTCCACGTGCCGCACTACCTGGGGCAGGGGGAGTACCCCGAGGCCGCCGTCAGCGCACTCGACCGGGTGGCTGCGGCGACCGGGCTCGACCTGGGGCGCAGTGAGCTCGTTGCGTCGGCCGGGCTGAACCGCGCCGAGATCGACCGCCAGGTGGCCGAGTCCGACGAGGTCGCCGCCGTGGTGCACGCCCTCGAGGAGCAGTACGACGCGTTCGTCGCGGGCAGCAAGCGCCGCAGCCTCCTCGCGACCGAGCTGCGCGACCTGCCGACCGCGGACGAGATCGGTGCGGAGTTCGAGGCGTTCCTCAAGGACGTCACCGACGACGGTGGGCCGCCGGACACCGACACCGGCAACCCCTGACCCCGTCGGCCCGGGCACCAAGGCTCGTTGACCGGTCACCGAATCTGGGTCGACCGACCGGCGATCCCGCGTCGGAGCTTCACCCGCTCGCCGCAGAGACTATTCGACGTTGTCGAAAGTCACGGGCAGCGCATTGGCGGTGCAGTTCGCGGAGTAGAACTTGCCTCCGGACTTGAGCTTGTAGATCGTGCCCACCGAGAGCCCGGCCTGGTCAGTCCAGCTGGTGATGGTGGCCGTGTGGTTCTTGGTGTCGACCGTGCCGGTTCCCTTGCCGAGTTTGATATCAGAGCCGTGCCTGTACACCTGGATCGTTGCCATGAGAGAGTCCTCCGGATTGCTGTTGTTGTCGAACGCATCGGACCGTCGGGATGCGCGACGGTGATGCGAGTGGGGTGCGTTGCCTTACTGCTTCGCTCATGTCGTCTGGCGTCACAGTCTTCGTGTCGGCCCACGAGAGACTTGGTGCGTATCGCGCTTCTTTGTCTGGGCCGAAACCCGATCGTCATACGGCTTGGGCGGGTTGGTGCTGGTCGAGCGGAGCCTAGTTAGCGGAACTTGATGATGTAGTTGATGGCGACGTTCTTGGGTCGGGTCTCGCTGGAGACGCGGGCCGGCCGGTCGGGCCCGGTCGTCGCGGTCGAGGTCGCCGTGGTTGAGGCTGCCTGTCCCTGCGAGGCGACGCCGGCCGGCTGGGCGATGTTGTAGTGGTGGGTGTGTGACTCGAGCGAGTCGCACTGCAGGGAGCCGACGACGTTGTCCACCTGCCCGCCCGAAGGCGCGGTCCGGCTGGCGGCGTCGGGGTCCAGCCCGGAGCCGGCGTCGAAGCCGCGCAGGAACAGTCCTCGATAGTCGGGGATGGCGAACTGTGCGTCGGCGCCGGAGGCCCGCGAGCCGTACATGGTGCCGATGACCGCGTACAGCTCCGGGTAGGCGGCGGCGCTGAGGTGCCGTCCGTCGCACAGCATCCAGCCGTCGCTCTCGATGTGCAGCACCGGCGCGTCCGGCGATGGCGTCGCGGTGGACGGTTGTGCGGGCGCGCAGGGCAGGTTCGCCCACGCTGTGTTCGCCGAGCCGTTGACCGGGTTGACCTGTCCCGCGAACGGCAGCACCGTTCCGATCAGGATCTCGCCCACGATGGTCTCCTTTCTGTGCTGCTGCGGCGCTGCAGCTGTGACGCCGAAAGCCCCGGGTGCGTGTGGTGAGGGAGGCCTCGCGGGGGCCCGAGCGCTACCAGCCCTGCTGCCGATCGCGCCGGGGCCGGGTCCTGCCTACGGCCTCGGCGCGATCCGCAACCCTGCTCGCGGCCCGTCGTCAGGCGCCGGGACTTGGTCTTACTGGTCCGGCACCCACTCGTTCGACTGGTCCAACACGTAGGTCAGGTCGTAGACGTTGGGTGGGAAGGTCACCTGCGCGACGGGGTTGTTCGTGGTGATCTCGAGCACCTTGCCGATGCTGATGTTCGAGCCTGCGCCGATCCAGTACGTCGGAGTGGGCGTGAAGGTGTGCGTGAGGTTCGGGCCGGCCTGGACCGCGAACGTTCCCGCGCCCGACATGCCGATGCCGACCGAGAACCTGTCGTTGGGGACATCGGAGGAGTCGCTGATCACCAGGGAGCCGGCGGGATCCCCTTGAGTGGCGGCGGTGAGATGCGGTCCTGGTGCGACGCTGAAGCCGGTCGTGTTCGCGCCGGCGGGGTCGGCGTCGGTCACGCCGCTGGCCTGGAAGGTCACGCCGGGCACGAGGTGGCCGGTCGCGCCCCAGACGAAGCTGTAGTCGATGCTCCAGTCGAACTGGATCTGGTTGCCGGCCACGATCACGAACGGGCTGGCGAACCAGGCGAGCGAGAAGATGTTCGCCGTCTCCTGATCCGGTGTCTTCTGGAAGACGTAGAGCGTGTAGTCGCTGGCCGACTCGTTCTTGAGTGTGAGCGAGTACGGCGTTCCGGCTGCCGCCTCACTGACGTACGACAAACGAAGGGTCATGCCTTCCTCCTGGGGGGATGAGAAGATTTCTTGGGCCGCGCATCTGAGACACGGTTCGAGGTTCCGCTCCGGGACGGTTCGCCACGGATCTGGGTCAATTCGGATCGCCAAGGCGGGCCGTCGGGAACAACCCCGACGCTAGGTGGTGGGCCCGCCGTGCCGGAACCGCGCTTGGTGCGAATGGGCCGGTCGGTGTTGCGAACCAGGGTTGCGGTGTCGTCGGGCGTCAGAAGTCGTCGCTGAACCGGGAAAGGCTCGCGCGCAACCGGGTCCAGTGTTGTTGGCTGACCGGCACGTGACGTTCGCCGGTGAGCACGACGAACCGGCGGCCTCGGCTGTCGGTCTCGACTGCCTCGACACAGCGGAAGCTGACGATGTGTGACCGGTGGACGCGAACGAACTGTTGGGGGTCCAAGCACTGCTCCAGGCTGGTGATCGACAACGTCGGGGTCCGTGCCAGCACCGACCTGGCCCCAAGGTGCAGCCGGATGTACTGGTTGCGTGCCTCGAACCAGTCGATGTCGCCAACCCGCACGTACCGGGTGCGCCCGGGTCGCTCGACGACGGGGATCCGCTCCTCATCGGCGCCGGCGACGTCCACTCGCCTTGTGCTCCCCGGGCGGCCCGGCTGGATGTCGACCACGAACCGCACACGATGTTCGACGGCCAGCCTCGTCAGCGCCGCCGTGACCTCATCGGGGGACAGCACGGTCTGCAGCCCGAGACCCGGTCCGGCACCACCCGAGCCGGCCGTCGTGTCGCACGGGGGTTGCGCCGGTACGAGGGAAGAGACGTGGCCATGGGCACGGGTTCCCACACCGGTGGGCGAGACCACGTCAGCTGATCCTGTGGTCAGTAGTTGACCTGGGTGCCCTGCAGCTCGCTATTCTTATCCAGCCTCGATGGCCGCGGGAAGGAGATCTCCGCCGGGACGGCGTTGTTGTAGCCGTAGACCCAGAGCCCGTTCAGGGCTTGCTCCTGCTCGAGGGCGACGGCCAGGTGAGCCGAGAAGTTGGAGACCGCCTCGGCGCAGGCGCTGATCAGCACCGGACCGCGGTAGTCATTGCGTGCGTTCAGCTTCAGCAAGCTCGCGATGTCGCCGACGGTCCAGGTCCAGTCGGTCTTGCCCGACCCCTCGTCGCCGATCTCGGTGTCGCTGCCGTGCGCCGACAGACACAGGGCCTCGTCTCGCTTCAGCGATCCGAGTGCCGTCTCGAGCCTCGCAGTGGCGTGCTGTTGCTTGCCGAGCGGTAGTTCGACGAGGTCACCCCACTGGTCGGCGCCGGACTCCGGATTCTTGGCCCAGCCCCGCAGGTCCTGGTCCCGGGTGCAGACGACGAGCATGGCACTACCTCCTGTGATGACCGATCCGCGTCGGCAAGATACGAATCGGGGACGATCGATGAACTCTCCGGCGGCGTGGTGCCGCGCCGGGCCAAGCCC
>NZ_JAKDLO010000151.1 GCF_030452765.1 Intrasporangium sp.
GATGCCCTTCCCCCCGCCCTTTCGCAGGAGGACAATCCGGGGATGTTCATCAGCAGCGTGGCCGAGAGCACGGCCGAAGGCGAGCTAGCCGAGTACTACCGGGCTCAGCGCGCAGCGTGGGGCTTCCTGCCGAACTACACCGCGGCCTTCTCGAGCCGTCCGGACGTGGCCGGAGCGTGGAACACCTTGAACGCGACCATCCGCGACGGGATGGACCGGCGCCGCTTCGAGATCGCGACGATCGCCGCCGCACGGGCCCGGCGGAGCACCTACTGCACCGCGGCGCACTCGAAGTTCCTCCGGGACGTGTGCGGGGACGAGACGGCCATGCGCTCGATCGGCGAGCAGACCGACGGCGCCGGCCTCGATGCCCAAGACCGCGCGGTGTACGAGTTCGCCGGTGCGGTCGCGGCCGACGCCGCGTCCGTCTCGGCGCAGGACGTGGACCGTCTGCGCGCCGCCGGGCTGTCGGACGCCGACATCGCGGACGTCGTCTTCGCCGTCTCAGCCCGATGCTTCTTCACGGCGGTCCTCGACGGGCTGGGTGCCCAGCTCGATCCAGAGACGGCGGAGACGTTCGATGCCGCGCTGCTCGACTCGATGATCGTGGGCCGCCCCGTAGGAGAGGCGGACCGAGCCCACTGAGCACGGACGCCGGATTGCGGCGGATCGGGTGGGTGGTGGGGGAGGTCACCGGAAGCACCTCGAGAACCCGCGAGCCCCAGCGCCCATGAAGTCTGTGCGCACGCCTCGCCCGCTCGAGCACGTGGACGTCATACCCTCATCCGCCAGGGACACCGGAAGTCCTGTCTCCGATGCGCTCGGGGCGGCCGACGTGGGTAAGTGAACGCCATGACGGCCGGCTCGACGACCAGTCTCCTCAGGCGCGGCTCGGTCCCGCATCCGGGACTGACAGGGTGCCTGTCAGGCGTGCGCGGTTGCGGGAGAGCCGATCCGGGACGGCCCGAACCTGGGAGTCCACCTTCGAACCCAAGGACGAAAGATCACCTCAGGAGGCGGCGACATGCCACAGCAGGCCTGGAGCGCGAAGCGCGAGCGGGAGTACCGGCACATCAAGGACGGCCTGCTCTCACGTGGGCACTCGGAGTCCGACGCGGAGGAGATCGCCGCACGCACGGTCAACAAGGATCGGGCCCGGGCGGGCGAGTCCGAGACGAGAAGCCGGACGTCCGTCGACGACATCTCCTCGAGCCGGCGCGGAGGGTTGCGATCGCACCGGGGAGAAGGCGGACGGACGAAGAAGCAGCTGTACGAGGATGCCCGCCGCCAGAACATCAAGGGACGGTCGACGATGTCCAAGGCCGAGCTGGAGCGTGCCGTCGACCGCTGAGTGAGGTCGACCGCCGAATGAGCTGGCGGGGAGGGTGCTGACCTACGGCTCGACCAGGTTCAGTCCTGCCGCCCTGATCCCGATGCCGACCGGGCTGACAGTGGCACCATTCCCGCCGCGCTGCCTTCGGTCCCGAGGGGCAGCACCCGCGACTATGCATCAGTCGTGCACCCAACCATGGCACTCGGCGCAGCGCCCGGCTGATCACGTTGGAGATCCGCCGCAGCCGCCGCCACGACCACCGGTGACGCTGTTGCCGAGGAGCACGCCATCCAGTCCACGGAAATCCAGAAGGAGACCCGCTCGGACGGGCCGGGCGCCCCCGACCTCGTCGCACGCCCTGCCGAGCTGCACGTACGCGCGGGTGACCGGGTGAGCGAGCGGCATCCCGGCCGTCCGGGGGCGCGAATCGGCGTCCGCACTGTCGACGATGGTCCGGCATACTGGGAACCGGCGGGTCGGACTGATCGAGCGACGCAGGTATGGAGGGTGATCCCGATCGACTACCGACCCCCGGGCCTCTAGCTCAGTTGGTAGAGCATCGGACTTTTAATCCGCTGGTCGTCGGTTCGAGCCCGACGGGGCCCACCCCACGTTTCCGCAGGTCATCCTTCGTACAGTGCATCGGGCCTTCCCATCCCCTTGTCACTCCGAGCCGGTTTGGGCACATTTGGCACTTGCCCGTCATGGGCGGAGCGTCGAGAGCCCCCTCAGCGCCATACCAGGCCGGTCCTCGCCGTCAGCGCGTGCCGTTGGCCGCGAACTTCGCGACCGCTGCGACGTTCGTCTTGTCCACGAAGGCCGGACCAGTCGCGGTGGGCTCCCCCCGCCGATGGTGTTGCCGTTCGTCTTGAAGAGCCACAGGCTGTCCACGGCGAGGTAGCCCTGCAGGTAGGGCTGCTGGTCGACGGCCCAGGCGATCTTGCCGTCCTGGATCGCGTGCGTGGCCGCCAGGGTGACGATCCAGTCCACGCTCGGATCCTGGGTCAGGGCAGCGTTGATCTTGGTCGTGACGTCGGTCGGGTCCTCGCCCCGAACGTAGAGCCGGTCGAGCTTTCCGGTCGTCCCGAGCCCCTTGGCGATACCGTCGCACCGGGCCTCGAGCTGGGTCTGTCCCTGGGAGTGGATGACGCACAGCACGTGCCTTGCGCCATCCTTCGCGAGCCGCTCCCCGGCGGCGAGGCCGGCGTCGGCCTCACTCTGGCTGAAGTAGCCAAGCGCGCCGAGCTGGAAGGCGTCGGCCTGGCCGGCGTTGAGCATGACGAACGGAATGTTTGCTTGCTCGATCTTCTCGATGCTCGGGCCGAGTGCTCCAGTGTTCGGATCGGTGACCGCGATGGCATCGACCTTCTTGTCGATCGCGGCCCCGCCGCGGCCCGTTCGTGCGCAGATCTACCGCGCCGGTCTGGAAGATGTGGAACTCCCCGCCGGAGATGGAGTCGAAGCGTGCATGTCCCGCCGAGCCGTAGACGGTCACCCCGAGAGAGTTCGGCATCCCGGCCGCGACCCTGCTGACCTCGAGGTGGGCGACGCCGCCGCCTTCCATCTCGAGCAGGACCACGGCGATGTCGTCGTTGGTGACCTCGGCGTACTCCCCCGTCGTCTCTGCGGCCCGTGGCCGACGGCCGTCCCAGCGGGGGACCGGCCGCTTGGTGATCACCGTGCTCAGGCAGGCGCCACGGACCGCGGTCACCGGACCCGCGACGAACTGGAGAGCGTCGATGGCGTGTGCGCCGATGTCCATGATGGCGCCGCCACCGGACTCAGCGAGCGAGCGGTCGTCGAGCGGCTCGAAGGGCGACGCGCGGTACCACGAGAGATCGTCCTCGAACCGCGCTTCGTCCCGCGCGCCACGACGGCCATCGCACGGCAGGCCCATCCACCGAGAGTGCTGGGACGGGAGCCCGAGCCGCGGGACTGATCGACCCCCAGCGCGGTTCACCCCTCCGGTGGGGGCAACGTGGCAGGGAGCTCGCATCAGCCGCGCAGGCGGGCGGAAGAACACAACAAGTCAGGTCTCTGCCATCGCCACGTGCAGCGTCCGCAGGCTCGAGGCGGACTTGTTGTGTCCGACCAACGCCTGTCAGATGCCCGAGCCCGCCCGTGCGCCTCGGCCCCTGTCCCCGGAGCCGACGAACAGCCTCTGCCGGAGCCGCCGCTCCACACCGGAGCGGCATGCCCGCGGCGCCCTGACCACGAGGGAAGGCCCCTCCCAGTCCTTGCCTTATCAGGCGGTCGCCACAGGACGGTGCCGGTTGTCGGCCAGGTAGCCGAGCATCGCGAGCAGCAGTACCTGGGCGCCGGTGATCACCGCTGCCCAGAGACCGAGCGGGAGGTGGCTGATGGCAGGGTTCGACAATGCGCCCTGGCCGAGCAGACCGACCCCGAAGGCGATGAAGAGCAGAATGACGACGACCTGCACGGCGGCCCCGAGGAGGTGGAGCATGCGGTTGTCGACGGAGGCGAGGATCACCGCCCCGATGAAGTAGGCGACCGCGAGCCCGAGATAACCGCCGTAGGTCGTCGTATCGGTCGCGCCCGGCTGTAGCTCAGCACCCTTGACGAGCAGCATGAGGACGACGTAGAGCAGCGCAACAACCGCGGATGCGGCCGCTGCGATATATCGAACGGTGCGCCGGGTCGCGTGACTGCTCGGCGACGTCGTGGACTGACTTGTCGTCATGATGACCACCTGCTCCTGAACCCTGTTGAGACCATCCAAGCAGGGTCGGGCCTGCCGCGCCAGACGTTGGGTCAGCCACCTCGCAAGCCGACTCGGCGGCATACGGAATGGTCAGTATGCCGCTCAATGCGGCCCGCTCGAGACGTGGCGGTGCGCACGTGGCTGGACCGGAGCACGTGCGCACCTGCTCGTGCGGCCTCAGCGGTCGAAGGCGTCCTTGACGTCACGCCCGGCATCCTTGACCTTCTCGCCGCGCTGCTTGGCGTCGGCCTTCGCCTGGTCGGTCTGACCCTCGGCCTGCTTCGACTCGTCGTCGGTCATGTCGCCCAAGGCCTCCTTGGCCTTGCCCTTCATGTCCTCCATGGCGTTCTTGGCCTTGTCGGTGGCACCCATCGAAGTCTCCCTTCGTTTCGATTCATCGGGTGGCCGGGTGGTACCCCCGGCGGTGAGGAGACAAACCCGATCCTCGCCGGATGTCGGTGTCGGTGGCCTTTGCGAGAATGACCACGTGCCCCGCACTCCGCCCCCTGCGACGCCGGAGCAGGCCCCACCGACCCGGGACCTGACCCGCTTCGCCTACCTGTCCATCGCGGCCGCGATCGTCACGATCACCCTCAAGGGTCTCGCATGGCAGCTGACCGGTTCGGTGGGGCTGCTGTCCGACGCCGCCGAGTCGGTCGTCAACCTCGTCGCGGCGATCGCCGTGCTCATCGCGCTGCGGGTCGCGGCGATGCCGCCGGACAAGAACCACCACTTCGGGCACACCAAGGCGGAGTACTTCTCAGCCGCCCTCGAGGGCCAGATGATCTTCATAGCGGCGGTCGTCATCATGTGGTCCGCCGTCGAGCGCTTTCTGCACCCACAGCCGATCGACAACGTCGGCATCGGCCTCGGCGTCTCGGTCGTCGCGTCCGTCGTCAACGGCGTCGTGGCCCTCGTCCTGCTCCGGGCCGGACGACAGCACCGCTCGCTGACCCTCGTGGCCGACGGCAAGCACCTGATGACCGATGTGTGGACCTCCGCCGGCGTCATCGTCGGGGTGCTGCTCGTCGCCCTCACCGGTGTCGAGCGGCTCGACCCCATCGTCGCCTTCCTCGTCGGCCTCAACATCATCTTCACCGGGTGGAAGCTGCTCCAGCAGTCCGTCGAGGGCCTGATGGACATCGCGATGTCGAAGGAGGACAACAAGACCATCGCCGAAGTCATCTCCGACTATGTCACCAAGGAGGTCCACTTCCACGGGCTGCGCACCCGGGTGTCGGGCCATCACCGGTTCGCCGAGGTCCACGTCCTCGTGCCGGGCGCCTGGTCGGTGCAACGCGGCCACGACCTCATGGAGGATGTCGAGGCGGCAGTGCACCGAGCCGTCGAGGACGTCACCCTGACCTGCCACCTCGAGCCCTCGGAGGATCCCCGCGCCTATGGCGACTACGCGGCCGAGTTCCCGATCCCGACCCATCCAGACATCGTCGCGGCGCAGGAGTCGGCGCGCGATGCCAGTGGTGACCAGGCCGGTGGGGAGCAGGCCGGTGGGGAGCAGGCCGGTGAGGAGTTGGCTGGGGGTGATGCTCCGCACGGCGGCACCGCCCGAAGTCGGTTCAGTCCGAGAGGCGGCCCATGACGCCACGACACGTCGTCACCGACTCCCCCATCGGTGAGCTGACCATCGTCGCCGATGGCGGTGCGATCACGCGCGTCCACATGGACGCCGAGAAGTACCGGCCCACCGACGCGTCCCTGTACGGCGAAGCAGCAGACGCCGCAGAGGAGCCCTTCGCGTCGGCGATCCGGCAGCTCGACGAGTACTTCCGGCACGATTGCCGCGACTTCGACCTGCCCCTCGCGCCCGCCGGTGACGAGTTCGCCCAGCGCGTGTGGGCGCTGCTGCGCGCCATCCCCTACGGCGAGACGACGACGTATGGCGCCCTGGCCCGGACGCTCGGCGACCGCAACCTCGCGCAGGCGGTCGGCCACGCCAACGGGCACAACCCGATCTCCATCATCATCCCGTGCCACCGGGTTGTCGGGGCCGACGGCAGCCTCACCGGCTATGCCGGCGGCCTGCACCGCAAGCGCTTCCTCCTTGCGCTCGAGGAGCCCGCTGCGGACACGGCCGGCCGGCTCTTCTGACGGCGTGGCGCGCGCGTGACCTCACACTTCCGCGCTACGGGGCGTTGACAAGACATGAGACACCCCTTCGAGCAGGCCGTCGCGGAGCACGGCGGACTCGTGCTGCGCGTGTGCCGAGCCGTGCTCGGCCCGGTCGACGCCGACGATGCGTGGTCCGAGACCTTCCTGGCGGCGCTGCGCGCCTGGCCCGACCTGCCCGACGACGCCGACGTCCGGGCCTGGCTCGTCACCATCGCGCACCGCAAGGCGATCGACGTCATCCGGGCTCGCCAGCGCGCGCCCGTGCCGGTTCCGACGATCCCCGAGCCGGCGGGTGGGCAGCTCGGCGACGGCGGCCCGGCGCTGCCCGACCACGACCTCTGGCGTGCCCTGGCCGCCCTGCCCGACAGGCAACGGCTCTGCGTCGCGTATCACCACGTCGCCGGCCTGCCGCACCCCGAGGTCGCCCGCATCGTCGGCGGCACGGCAGCGGCCGCCCGCCGCGCCAGCGCCGACGGCATCGCAACCCTGCGCCGCACCTACCTACCCAGCCTGGAGCGTGAGACCCATGCCTGACACCGTCCTCGACCCCCTGACCGTTCCCACCCCCGACGACGAGCAGCACCTCGACCGCCTGCACGGCCAGCTCGTGCGTGGTGCCGCCGAGCGGGACCTCGTCGACCTGACCTACCGCGTCGTCGACTCCCCGATCGGGCCCCTCCTGCTCGCCGCGACGCCGGCCGGGCTCGTCCGCCTCGCCTTCGAGTCCGAGGGCCGCGACGCCGTCCTCGAGTCCCTGGCCACCCTCATCGGCCCGCGAGTCCTGCACGACCCCAACGGTATCGCCGGGATGGCCGAGCAGCTCGGCGAGTACTTCGCCGGACGCCGCCGCGCCTTCGAGGTGCCCGTCGACCTGCGGCTCGCGCACGGCTTCCGCCTCGACGTGCTTGGACAGCTGCGCCAGATCCCCTACGGCGCGACCCGCTCGTATGCCGCCGTCGCCGCCTCCGCGGGACGCCCCCGGGCCGTGCGGGCAGTCGGGTCCGCCTGCGCCCACAACCCGGTCCCGCTCGTCGTGCCGTGCCACCGGGTGGTCCGCTCCGATGGCACGCCGGGCGGTTACCTCGGCGGACCTGAGGCGAAGGCATTCCTGCTCCGGCTCGAGTCCACCGCCGCGTGATCCCGCTCTTCCGCCGCGTGAGGCCGGTCGTCTGCCCGCCGACCCGGCCGACGCACCGGCCACACGCCCGACGAAGGCCCCACCCGACACACCGAGTGGGGCGACCGCCCGGCCGAGTTGTCCGCTTTCCTCAACCGGGCTTCGGCGCGAGCGTCGGCCCGTCGACCCGCTCCCGTCGCAGGCCGCGCGTCAGGTCAGGGTGACCCGTCATGTCGCTTCTCATGTCGCGCGACCTGCCCACGCTGAGCACACGCACCCCAGCTCCTTGCGACATGAGCGGCGACGCGACACGCAAGGCCAGGCCACTACCGGATCAGGAGTCGGCCAGGTCCGCTGCACTCTCGATCCGGACAACTGCACTCTCGAACAGGATTGCTGCACTCTCGATCCGGACAACTGCACTCTCGATCCGGACAACTGCACTCTCGATGCGAAGAAGGGCACTGTCGAACAGGATTGCTGCACTCTCGATGCGAGGAAGTGCACTGTCGATCCAAGTCCGACGGTTGCAACCGTCGAACCTGGCTGCTCTTCGGTGAGTTGCTTGGCGGGGGCGCGGTGAGCGGCATACGGATGCCGCAGGGAAGCTGATGCAACGAAGCGGCCCGCTCGCGTGTCTGAACGGGTAGGAGACTGGAGGAGCCGACCGACGATGCCGGGGAGCCGATGAGACGCAGGGACGAGGACGCCTACCGCGAGTTCGTGGCCGCGCGACAGGACGTGCTGCGGCGACGGGCGTTCCTGCTCTGCGGCCGCTGGGCCGACGGCGACGAGCTCGTGCAGGAAGCACTCGCGCGGGTGTACGTCGCATGGCCACGGATCGGTGTGGGCGCACACGAGGCGTACACGCGCCGCACGATGCTCAACCTCTACCTGAACACCCAGCGCAAGCGACACCGGGAGGTACTGACGGACACCGTGCCCGAGGCCGCGTCGAGCGAGCACGACCGGGAGCTCGCGATGACCCTGACCGAGCTGCTCGACGGGCTGCCCGAGCGGCAGCGGGCGGTCCTGGTGCTCCGGTTCTGGGACGACCTGACCGTGCCGCAGATCGCCGAATGCACCGGCGTCGCCGAGGGCACGATCAAGAGCCAGATCTCGCGGGGGCTCGCCGCCCTGCGCAACCGGCTCACCGAACCGCCCCTGAACGGAGCCCTGACATGAGCGAACAACAACTTCGGAAGGCCTTGGGCGCCGTGAACGACCTCGAACCACCCCGCGACGACCTCTTCGCCGAGCGCGCGCTCAACCGTGGGCGTGCCCGCGCGCACCGACGCCGCTCCGGTCTGCTCGGCGCGGCGGCAGCGGTCGTCATCGCGGGTAGCGTGGGCGGCATCTGGGTCACCGGGCACCAAGGACAGGATGCCGCGACCTCGGCGGGTGCGGTTCCGGAAGGAGTCACCATGCAGAGCGAGAAGGCACGGAGCGAGCGCACGCCGACCTCGGCTCCGCCGGGCGCAGCGCTTCGGGGCGGCATGCCGCCGGCTCGTGACCTCTCGGGTTGGTTCAGCGGGCCGATGACCCCGGTGCGCGCCGCGATGGAGACCCTCGCGCCGACCCTCGAGGTCCGCTTCCCCGAGCTCTTCGCGGGCACGTATGCCGCCGACGCCGCCAACACGCACCTCGTGGTCTGCGTGACCCGCCCTGACGCCGAGCTCGAGGCGATGGTGCGCTCGAACGTGCCGGCCGGGTCGGACATCGAGTTCCGGACCGTGACGCACTCGATCCGGCAGCTGCGCGACGCGGTGGCCACGATAGACGCCGCGCGAGTCGGCCTGCAGGTCAAGGGAGTCGCCGTCCTCGGGGTGAAGATCGACGCCCGGACCAACCGGGTCGTCGTGACGACGATGGGCAAACCCCACGGCGTGATCGAGTCGCTGGTCGGCCCCGACCTCGTGACCATCCTCGTCGACACCTCGCACACTCCTGGGCGGATGCTGCCCGGCGGCTCGACCCTGTCGCCGCTGCAGCGCTGACGGATGGGAACGTGAGACAACCGGCGCGACCCGAGGCACCGATGACGCCGGTCGAGGCGCTCCGGCGGATCTGTTTCCTGCTCGAGCGCGCTCGTCAGAGCCACTACCGGGTCGATGCGCTCAGGCGCACTCTCGAGTCCATCCGGCTGATCCCCGAGGCCGAGCTGAGCCAGCGAGCCGAGTCCGGCACGCTCAAGCAGCTGAAGGGGATCGGCGACACCAGCGCGGCGATCATCACCGAGGCGCTCCGCGGCGAGGTGCCGCGCTATCTCACCACCGTGGAGCGCGAGCACGGTGACGAGTCGGCCTGGGAGGGCTCGGAGCTCTACGCGGCCCTCGCCGGCGATCTGCACGTCCACTCGAACTGGAGCGACGGCGGCAGCCCGATCGAGGAGATGGTCCTCTCGGCGGTTGAGCTCGGCCAGGAGTGGATGGCCCTGACCGACCACTCCCCCCGCCTCACGGTCGCGGGCGGTCTGTCCCGGGAGCGGCTCGAGCAGCAGCTCGTCCGGGTCGAGGCGATCAACGCCAGCGTGTCCGGCTCGTTCCGGCTCCTGCCGGGCATCGAGGTCGACATTCACCTCGACGGCACCCTCGACCAGGACGACGACCTGCTCGGCCGGCTCGACGTCGTCACCGCATCGATCCATTCGAAGCTGCGCCAGCCGTCGTTCGAGCTGACCCCGCGCATGGTCGCCGCGGTGCGCAACCCGCGCACCAACGTGCTGGCTCACTGCACCGGTCGGCTCGTCACGGGCGGCCGCGGGACCCGGCCGCCCTCGACGTTCGACGCCGAGAAGGTCTTCCGCGCCTGCCTCGAGCACGACGTCGCCGTCGAGATCAACTCTCGTCCCGAGCGGTGCGATCCTCCGGACGAGCTCATCGAGCTGGCTCGAGACCTCGGCTGCCTGTTCGCCATCGACTCCGACGCCCACGCCCCCGGACAGCTCGACCTGAAGTACCTCGGTTGCGAGCGGGCGGAGCGGCTCGGGATCCCGGCCAAGCGGGTCGTGACGACGTGGCATGCCGAGGACGTCCTTGCTTGGGCCGGCAGATGACCTGGTGCCCGCTGGACGGGGAGTTGTCGCCCCCTGGACGGCGAGTTGTCGCCCCGCTCGACACGGCGTCGGTGCCCGCTCGACACGGCATCGGTGCCCGCTCGAGGGGGGCGGGTCGGGGGTCTCAGCCACCCGGGAAGGGTGCGGCCCCTGGGGTGCCAGGTGGACGGCATACGGATTTGGAGCGCGCCGGAATCTCCCCTATAGTTTCGACGTCCCAACGGGCACAGGTCCCCATCGTCTAGCGGCCTAGGACTCCGCCCTTTCACGGCGGCAGCACGGGT
>NZ_JAKDLO010000152.1 GCF_030452765.1 Intrasporangium sp.
ACCCGTCACGACACGCCGGACACCGGTCGACCGATTACGCTACGTGGCATTGGGCGATCTGCCGGGTGAACCGACTCGACGGGGACGACAAGACGTACGGGTACATCGTCGACTACCGCGACTTGTTCAAATCACTCGACAAGACGGTCACCGACTACACCTCGGAAGCCTTCGGGGAGTACGACGACGACGATGTTGAGGGCCTGGTCAGCGATCGCAGCGAGCAGGACCGTACGGATCTCGAGGACGCTCTCGACGCTGTCCGCGCCCTGTGCGAACCTGTCGCCCCGCCGAAGAACACGCTCGACTACCAGCACTACTTCGTCGCAACGACACCTGGCGACGCCGACCAGATCAAGGAGAACGAGCCGAGGCGCGTACTTCTGTACAAGTCCGTGGCCAGCCTGGTCCGAGCCTTTGCGGCGGTGGCCAGCGACGTGGCGTTCGTGGGGTACTCGGTGACCGAGATGGCTTCGATCAAGGACGAGGTCGCCCACTACAGCGCTGCGAAGCGAGAGGTCGAGGTCGGTGCGGGCGAAGACATCGACATGAAGCAGTACGAGGCTGGCATGCGTCAGCTGCTCGACAGCTACATCCACGCGACCCCGGTGGAGCAGGTGGCGGACCTGGAGAAGACTCTGGTCGAGCTGATCGTCGAGCGTGGTTCCGACGCCATCGACTCGCTACCCCCCGGGATCAGGGGCAGCAGCGCGGCGACCGCAGAGACGATCATCAACAACGTCCGCAAGACCATCGTGGACGAGCACTCGATGAACCCGCGGTACTACGACCACATGTCCGAACTTCTGGATGCGCTCATCGAGAAGCAGCGCGAAGAGGCTGAGGACTACGCAACCTATCTTCATCAGCTCATCGAACTGGCGAAGGATGTCGGTACCCGTGAGGTGCCCGGCGGCAACGAGTACCCAGAATGGGCGAGCACGCCGGCTCGCCGATCGATCATCGACTTCGCGTGGTCACCGGCGGACCTCACAGTTGACTATAAAGCCGTGCATCACCGAATCCAGGTGAGCAAGGAGCATGGCTGGGCCTCCGGCGGAGCCGGAAAATTCAAGGAACGTGCTCTGGCTCGTGAGCTTCGCAAGGAACTTCCTGGCATCGAAGATGCCTGTCTCGCCGAGTTCATCGAACTATTGAAGAATCACGATGAATACCGGTAGCGAGAACCTCAAAGTCGCTGGACTGGAGGTAGATGTCGTCTTCAAGGACATCAAGAACATGCATATCTCCGTTTACCCTCCGGTCGGGCGAGTGCGCGTAGCAGCACCCCGCAGAACGACCGAAGAAACGATTCGCCTTGCGATCGTTCAGCGCTTCTCGTGGATCAAGCGACAGCGGCAGCAACTCCTGAATGCAGAGCGGCAGAGCGCGCGCCAGATGGTCTCGGGCGAGACTCACTACGTGTGGGGTCAGCGGTACCTCTTGGATGTCTCGAAGTCGAGCGGTGCGTATGGCGTCGAAACTAAAGGAAATACGCTCTGGTTGATCACTCCTGGTGGAACTGACGCTGCAGGGAGACTCGCTGCCCTTGACCGCTGGTACCGACGTGAATTGAAGGCTGTTGTGCCTGTCCTGCTGCAGAAGTGGCAGCCGATCCTCGGAGTACAGGCTGAGAAGGTCGTTGTACGTCGGATGAAGACTAAATGGGGGACGTGCGTGACCTCGTCGCGAACGATCTGGCTCAATCCGGAGTTGGCGAAGAAGGACCCGAGGTGCCTCGAGTACATCGTCGTCCATGAATTGACACACCTGCGCGAACGCGGGCATGGAGACAGGTTCGTGTCGCTGATGGATCAAGTCCTGCCTGACTGGAGGGCCCGTCGTGACGAGCTGAACGATGCCCCTCTGGGACACGAGGAGTGGGACCATGACCTCGCGTGATCAGTTTGTGTGCCGGCAACGCCGACCCCCTCTTTATCGCGTGCGCTCTCAACGGTCAGGGAGCTTGCGAAGAGTCGTTGTTCAGACGCACTTGGGTGGTGGTCTCCGATGACAAGACTGTGCTGGCCAAGGGCGGAGCCTCGCTTGACGCATGGACCATCGACGAGTTTGTCACCGTCCGCGGAGACTGCCGCTTGAGCAGCTCGTGCACAACTGGTCATTACTGGCTCTTCACAGATGAGGGTGAAGGGGTCGGCGGCGCGTCGGTCCTAGGTAGGTGTCGAGGTCCCCCGAGGACGGAAGTTCTGACACTGCCCATCTGGAAGACCTCCACGTGCCTAGATCGAGCTGCTAAGGGACGCTGGGTACGTCGTGGCCGGGATGACCCTGCCGACCATGCGATCACCCTGCACGAGTTGTCCGCACAGGATCACCCGAGGTTGTCGCTCGTCTTCGGCACCGAGGGGGAGGGCTGTCGAAACGGACCTCGGCGACGGTGGATGTGCGGGTCAAGATCCTGATGATGGGGGGCGACTCGATCAACGTGGCCGCGTCATCCGCGGTCGCCTTCTACACGACGAGATGACGCGACCACGACGTCGGATCAGGGGCACGCCGCGATCAGACGTGGCACCAGGCTGTGCCGATCGATGAAGATCCGAAGGTCCGGGTCGATGAAGCCGGCCACACCCAGCAGGTCGTCATAGCGCCCCTGGACGTCCTCCGACCAGACGCGGTGATGGTGGCCGTTCCGATTCCTGAACTCGCGCAGCCGCTCGACGGGCTGCTGGACCGTGGGCTGCGCACGGTTCGGCGCATGAAAGAAGGCGTCGGCGAGATCGGGCCAGAGTGCCATCTGGCGGCGCGAGACCATCTGGTGCCAGAACCCGAACGAGACCTCGGAGATGATCTGGCCGGCGCTCATCGTCTTCCGGTTGTCACGCACTCGCTGCTTGGCCCGGTCGATGTCCTTGTACGGCTGCCGATGCCTTCCCGGGCCGTTCGCGTCACGACCCAGTTCCCGAGCGTCGTCGAAGACCCAGTGGCCCGAACGCCCACGGGCGGTGTGCCGCAGTGTCATGCGATCGTCGAGCCTGTTGCGCAGCGCCACCTCGAAGTAGGCCAGGGATTGCCAGAAGGCACCGGAGACGGCGACGTTCCAGCGGTAGAGCTCCATCGCCGCCGCCGCGTCCCCGCTGGTGCGCGCCAGGTAGTGCTGGAGGCGCGCGTGCGCGAAGTGCTGCTCGTAGAAGGCCCAGTCGCCCATATTGGCCACATCCCCGCCTGCCATGTAGTGTTGATGTCGAACACCCCGGAACCGTCCCTGTAGCTCTCCTCGGAGAGCAGATCACACGGCCGGGGTTCTGCTTTTGCCCCACGCCATCTGCGAGATCGTGATGGCAGGCTACCGCCGCACTGCGCCAGTGGTCTTGACCATCCTCGGGCTGGTGTTCAGCTTGACGGAGTCGACGTTGGCAACGATGTGATCTTTGAGTGCGCCCTCTGGGAGTGGATCGAGGTGCGACCGGATCGAGTGTGCAGATTTCGCTCAACCCTTTCGCCGCCCGCCGCTCCGGCCCCTTCCATCAACGCCTGGTCAAAGGCCTGTTGGTAGCGACTCGGGAGCAGCTGTTCGCGCCTCAGCAACGTTCGCGACGGTCCCGCGGGACACGCCGATGGCCGTGGCGATCGCCCGGAGTGACTCGCCACGCGCCCGGCGCATCATGATGTGTTGGCGCGCGGCGTCGTCGACCACGCTCGGTCGCCCGATCAGTGCGCCCCGGGTGCGTGCCTCACCGTGGCCCTCCTGGATAGAAAGTCTCCGTACCAAACGTCGCGAACAGTCGAGCGCGCGACCGTACTCGACCGTCTCGTGCAGGGGAGCGCTACTGGCATACCCGGTGAGGATCCGCAGCCGTACGCCGCGGTCGTGGAGGCGGGCCAGGACGATGTGGGAGGTAGCGTGCTTCGGGCCGAGTATGCCGACGTGCTCGATGGCGAGGGCATCGTTGGGACCCAGGGCCTCGAGCGCTGCGCGGAGCCCTGGGCGATTGTCGATGACGAGTCTGCGATTGGCGCGCTCTTCGAAGACGTCATCGCACAAGGGATCGAGGAGAGCGTGCTGGCGCGATGCGTCGACAGTGTCGCAGCTGACGCGGACCAGACCGATGAGCGCCAAGGTCGCCTACCTAGGATCGAGCAATTAGGGGGGGCCGCGCAGAGATCGCGCGGAGCTGGTTACAGGCTATGGGCCGCAGAGTGGCTGAATACTTGTTGGACACGAGAGTCGTGCGGCGCGGCAGTGGGTTGCCGGACTGGCCGGTTGTGACGCGGGCCAGGCGCGAGCGACGACAGCTTCATGGGCCAAGCTCATGTGCGAAGCCGCTTTGCGGCACGCAGAGCGGCTATCAGCACCGCACAACGTCGGTGCCGCCTTCCGGTCGGCCGCGGCGCTCGGCGTCGACGCGGTGCTGGTGACACCGCGGTGTGCCGATCCGCTGTACCGCCGCTCGATCCGGGTCTCGATGGGGACCGTCTTCCAGGTGCCTTGGACGCGGATCGATCCCTGGCCCGCCAGCATCGAGCTGTTGAAGGCGGCAGGTTACCTCGTGGCGGGCATGACGCTGGGAGAGGACTCCATCCCTCTTGACGAGCTGGCCGCGCAGGAGCATCCGAAGCTGGCACTGGTCTTCGGCACCGAGGGTCACGGTTTGTCGGCCAAGACCGAGCCGATGCTCGACGTGCGGGTCAAGATCCCCATGGCCGGCGGCGTCGACTCGCTGAACGTCGCGGCCTCGTCCGCGGTTGCCTTCTACGCGACTCGGTAACGACTGCCGCAGCTCGGCGCATCAAAGGTGCACCTTGTATGTAATGACCTCGCGCTGCGCCGGCTCATCGCCTCGAAGCAGAAGGGCGCGATGATCGACGGCAGCACCGAGCTGACCGATCTCCCGACGGAGCTCGGCGCGCCGGTGGTCTCTCCGGCCACGCCCCAGGCCTCGTGACCGACTACCTGGTCGACGACTCCGTCTGGGCCGGGCTCGTCAGCGGCGACCCGGGCATCACCGCCCGGCTGCGGTGCATCGAGCTCGCTCCGGCCGACCTCTTCGTGACCTGCCCGCCACAGGTGCTGGAGTTCTGCCACCGCGCCCGGACGCCCGAGGAGCCTGCGCGCTGTCGGGAGCGGATCTCCCTCGGGTTCCCGCTCGAGCACGCACCCGACGAGTCGCTGGTGCTCGACGTCCAGAGCGCCCTGTGGAGCTCGGGCCTCGTTCGCGCTGCGGGCTCGCTGGACATCCTCATCGCCGGCTGCGCCATCGCGAACGACGCGACCGTGCTGGCCGCCGACCACGACTTCGATCACATCGCGAGGGTGACCGGCCTGCAGCACGAGTACATCGCGCCCTCGGCGTGATCCCGGGTAAGAGAGGTCCAAGGGCCCGGCGTTACGCTGGAGGGGACGTCCAGGTGCAACGGTGGTGCAGGCGATGGTCATGACCGCAGGTCGCAGTTCCGGGGGACCACAACGCCTGCTCGTGCTGTCGGCCGACATGGGCGGAGGGCACGAGGCGACCGCGGCCGCACTCGAACAGGCGGCGGCGGGGGTCTGGCCCGGCGTCGAGATCCAGCGGCTCGACACACTCGACGTCATGGGCCCAGGCATCGGGCGGCTCTTTCGGCGCATCTACGTCGACAACGTCGAGCACACCCCGTGGCTCTACGAGTTCTTCTACGCCCAGCTGTGGCGACACACGTGGTTCGCCGCGGCCTCCAAGCGCTTCACCGGCAGCTGGAGCGGACGCCGCCTCATCGACCGGATCGACCGGTTCGACCCGGACCTGATCGTCTCGACCTACCCGCTCGGCAGCGCCGGCCTGGCTTGGCTGCACCGGCACCGCGGCCTGCAGCAGCCGACAGCCGCCTACGTCTCGGACATCGCCCCGCACCCCTTCTGGATCCACGGCAGCCTCGGCGTCAACTTCGTGGTCCACGACGCGGCGGTGACCTTGGCCCGGGCCTGCGACCCGGAGGCCGTCGTCGAGGTGTGCGCGCTGCCGGTCCAGGCCGCCTTCCACCCCGGGTCCCGGGCAGAGGCCCGAGGCCGTCTCGGCCTCGCGCCCGACGCCCTCGTGACCCTCGTGTCGTGCGGTGCCTACGCCTTCGGGGACGTCGCACAGACCGTCGGCACCCTGCTCGGGGCCTCCGAGCGCGTCCAGGTCGTGGCCGCCTGCGGCCGCAACGACGAGACGAGGACCCGGCTGGAAGGCTTGGGGGTGCCAGCCCACCGGCTCAAGGTGCTCGGGTGGACCGACGAGATGCCGGTGCTCGTGCGGGCCTCGGACATCGTCGTGAGCAACGCCGGCGGAGCCATCGCGCTCGAGGCCATCGCCTCGGGCCGCCCGCTCGTGATGTTCCGCCCCATCGCCGCCCACGGCGAGGCGAACGCGAACCTGCTCGTCGTGGCGGGTCTGGCCGAGCTCTGCACCGACGAGGACCAGCTCGACGCGTACATCCGCGCCGCGGTCCGGGGCAGGGGGGCGCTGCACGAGATGGGGGAACGGGCCGGTGAGCTGGCCGGGCGAGGCTCGAGCGGGGACAGCCTGCGGCGGGTGGCCGGCTCGCACCCGTCGGGCCGAGGCCGCCGCACCTGGCGGGTGCGCCCCTCGGATGCGTTCTTCCTGCACGCCGACACGCCGCAGCGCGTCCAGGAGGTCGGCGGCATCCTCGAGCTCGACCACACGGCGGCGGCGGGCCTCACGGTCGAGGACGTGCGCGCCACGATCGGCCCGCGGGTCGCCGGGCTGCCCATCCTGCGCCGTCGTCTCGTGGGGTCTGCCCGGCTCGGGTGGGACATGTCCGGCGCGGCCGACCTCACCACCCACATCACCGCCGTCGAGGCGAGCCACGGCGCGGACGCCGCGTGCGACGACTACTGGTCCGAGTCGCTCCCATCGGACGGGTTCCCGTGGGGGGTCCGGCTCGTCCAGTCGCCCGACGAGGCGCGCACGGTCCTGCTCGTGAAGACCCACCACGTGCTCGGCGACGGGATCTCGCTGATCGGGCTGCTCGACCGCCTGCTCGACCCCGCACCCGGGGATCCGCTCGAGGAACGGCGCCCCGCACCTGGGGGAGCGGCGCACGGGAGCGGGCGCAGCGGCATACGACATGGCCTGCGGCAGGGGCGCCTCGTCGCCGAGGGCCTCGGCAGTCTCGCCGCGCGCAGCATCGGGCGATGGGCCGTCGTCGACTCCGCGCAGTCGTCGCGGCGGCTCATCGCGACGGCCACGGTCGATGAGGCGCGCATCAGGGCCATCGCCTCAGCTAGCGGGTGCCGCGCGCACGAGGTCGTCATCGCCGTGGTCGCGCACGCGCTGGCCCGGACCCTGACGGACGCTGGGCTCGTCGACGGGACGCTCCCGCTGCGCGCCATGGTCCCCGTGGCGCGCCGGGCACCGCGCCTCGACCGCGTCTTCGGCAACTGGACCGCGGCCGTGACGGTCGACCTGCCCCTCGGGCCGATGAGCTTCCGGCGACGGCTCGAGGAGGTCATAGGACAGCTTCGCGCCCGAGCCCGGCGCGGTGAGCCCCAAGGGGCCTTCGTCGCGATGGAGCTGCTCGCGCGCCTGCCCGCGCCGGTGCTACCCATCGTCGCTCGAACCATCTACACGAGCCGGTTCTTCTCCACGATCGTGTCGTACATGCCCGCCGCTCACGGCGACCGCTGGTTCGCAGGAGCGAGGGTCGGCTCGCTCTGTCCGGTGGTGCCGCTCGCCGAGGGGATTCCCGTCACGGCAGGGGCCATCGTGCAGGGCGGGACGGTCGGCTTCGGCATCGTCGTCGACGACGCGCTGCGGGCCAGCGGCATCAGCCGGGCGGCCACGAGTCGCGCTGTCGCGGACACGGTGCGGGAGGCCGAGCTCGAGGTCCTGCGATGAGCTCGACGTGGCTCGTCGGAGCCCCGGCGGCCCTCGTGGCCGCGGCCTTCTTCGGCGCCGCCGGTGTGCTCCAGCACCAAGCTGCCCGCTCTGTCCCCGAACGGGTTCCGCTGCGCGTCGGCCTGCTCGTCCAGCTGGTCCGCATCCCCGGTTTCCGGTATGGGGTCATCTGCGCGGCGCTCGGCTTCGGGCTGCAGATCCTCGCCCTGCACGCGGCGCCACTGCCGGTGGTCCAGCCGATCCTCGTGACCGGCGTGCTCTTCTACCTGCTGTGGGGCACCCTGTTCCTGGACCGGCCGGTCGACCCGAAGCTCGTCCTGGGCGCGTTGCTCGCGCTCGCCGGGCTGAGCGGGTTCCTCGTGGTGGCCTCGCCGACGGCAGGCACGTCGAACATCAGCGGAGTCGCGGTCCTGCCCCTCAGCATCGCCCTGGCCGGCGTGGTCGTGATCTGCCTTGCCGTGGCGGCCCGCACCCACTCGGAGAACAGGTCCATCCCGTTCGCCATCGCGACCGCCGTGTTCTACGGCGTCACCGCCGGGCTCGTCCGGTCCCTCGTGACACAGCCCTACGACGGGGTGGGCGGGTTGTTCACGCACTGGCAGCTGTACGCCATCGCCGTCGTGGGGCCCCTCGGCTTCCTGCTCAACCAGAACGCCTTCCAGGAGGGGGTCGTCGGCTCGGTCGCCGTCGGCATCATCACGGTCGGTGACCCCATGGTGTCGATCGGGCTCGGGGTGGCGTGGTTCGGCGACCGGCTCACCGAAGGCCCCGCAGCCGTCACCGGGCAGGTGCTCCTGCTCATCCTCATGACCGGGGGGATCGTCATCCTGACCCATCGCGCCAACCTCATGGCCCTGGCTATCCGCGAGAGCAGCGACCGGGAGACGACATGACCCACCTCGCGGGCGCGTATGCCGTTGTCACCGGGGGCTCGTCGGGCATCGGGGCGGCGACCGCCCGTCGCCTCGCGAGCGAGGGGGCGCGGGTCGATGTGGTGGGCAGGAACGCCGAGCGACTCCGGGCGGTCGCCGCTCAGACGGGCGGGGAGGCGGTGCGGGTGGACCTCACGGACGCTGCGGCGCGGCGCGACCTGGCCTGCCGGCTGCGGGACGACCCGCCGGACGTCCTCGTGCACAACGCCGGGGTGGGTCTGGTCGGTGAGGCCTGGGCGGACGGGCAGGCGGACGGGTTCGCGGGCCTGATCGAGACGAACGCGCGCGCCCCGATCGAGCTGACCGCAGCCGTCCTGCCCGCGATGTTCGGACGCGGCAGCGGGCACCTGGTCTTCGTCGGGTCCATCGCAGGTGCGCTCGGTGTGGCCCACGAATCCACTTACGCGGCAAGCAAGGCCGCCATCATGACGTATGCCGCTGGGCTGGCCTCCGAGGTCCGCGCGCGAGGGGTGCGGGTGACCGTCGTCATCCCCGGGGTCGTCGACACCCCGTTCTTCGAGCGGCGCGGTGCGGCCTATCACCGGCGCTTCCCGAGGCCGGTCTCGGCCGAGCTGGTCGCGCGGCGTCTGGTCGAGGGGGTGCGGCAGGACCGCGATCTCGTGGTCGTGCCCCGCTGGCTGCGGGTGCCGATGGTCATGCGGGCGCTTGCGCCGGGCACGTACATGCGGCTCGCGTCACGGTGGGGGTGAGTCTGTCGGCGCTGGGATCATCCGTGGTGGAACCGGCATCCTTGAGGCATGCCAGCCACGAAGTCGAGCGGGAGAGACCCCGGCATGGCGAGAGGCCCCGACCCGGCCCCCTCACGAGGGCGGCTGATCATCGGGTGCGGGCTGCCGGGAAGCGGCACGACGACCTTGGCCAAGAAGTGGGCCACCGAGCGAGGTGCGGTTCGGTTCTGCCCAGACGACTGGCTCGCGGCATTGGGCAGGGACCTCTGGGAGGCAACCTGCGTGAGGTTCATCCCCGCCTCCGACCTGCCGCTCGGCGAGGTGGCTGCGTGCTGACCCGGCCCGCCCTGGAGATCGCCGTCGCTAGCCCATCCGGGGCCGGAGCCGCGCGCGTCGGCGGAGCGGACAGGGTCGAGCTGTGTGCCGGCTTGGAGCTCGGCGGCCTGACGCCCTCCCAGGCGCTGGTCGAGCAGGCGGTGGACACCGGCATCCCGGTGCACGTGCTGATCCGGTGCCGCCCGGGCGGCTTCACCTACGACGGGGACGAGGTGGCCCTGATGGTCCGGGAGGCCGTCACTGTGCTCGATGCCGGTGCGAGGGGGGTTGTCGTCGGCGCGCTCACCGCGGAGGGTGGGTTGGACGGGGAGGCGGTCTCTCGCCTGGTGACCGCGGCCCGCACGGTACGCGAGGACACCGAGATCACCTTCCACCGGGCCGTCGACCACGCCACCGATCCCGTGGGCCTGGTGGCCGAGCTGGCCGGTCTGGGCATCGACCGGGTGCTGTCCTCCGGTGGCGCAGCGAATGCGGCGGACGGGGCGGCCACCCTGGCTCGATTGCTCGACGTGGCTGGGCCGGTCCAGGTGATGGCGGGCGGCGGGGTCCGCATCGAGGACCTCCCGGCCCTGGCTGCCGTTGGTGTGCACGCGATCCATCTGTCGGCGAAGCGCCCGGTCCTGGCGCACCTCACCGGAGGCGTGCCCCTCGGTGTCGCCGATGAGCAGGGCAGCGCGGGAGTGAGCCACTACACCACCGACCAAGCCCTCGTGGCCACCGCCCGCCGCGCCCTCGAGGACTGGGCCTCTCGTTCTCGATGACGCGTGAGGGTCACGCCTGAACAGGTCCTCGCTCGGTGCGATTCCAGACCCGGGGGCGTCGATG
>NZ_JAKDLO010000153.1 GCF_030452765.1 Intrasporangium sp.
GGCTCGTCGACGGTGGCAGCACCGTCGTGGTCGTCGAGCACGACCTGGCGGTGGTGGCGCAGGCCGACCACGTCATCGACCTGGGACCCGGCGGTGGGGACGAGGGCGGGCACGTGGTCGTGGCCGGGACCCCGCGCGAGGTGGCGCGTTGCACGGGCAGCCGGACCGCACCGTACCTGGCGACGTACCTGGCCTGACTGTCCGCGCGAGGGCGCAGCACCGGCGATCGAGAGCAACGGAGTCGATCAACGCAGCCGCACCCTCGAACACGACCACTGCACCCTCGATCGAAGTGGTGGCACGCTGAGGTCAGCGACGCACCGCGCCACTGCACGCCTGCACGCCTGCACGACTGCACCACCGAGCCACCCGAGACGAAGGACCACCGCATGGACAGGGACACCGACCTCTTCGACCGTTTCCTCTCCCTGCATGTGCCGGGAGATCCCCTGCTCCTCCCGAACCCGTGGGACGCCGGCTCGGCGCGGATCCTCGAGGGCCTCGGCTTCGAGGCACTGGCGACGACGAGCGGCGGGTTCGCCGGCACCCTGGGCCGGCTCGACCACCACATCACCCGCGACGACGCGCTCGAGCACGGGGCACGGCTCGCGGCCGCCGTCTCCATCCCGGTGTCCGCCGACCTCGAGGACTGCTTCGGCAGTGACCCGGCCGGTATCGCCGAGACGGTGACCCTCGCGGCCGGTACCGGTCTGGCCGGCTGCTCCATCGAGGACCACGACCACCTCAGCGGCGACCGGTACCCGTTCACGGTCGCCGTCGAGCGGGTGGCTGCGGCCGTCGAGGCCGCCCACTCGGGACGGCACCGACTCGTGCTCACCGCGCGTGCCGACGCCGGCTTCCACGGTGACCCCGACCTCGAGGACACGATCCGGCGCCTCCAGGCCTTTGAGGAGGCCGGGGCCGACGTGCTCTACGCGCCGAACATCTCGCGGCCCGAGGATCTCCGGCGCATCCTGGCGGCCGTGTCCCGGCCGGTCAACGTGCTCGCCATGCCGGACACCCCGCCCGTCGCCGAGCTCGCGGCGCTCGGGGTCGCCCGGATCTCGGTCGGCTCAGCCTTCTGGGGGGGGGGGACGGGGGGCCGCGTCGCGGCGGCCGGTGAGTGCCACGACTCTGGGACGTTCGGCTACTGGGACCGCGCCGCGGTCGGCCGGACCGCGGCGCGGGCAGCCTTCAGGACGTCAGGACCGACCTGAGGCCCAGCGCCCCCGTGCGCGCGCACCCGGTCACGAGTGCTTCGCCTCCGTCTCGTGCTCGATGACCTTGCCGGTGATCGCGTCGATCTTCAGGTCGTGCTTGACCGGGCCGTCGGTGATGACGTCTGCCTCCCAGACGATCTTGCCGTGCGACTCGTCGAGGTCGAGCTCGACGAGGTGACCGCCCGGCACGGCCGTCGCGGCGGCCTCGATGGCCTGGACGTAGGTGAGCTTCGCGGTCTGCAGGCGGCGCTGCTTCTTGGCGACCTCGTTGCTCGACCGGTCGGGGCGGTTGGCCACGACCTTTCCTTGGGCCACGTCGACGTGCACCTCGTGGATCGCCGTGCTGGTCGCGACGTCGACCTCCCAGACGATCGTGCCCGAGCTGCGCTCGAGCTCGATCGAGACGACCTTGCCGTTGGGAACCGCGGCCAGGGCCGTCGTGGCGGCGTCCTTGGGGGTCACCTTGACAGACCCGAGCAGGTCTGCGGCGGCAGTGCCGGTCGAGCCCGGCGTGCTGTCCGTCGTCTCCCCGGCCGTCGGGGGGGCCGGTGCGGTCTGGGTGGTTTGGCCCTGCGTGGCGGGCACGTTCGGCGTGACCGTCGCATCGGGCGTTCCGGTGCCGCAGGCGGCGAGCACCCCGGCCAGGGCCAGGGCAGCGAGGGCAGTCGTGGTGCGGCGAGTTGTCAGTGGCTTCGTCATGGCAGTGCTCCTCCTCAAAGCATCCGATCCTTTGACCGGCAGTCCTACTGTGCGACAACCGTGCTGAAGCGATGCTGAAGATCGACCCGGCCGGCTTCAGCCCGGCTTCAGCCCGGCCATGACATGCTCCTGACATGCGCCTGCTCGTGGTCGAGGACGAACATCGCCTCGCCGCGGCGCTGCAGAAGGGCCTGCGGGCCGAGGGGTTCGAGGTCGACGTGGCCCACGACGGCCTGGTCGGGCTCGGTATGGCGCTCGAGCAGGGCTACGACGCGATCGTCCTCGACATCATGCTGCCCGGGCTCAACGGCTATCGGGTCTGTGCCCGGCTGCGCGCTGCCGGCGACCTCACCCCGATCCTGATGCTCACCGCCAAGGACGGCGAGTACGACGAGGCCGAGGCCCTCGACACCGGCGCCGACGACTACCTGACCAAGCCGTTCTCCTACCTCGTCCTCGTCGCCCGGCTGCGCGCCCTGCTGCGCCGCGCCGGACGGGACGAGGCCGCGCGCATCGAGGTGGGCGACCTGACGATCCTGCCCGCCGAGCACCGCTGCCTTCGTGGTCACGACGAGATCGACCTGACTCCAAGGGAGTTCGCTGTCCTCGAGGTGCTGGCACGGCGATCCGGCGAGGTAGTCACCAAGCCCGAGATCATCGACGAGGTGTGGGACCTGGCCTATGCGGGCGACCTCAACGTCGTCGAGGTCCACGTCAGCGCGCTGCGCCGCAAGGTCGACGCGCCCTATGGGCGGCACAGCCTCGAGACGGTCCGCGGGGTCGGCTACCGGCTGGTCCCCGATGCGCCGTAGCCTGCCCTCTGCCTCGGTCCGCGCACGGGTCACGATCGGTGCGCTCCTGGTCGTCGGGCTCGTCCTGCTCGTCGTCGGTCTCGTCGTCGTGACCGTCGTGCGCGACGGGATGGTCAGTTCTGTCGAGGCGACCGCGACGGCCCAGGCCCGCACCGTGGCGACCCTCGCCGAGGCAGGCAGACTCCAACCGTTGCTCGAGGTCGACTCCCTCGACCGCACCATCCTGCAGGTCGTCGACGACCAGGGGCAGGTCGTCGCGGCGTCGGCCCAGGTGTCCGGACTCGGCCCGCTCACCGGGTCGGTCCCGGCACCCGACGCACCGACCGCACTCACGCTGCGCATCGTGCTGCCCGGGGCGCCGCCGCGCGACTACCGCGTCGTGGCGCTGCCCACGAAGACGCCGAGCGGTGCCGTGACGACGTATGCCGCTGTGTCCCTCTCCGACGTCAGCAAGGCGCTCGCCTCGCTGACCTCCCTGCTGACCGGGGGCCTGGCCGCAGCCCTCGCCGTCATCGGCGCAGTCACCTGGTTCGTCGTCGGCCGGGCGCTGGGCCCGGTCGAGGCGATTCGCGCCGAGGTCGACCGGATCAGCAGCACCGACCTCGGCCGCCGGGCACCGGTCCCCGGCTCGGGCGACGAGATCACCCGGCTCGCGATGACGATGAACCGGATGCTCGACCGACTCGAGCAGACGGTCGAGCAGCAACGTCAGCTCGTCGCGGACGTGTCCCACGAGATCCGCAGCCCCATCGCCTCGCTGCGTACCCAGCTCGAGGTGGCCCTCGCCCACCCGGACCTTGCGGACTGGCCGGAGGTGGCTCAGGGTCTGCTCGACGACACCGAGCGCCTCCAGGCCCTGGCCACCGACCTGCTGCTGCTCGCCCGGCTCGATGCCGGGGAACGGCAGGGCGCCGAGCCCCTCGACATCCGTCGTGTCGTCGAGGAGGTCGTGGACCGACATTCCGGCACCCACGGCGCGGCCGAGGTGCCGGTGACGGTCACCGGGCCCTCCGGTCTGGTGGCGACGGCGAACCGGGCCCAGCTCGTGCAGATCGTCGGCAACCTGCTCGACAACGCGAAACGGCATGCTCTGACCGGTGTCCGCGTCGCCGTGTGGGCCGCCCCGGGAGCCGGCTCGGCGGCATCCGTCCAGGTCGAGGTGCGCAACGACGGGCCGGTGGTGCCGGTGGCCGACCGGGAGCGGATCTTCCGGCGGTTCGTGCGTCTGGACGACGCTCGCTCGCGGGACTCGGGCGGCAGCGGGCTCGGCCTGCCGATCGCGCGCGAGATCGCCCGCGCCCACGGTGGGGACGTGACGATCGTCGATGCCGGTGACGAGTCGCGCTTCCTGCTCACCCTGCCCCGCACCCTGACCCCGCCACCAGATCACCCGTGACAGGGGGAGGCATCCGGCGTCTGCAGGCGTTCGAGGTAGGACGGGCACGGCTCGGGCGGCCTTCGCCGGGCCCGGGTCGTCGTGACCCGAGACCCGCTCGCGGCCTTCAGGCCTGCCCGACCGCCAGCGAGATGTCGAGATACCGGAACTCGGCGGGCCGGACGGGCGCAAAGCCGACCACCATGCGAAGGATCCCGCGGGCGAGGTCGGACTCGGTCATCGTGGAACGGTCGCAGCGCACGGTGTAGGCCTCCTCGGGACGCGTGCCGGGAAAGGCGCCCGCACCGAGGAGCGACCCGAGGAACTCCTCGACCCGCAGCCGCACCCGCTCCCACAGCGGCTCACCGTTCGGCTCGACCACCGTCCACCGCAGGCCTGCCTCAATGCTGTGCCGCAGGAACATCGCGGTCCGAGAGGTCGGGACGTACGACCAGTCGGGGTCGCTGCCAAGGACCCGCGCACCCCAGACGATGGGCCCCGTGCCGGGGAAGGACCGGATGACGTTGATCCCCAGCTGGGCCAGTCCCTCCGTGCGTGCCTCGTCGAGGTCCACCGTGAGGCCCTTGACGTCGAGGGCGCTCGTGGCGGTGCCCGCCGGGACGCTCCACGGCCCGTACAGGGCGTCCGTCCGCGCGATGATCCCCGCGACCGCGCCGCTCGGGCTGACCGTGACCGGCTCCCCGGTCAGCGGGTCGGTCTCGAGGAGACGCGGGAAGTACATGGCCGCCTGCGCGCTGCGTAGTGACTCGAGGACGTCCGCGGCTCCGTCGGGGGAGCCATGGGCGGCCCACGCCCCGGGTGCGTCGAGCACGGCAAAGGCACCGAGCCGCTCGGCAGTCGTGACGATCTCGCGCAGCACCTCGAGGCTGGGCTCGGCCGCGCCCTGCGCATCGAGCCCCCACGGCGGGACGACGAGAAGCCCAGGGGGGTCGTCGAGCGGTCCGGTCTCCCTCCGGGACGCCAGGACCGCGATCCCGTCGAGCTGGGCCCGAACGGCCCCCACCTCCGGGTCGGTGCGCACAATGAGGGCGACCCGGCCGCCGTGCCGGTAGTAGTCGCGCACCGAGTAGCCGAGGTGGGCCGGTGGCCACAGGCCACCGAAAAGCCGGCTGAAGTGGGACATCGAGGTGACGACGCATGCCCGTCCGATGGGTCCGGAGGGCGCACTCCCGACGAAGGCCGTGATCGTGGTTGCGACGGCGGCGATCGGCTGCTCGGTCACCGCACTACGGTCTCAGATGCGCGGGTGGTGTGCTGCCGTTTCGCCGACTCCGAAACGGACCCCGCAGCCGAGGAGGTAGGTATGCCGCACACCGGGCTACTGGGCGGTTGGGCCGTTTGCGCCCTTGGGCCGTTGGACCGTTGGGCGGTTGGGCCGTCGTGACCTCATCGTGGTGTCTCGTCCGGCACACGGGGGTGACGCCGCGGGGCTGCATGGTGTGTGCTGGAGATGGTCCGTGGCGTTCGTGTATGCGATGGAGTGCGCCGGTGGCGGGAGGTGGCATGGTCAGGTGGGTGCCCCGCAGCGGTGCCGTCGCGGTGTTCACCGCCGGGGCCCTGACGTTCACTGCCTGCACGAGCGGCCCGAGCCCAGGGTCTGCCACGCCGAACCGAGCGCCGACGAACAGGACGGCCGCCACATCGGCTCTCGGCAGATCCGCGCCGAGCGGCTCGGTGCCCACGGAGACAGCCCGGTCATCGCCGCCGAGCACCACGCAGCCCGGCCCGCAGCCCGGCCCGACCGCAGCGATCGCACCCTGCACCATCCCGGACTCGCTGCACGGGGTGGACGTCCAGGTGCTGCCGACGACGCGGAAGGTGGTCGCGCTGACCTTCGACGGCGATGCGAGCAACGACGGCGCCCTGTCGGTCCTCGCGACCCTCGCTCGGGAAGGCGTGCCGGCGACGTTCTTCCTCGCCGCTGACTTCGTCGAGGAGTTCCCGGTCATCGCCCGCAGCATGGCGGTCCACGCCATCGGCAACCGCATGTACAACCAGTCCGACCTGGGCGCCCTGACCGACAGAGGGATCCGCACGGAGATCCGCAGCGCCGCCGCGCGCATCAGGGCCGTGACCGGCCAGGACCCGCGACCGCTCCTCCGGTTCCCGGACGGCCCAGTCGACCCGCACCTCGTCAGCCTGGCCAACGCGGAATGCTACGTGCCGTTCCGGTGGACGGTCGACACGCTCGGCTGGCAAGGCGTCACCGGTGGCCAGTCGGTCGAGACCATCGTGCACCGGGTCCTGACCAAGGCCAGGCCGGGAGAGATCGTCCTCATGCACCTCGGCACCCACTCGGAGGATCACTCGACCCTCGACGCCGACGCCCTGTCGGGCATCATCGCGGCGCTGCGCGCCAAGGGCTACGGCTTCGTCACCCTCGGGGCGCTCCGGGGATCGCACGACTCGACCCCGGCGCCGTAACCTGTAGACGAGTCAGTGGCGGCGGCACAGGAGTCTGGGCGATGGCGAAGCAGCAGAAGAAGACGTGGTCCGACCTCAGCTCGCGGCAGCAGGCGGTCATCCTCGCCCTGGGGTCGGTCCAGCTCTCGCTCGCGGCGACGGCATGGGCTGACCTCGCGAGTCGCAAGCCCGAGGAGGTCAACGGCAGCAAGGCGAAATGGGCTGCCGTCATCGCGATCAGCTGGGTGGGGCCGATGCTCTACTTCGCGAAGGGCCGCCTGCCGTCGATGTAGGCATCGACACCACCGTCCGGATCGGCTCCCGGGCCAGCTCACTGCTTCAGCACCCAGATCTGGTAGAGCCGGACGAACAGGTAGGGCACCACGACCAGGCCGACGAGGATGGTCGCGGTGCCACCGCGACTGCGCTCCGCCCACGACCAGCCCACCGCGAGGGGAAGGACGAGCAGGGCGACGACCAGGTAGCCGACGAAGGTGAGGACCGAGACTCCCGGCGGAGCATCCGACAGGAGCCTGATCCCGATCACGAGCTGGGCGACGAGCCCCGCCTCGATCACCGCGAGCAGCGCGAGGACGAGGGCGTTGGGTGGCCGGTTCCGGATCACCTGGATGACGACGGCTATCGCCGTCACGCCACACAGGATCGCGAGGGCCTTCTGGAGCTCGATCACAAGGGCATCATGCCGAACCGCGGAACCGGGAGCCGGAACCCCGAGCCGGGAACGGCGAGCGGACGGATGTATCAGCGGGCCGGGCTGAGCCTCTGATGGTCGTACTACCCTGACGAGGAGGCAGTCCCTTCTCGGCGCGCTGCGACAGAACTCCCTCGCACAGAGCACCCTGTCGCAGTGTGCCTCATCGACGCCCGTCCCGCTGGCGAGGCACGCCGTAGTCTCTCCCCATGCCCGCGCTGCCGCTCTTCCCCTTGGGGACCGTGCTGTTGCCGGGGGCTGCGCTGCCGCTCATCGTCTTCGAGCCGCGGTATGTCGCGCTGCTCGCCGACCTGAACGCGTCGGCGCCGCGGGGGCAGCGGGCTTTCGGCGTCGTCGCGATCCGCAAGGGGTCCGAGGTGGGCGCGGGTGCCGCGGCCGAGCTGTTCGACGTCGGCTGTGAGGCCGTCATCGAGCAGGTCACCGGGACCGAGCCGCCCTTCCATGTCATCGCCAGGGGCCGTCGGCGGTTCCGGATCACCGGGCGCGACGAGTC
This sequence comes from Intrasporangium sp., assembly GCF_030452765.1. GTDB lineage: Bacteria > Actinomycetota > Actinomycetes > Actinomycetales > Dermatophilaceae > Intrasporangium_A. Next base: position 7,757 of record NZ_JAKDLO010000153.1, read on the forward strand.
CGCCGGCACGGCCTACCTGACCGGTCGGGTGACTTGGATGGACCCGCTGGCCCGGCGAACCGGTGCCGATCCCGAGGGTGGCGCTGCCGCACTTGCCGACCGGGTCCGCAGCGCGCACACGCGGCTGCTCGCCGCGATGGGCGCGACGACCCGAGAGGTGGGCCAGGCCGGTACCGACGAGCTGGCCTACCGTGTCGTCGAACGGTCTGCCCTCGAGCTGGCCGACCGGCAGGCCGTGCTCGAAGGCCGCACCGAGCGCGACCGGCTCGCGACCCTGCTGGCCATCCTGCGACGCGAGCTCGCGCTCGTCAGCCAGGTCCGGGCCGTACCGGGCCGGATCGACCCTGGCGCGTTCTCACCGAACTGAGCCCAGGACCCGTCCGCGCCTCGGCGCGGGGCCCGCTGAGCGGCATACAGCACCCTGAGGCTGCGCTACAGGTCGCGGTGCACCTCGGCCACCTCGCCCTCCTCGGAGCGGTTGAGGTTGAGGATCGCCAGGGCCAGCCCGCCCCACAGCACCAGCATGGCCAGGAGCATCATGACGATAGCGGCGGCGCTCATCGGGTCACCTCCATGGTGGTCGGGTCGTCGTCTTGCGGGACGGTGAGCGGTGTGCCGGGCCGCCACTTGACGCGTGCGACGAGCACGCCGACGACGATGACAGCGAGCGCGACCCCCCACCCGAAGACCGTCACCATCCACTCGGGGTAACCGCCGTACGTCGTGGCCGCGGCGTCGCGGAACTCCTTGACGAGGATGAAGGTGAGCACTGCCGGCGTCACCACCGACATCAGTGCGATCCACCAGCCCTTGACCGGGATCGACCCGTAGCGGTTGAGGTGACGGGCCAGCCGCGGCAGCGCGCGCAAGAGCCATGCGACGACCAGCATGCTGACGACGGCGACGAGCAAGATGCCGAACTTGTTGATGAAGTTGTCCATGATGTCGAGGACGGTGAGCGTGCTCGTCGTGCTGAAGAGCAGCACACTGACGACCGCGATGGGCAGTGACACAACCATGGTGGCGCCGATGCGGGTCATCTCGAACTTGTCCCGGACCGCTGAGATGACGACCTCGAGGATGCTGACGAGCGACGTGACGCCGGCGATGATCAGCGAGGCGAAGAAGAGCACGCCGATGATGCTGCCCGCCGGCGCTTCGCTGATGATCGCGGGGAAGGCGATGAACGCCAGGCCGATCCCGCCGGAGGCGACCTCGCTCACCTGCGTGCCGGATGCCTGCGCCATGAAGCCGAGCGCCGAGAAGACGCCGATGCCGCACAGCAGCTCGAAGCCGGAGTTGGCGAAGCCCACGACGAGCCCGGAACCGGTCATGTCCGTCTTGCGACCGACGTAGGACGAGTACGTGATCATGATGCCGAAGCCGATCGACAATGAGAAGAAGATCTGGCCGAAGGCGGCGGCCCACACCCCCGTGTCCTGCAGTGCCGCCCAGTTCGGGGTGAAGAGGGCGTTGAGGCCGTCGATCGCACCCGGCAGGAGGAGTGCCTGCACGACCAGCGCAGCGAAGGCGAGCAACAGCACCGGGATGAAGATGACCGAGGTCGCACCGACGCCCTTCTGGACACCGAGGGCCATGATCCCGATGACGACGACCCACACGACGACGACCGGCACGAGGATGCCGGGCACGAAGTCGAGCGTCACACCGGCGGATGGGTCTGCGGCGCGGAGGAACTCACCGCCGAAGAACTTCTCGGGGTCGTCACCCCACGCCTTGTCGACTGAGAAGAACATGTAACGCACCGACCAGCCGATGATCGCGGCGTAGTAGATCGCGATGATGGCGCAGATGCCGACCTGCCACCACCCGACGAACTCGGTGCCCCTGCGCAACCGTGCGAAGGACAGCGGCGCAGACCCGCGGTTGCGGTGACCGAGCGCATAGTCGAGGAAGAGGAACGGGATGCCCGCCGTGAGCAGCGCGATGAGATACGGCAGGATGAACGCCCCACCGCCGTTCTCGTAGGCCACGTAGGGGAACCGCCAGATGTTGCCGAGCCCGACGGCTGACCCGATGGCGGCGAAGATGAAGACCTTCCTCGACGAGAAGGCACCCCGTGTGGCCTCCTCTGTCTGGGCTGGTGCGGTAGTCATTGGCACTCCTGTTGACTCGGCGATGTCTCCAGAGAGTCCCAGCATGCCGGGGACGCACGCGGAAGGCCAGCCCATGGTCCCGTCACATTCTGGGCCCCGTCATCCCCCGACGTCGGTGCTCAGCCCGGAGTGCAGGTACTCGTCGTGATAGACCCCGTCTGCATGACTGCGCGTTACACGGACTGACGACGGGCTGCGTGGGCTGCCGTTGCACGTCCAACTCCTCGGGCCGGGGGCCAGTACGGTATGCAACCGCGCCGTAGAAGTCGAGCAGGTCGAGCTCTACCGGACCGGGCTCAGCGAGGGCCGACTCAGACGTCTGCCAGTTCGTCGACGCCAGCACCTTGCTGAGCCCGTGGCCGCAGCTGTGAGCCGGTCCCGCTTGCCGGAACCGTGACCTCACTGAGTCCTCACGCACGCAACCCAGCGCGCGCCTCGTGGGATGCGTTGTCCCGCGATGGCTCGGGTTGTTCATCGAGGGCGGCAGAGGTCGTCGTCGTCGCTAGTCCGCATCGCCATGCATTCGTGACGAGGAAGCCGAAGCTCCCACTCTGGATCTTCATTGCGTGTGGCTGTCAGCGCCCAGGGGTGAGGTGGCGCAGCGCGACGTCATCCTTGTCGCCACCGTGTCTGACCGGCGCCACATGCATGTCGTGAGCATGCCACTGGCCCCGCCCTGGGTGGGG
>NZ_JAKDLO010000032.1 GCF_030452765.1 Intrasporangium sp.
TCGAACGGGCCCTGCGGGCAGGCCGGCCGCACATCGTCTACATCTCGATCGTCGGGGTCGACTCGATCCCGTTCGGCTTCTACCCGACCAAGCTCGCCGACGAGCGGCATCTCGCGGCCTCGGGTCTGCGCTGGTCGGTGCTGCGCGCGACGCAGTTCCACGACCTCGTGGCGGCGATGCTCCTGGGGCTCTCCGGGCCCCCGGTCCTGATGCTGCCCAAGGACGTCCGGGTCCAGCCCGTCGAGGTCTCCGAGGTCGGTGAACGGCTCGCCGCGCTCGCGCTCGGTGAGGCGACCCGGCGGATCGACGAGCTCGGCGGGCCCCAGGTGCGCAGCATGCGCAGCCTCGCCGAGGCGATTCTGCAGCAGTCCCGCCGCCGGCGCCGCATCGTCGAGGTCCCGATCCCGGGCAAGGCGGGGCGTGCCTTCGCCGAGGGGCGCAACCTGACCCCAGAACACGCAGAGGGCAAGACCACCTTCGAGCAGTACCTGCACCTCATGGGTGCCGCCGGCGAGCGTCCGTATGCCGGTGTCCTGCGCTCATACCTGTCCCCCCGACGGCTGCTGCGGGCTTTCCGGCCGCTGTAGTCGGGCCCGTGCCGGCCGGTCACACGCGTCGGGCTGCCGGCCCGTCGCACGGACGGGGCCAGCACCGGATCAGCGTTCGGGCAGGTGCTGCCGGACGAAGGCGATGGCATCGCCGAGGACCTCGTCCCGGTTCGTCTCGTTGAAGATCTCGTGCCGCGCCCCCGGGTAGCTCTTCGAGGCCGCCTGTCGCCCGCCGAACGAGCCGAACCCGACCCGTGACGGTCCGATCGGCACGAGCGGGTCCTCCTCGCCGTGCAGCCACAGGACCGGCCCGTCGAACGCGCCCGCCTGCGTGACCGTCTGCATCGTATGGACGATCGCCTCGATCGTGGGCCGCTTGAACGCGCCGTGCCAGACGAGCGGATCGGCGACGTATGCCTCGCCGACTGCCGGATCACGGCTCAAGATCGAGGGGTCGATGGGTGCGTCCGGGATCTCGTCCGCCGCGAGCAGGCCCTCGGCCGCGGCCCAGCTGCCGAGGACCGGCCCGGACAGGACGACCGCAGTGAGCCCTTCGCCGAACCGCTGTGCGTACCGGGCGGCGATGAGCCCGCCCATGGAGTGGCCGATCAGGATGACCGGCAGCGTCGGGTACTCCACCCGGGCACGACCCTCGAGCAGGTGGACGTCCTCGCAGACCGGCTCGAAGTCCTCGATGAGCACCGGGTCGCCCTCGCTGCGCCCATGGCCGACGTGGTCGACGGCGTAGACGACCGCCCCGTCGTCGACGAACCGTTGCGCCACGTGCTCGTAGCGGCCGGAGTGCTCGCCATAGCCGTGCACGAGCAGCACGATGTACGCCGCTCCCTCACCCTCCCAGCGTCGTCCGGCGATGGTCCCGGCATGGCCGGCGTACTCGAGATCCGTCTCGTCCATGCGCACACCCTTCCCGGTTGTCCCCGACCGAGCAAGCACACGGGCCAGCGTGCCGGGTCGGGGTCTGGCGCGCCGGGCTCGGTAGAGAGCAGACTGGGGCGTCCGGTCGAGACACCAGGAGGGGCTGTGGTTCGTCGTCGCAGGTTCGTTGTCAGCGCATTGGCCGCCGTGGCGGTCGTGTTCAGCGCTTTGCTCGTGGGTGCGCCCAGCGCGGCCGCCTCACCGAGCGCACCCGCGTCCCTGGCTTGGGCAAGGCCGCCGGTCGCCAGCTATGTCGCGCTCGGCGACTCCTACACCGCGGCACCACTCGTGCCCAGGCTGATCCCCGCGGATGGCTGTACCCGCTCGACGAACAACTACCCGCACCTCGTTGCGCGGACTCTCGGCATCACCGACTTCGTCGACGCGAGCTGCAGCGGCGCGCAGACCAAGGACATGTTCACCTCGCAGTTGCCGGGTGTCGCGCCGCAGCTCGACGCGCTCCGCCCCGACACCCAGCTGGTGACACTGAGCATCGGCGGCAACGACTTCAGCGTCTTCGGCACTCTCGTCGGCTACTGCACGACCCTGCGAGCCGGCGACCCGACCGGTGACCCGTGCCGGCAAGCGATGCAGGTGGGCGGGCAGGACCGGCTCCTGGCCGCCGTCGCCGTGACACAACAGCGCATCGTCGGGGTCGTCGCCGCGATCAGGAGCCGGGCACCGCATGCCCGCATCCTCCTCGTCGGCTACCCGCAGATCGTCCCGACCCACGGCACCTGCCCGGCGTTGCTGCCGCTCGCAGACGGTGACTACCCGTACGGCTACGAGGTGAACCTCGCTCTCACCGAGGCCTTGCAGAACGCGGCCGCCCAGACCGGGGTCGGCTACGTCGACGTGTGGCGGGCGAGCCGGGGCCACAGCATCTGCGCGTCGTTCCCGTGGGTCAACGGACAGCACACCAAGCCGCTCCGGGCGGCTGCCTACCACCCGTTCCTCGTCGAACAGGCTGCCGTGGCGGTGCTGGTCGATGCGGCGGTGTACCTGCACGGATGGCGGGCCGCCTGAGCTCCGGTCGACGTGACGCCGGGTTCCTCTGGCGGCTGATCCTCGGGTACGTGATCTCCGGGCGCGCCCACCATCCCTACCTGATCGTGATGCTCCAGTTGCCGTCGGCCTCGATCGAGATGACCCGCGGGCCGGCCGGCCACCGGACCGTGCCTTGGTAGGACCCGATCTCGTTGGCCAGCAGGTCCCAGTCGCCCGACGGGTCGTACGCATCGACGCTGAAGTAGCCGGACCCGTCGTGGGTGAGCCGGGCGGTGGACGCTGACCCGCTCCAGTTCAGGACGGTGTCACCATGGCCGGACGCGGACTTTCCCGAGATCCTCGGTGCAGCCGTCGTCGCGCGGATCGCGATGGTCCACGCTCCGTCCGCCTCGATCTGCAGGCTCCGCGAGTCCGAGTACTCGTCGAACAGGACGGTGCCCTTGTACGAGCCGATGGCGCTCGCGAGCAGGTCCGTCTGCTCCAGCTTCGAGTCGAGCCCCCATACGCTGAAGTAGCCCGACCCGTCATGCGTCAGCGTGGCGATGGCCGGGTTGGAGGCACCACCGGGCTTGGTGATGGTGATGACGTCGTCGCCGGTCCCCGAGTACCGGGTGGTCCCGCACTCCTGGGTCGAGGCGCTGTTGGACAGCACGCCCGTCCCGCCGAGGATCGCGGTCTTCATCGGGGCGAAAGAGGACCGCACGGAGTAGACGGTGGACGGCAGGCAGGTCTTCGTCGTCAGCACCAGCGGGCCGCCGTTGACCTTCGCGGCGGGTGTGCCGCTCAACGCGTCGGCGAAGGACAGCCCGGTTGCGAAGAACATCGACGAGGCGCCGCCGGGCCAGATCGTCCGGGCGATCTTCGCCGAGGTTGCGTAGCGATCGGCCCCGGCGAGGCGGGTGACGGTGGCGTCGGGTAGGGCGGACCGCACGTTGGACAGGACTGTGTCGGACAGAGCCCCGGTTCCCCCTAGGACGTAGACCCGGCTCGGCTTCAGCCTCGCCAGCTCGGTCCTCGTCACCCCGGTCAGCCGGCTCGGCTGGGTCAGCAGCAGCGGCATGTTCTGGTGCGCTGCGGCGGCACCGCCGGAGAGTGCGTCTGCGAAGCCGGCACCAGAGGAGAGGAACACCGTGGATGCCGCGGACCACCCGCGCCGGGACACCGCCGTAGCTGTCGCGTAGCGGTCGGAACCACTGAGGCGTACCACCGACCCCGCATACGACCGCAGCTTCTGGGCCGTGGCGGCACTGATCGCGCCGGTTCCGCCGAGCACGTAGATCGTCGCAGGTCGGAGCCGCGCGAGCTCCTTCTGCACAGACGCCGGCACGCTGTCCTTGCCTACCAGCAGGACCGGCCCGTCCTGACGCGCCGCCGCCGGACCCCCCGCCAGGGCGTCGGCGTAGTCGGTGCCGGTGGCCACGAAGGCCGCCTTGACGGGCGCGACGAACGTGCTGCGCGAAATGGCTGCTGACGTTGCGTACCGGTCTGCCCCCGCCAGCCGTGTCGTGCCCGTGGGCAGTGGTGTCTCGTCTGCCTGGGCGACCGTGCCGATGGTCGCGGTCATGGCAACCATCGCAGCGGCAGCCAGAAGCGGCCTGATCCTTCGTCTCACTACTGATTCCCCCTGGACGTGTGCGAGAGAGAGCCTTCGCCCACTGCCGGTCAGTATTCGCCGTTCTGTGGAGGTCGTTCCGGACTTGTCGGGAACGTGACCATTCTCACGGAGGGTGGCCGCCCGGCCCGTCGGTTTCCTTACCGGCTGGGCGCGTCCCCCGACCGCAGCGGAGAGGCAGCACTCTCGCAGCCGCGCGTGCCAGGCCGTTCACCGACCGCCCTGCCGTCGGTGGCCGGCGGCACTCCGGCGAGCGCCAGCCAGGCCGGCAGTGTCTCGACGCCCTTTGCGCGGAACCCCACATGACCGTCGGGCCGCACGGCGACCACGCTGCTCCCGGGCCAGCTCGGGAGCCGATGGGCGGCGACGAACCTGTGCGGCCGCGAGGAACCCACGCACACCTCGGAGGACAACAGCACGTGAACCCCGGGCCGAGCCGTCAACTCGTGGAGCCGCACCGTGCGGCCGTCGCCGGAGCGAACCTGCGCGTCGCGCAGCCGGTCACCAGGTCGCACACCACGGGAGCCGGTGGCTCGGTCCATCGACAGCGGGCTCGACCGGTAGCGCACCCATTCCTGCGACAGGATCCGCAGCGCCGTCGACATGAGCCAGGGCCGCTCTGTCGCGAGCGGTAGGAGGGGCGCCAGGACGGGGAGGACCCTGCCACGAAACAGGCGTGGAACCAGACGGGGCGACGCCTCAGCCGCGAACACGACATCGGTCAGGGTGAGCACCTGACGCGCCACGGGGCGTCGTTCCAGCTCGTATGACTGGAGCAGCGGTGCGGTCGGCCGGAGGCCCGCCTGGGCGGCGAACGCTAGCTTCCAGCCGAGGTTGGTCGCGTCCTGCAGGCCGCTGTTCATACCTTGCGCCCCGGCCGGGGAATGGGTGTGGGCGGCATCTCCAGCGAGGAAGACCCGGCCGCTCGCGAAGGATCGGGCGATACGGTGCTGCAAGGGGATCCGGGCTGACCAGGCGACACGAACCAGAGCTGCGCCAAGTCCCGCGCGGCCCACCAGCTCGTGCAGCTCGCGCACCGGCACCGGTTCATCGGCGTACCCGGGTGGGGGATCGTGCGGACCCCGCACGCGTGTGGCGAGGACCCGCCACGGCGCCTGCTCGCCCAGCGCGAAGGCGAAGACGAGCCCGTCCGAGCCCACGGCGACCTGCAGCCGGCCCGGCCGCACCGCCCCGGACAGCTCGACGTCGGCGAGGACGACCTCCACGGGGTAGTACCGACCGGGCCATCCGATGCCGAGCAGTCCACGCACGGTGCTGCTCGTCCCGTCGCACCCGACGACGAACCTGGCCACGACGTCCTGGATGCCGGCGGCCTGTGACCGTACTGTGGCCCGCACGAGATCGGGGCCCGGATCCGGCAACGCCACGAGCTCGGACCCCCACTCCACCGTCACCCCCCGTCGGCAGAGGTCGGCCTGAAGCACCTGCTCGACGTCGGCCTGACGCACCATCGTCAGATGGGGAAAGGACGTCCGGATCAGCTCGGGACGCTCCAGCCGAACCGGGACGACTCGCCGCCCCACGTGGATATCGGCCTGCGGCGACGTGTCCGCCCGAGCGAGGATGCCATCGACGACGCCCAAGGGGCGCAGCACCTCGAGGGTCCGCGGGTGGACGATCATCGCCCGCGACGGCCGATCCGGGTGGTTCCTCCGCTCGAGGACGCGGACCGTCCCTCCGTGGGCCGCAACGTCCACGGCCAGTGCGAGCCCGACCGGCCCGGCGCCGACGACGAGGACGTCGACCGGTGTGGTGTTCATTCGACCCCGACGACCTCCCACCACTCTCCCTCGCTGCCCGCCGCAGGTCCGAGCGGGCCGCCGACCCGGGCGAAGACCTCCTCGCGTCGTATGCCGGGCAGCACCTGGAAGTGGATCGAGTCAGGCACGCTCACGAGCTGGAGCACCCGCCACAGCGCCCGGGCGTAGGCGTCGGCCCGTGCGGCTCCGTCCCACTCGTAGAGCCCGCGGTAGGTCCCGTTGTCGTCGTGGGCGACCCACAGTTTCGTCGCGAAGCCCGGGAAGCCGACGAACAGGGGAGTGTTGAGCAGGCTTTCCCGCTCGAAGAGCGCGTGCCCGGCCCCGCGCACCCCTCTCAGCCGGAAGCACACGTCGAGCACGCAGGTGTCGACCGGCCGTGCGTCGACGGCCGTCTCCCGGTAGACGCGGCCGGTGCTCCCGTCCCCGAAGGCGACTCGTCGGCCCACCCACTCACGCGGCAGGTGCACCTCGCCTCGCGCGAGCATGACCGAGCTCCTGACGATGCAGTGGCCCACGGCCTGTGTTGCCGTGCCCCACGGCAGCGGATGTTGGCTCATGCCGCCCTCCTGACCTCCAGCTGCCATGGTCGGGCGGGACGAGGCCGGGGGAGAGGGTCGAAGGTCCCGTCTTCCGAGCTGTCCAGCAGAGGACGCGGTCACACGATCTCGCGATGCTGCAGGATCCGGAAGGCGGCGATGCCCGGCAGGACGGGCAGCCAGAAGGTCAGTATCCGAGCGGTCAGTGAGGCTGCGACAGCGTCCGTCGGTGCGATGCCGATGGCGGTCAGCCCGGCGACGAGGGCACCCTCGACGGCACCCAGACCGCCCGGCGTCGGCAGCAGCTGGCCCAGCGTCGAGGCGACCACGAAGACCGCGATGACCGCCTCGAGGGAGTAGTGCGAACCGAGGGCGGTCAGTGTCGTCGCCAGGCCGAGCGCCGAGAACAGCAGGAAGAGCACCTCACCGCCGACGAGCTGGATGCCCCTGATCGGGCTGCGCAAGGTCGGCACCACGGTGTCGATCAGACGGCCCAGCATGGCTCGCAGCGGCCACCAGACCCGGGTGCGGCCCCACGGCGATGCGAGGAACCCGACGAGGACAGCGAGCAACGCGCCGCCTACCACCCACCACCACCATGCGGGGTGGACCTCACCGACCGGCACGGCATCTCCGATGACGAGGATGCCGGCGATCGTCGCCAGGGTGGTGATGACGATGGTCGCGGCGCGGTTGAGCAGGAGCACGCCGACGGAGTCGGTGCGCGCCATACCGAGCTTGTCGAAGAAGGAGAGGTGGATCGTGTAGTAGCCGACCGCCGCGACCGTCGTGCGACCGGTGAACCCGGCCGCGATCTGCACTGCCAAGGTCTTGACCACCGGCAGCGACTGGCGCGCGGAGCCGAGGATGGTCACCCCCGACGCGAGGATGGCGAGCATCCCGAGCACGATCGTCGCGCCGAGCCAGTCCCACTCGGACGCGGCGATGACCGAACGGACCCGGCTGAGGCTCGACACCTCCGGCAGGAGCAGGTAGACCGCCACGCCGCCCGCGGCGAGGATCCCGACCGTCGCCGGACGCACCGGCGAGCGGAACGGCGGGATCTCACAGTCGGTCCGGTCGGCGATCTCCCGGCGGAGCCGGACCAGGTCCGACCGCTGGCGCAGCTGCGTGCGGAAGCGCCGTTGCACGACGATCGGCTGCAGCTGCGGGATGGACTCGCGCAAGGTCTCCGCCGGCAGGGTCCGAAGCGCGCTGCCGACCGCCCGCTCGACCCCGACCACCGAGGTCAAGGTGACGAGCAGCTCGGCCACGTCCCGGATGCTCTGCTGCCGGGAGGCGGTGATCCGGCCGAAGGTGAAGTCGGTGATCCGGATCTGTTCCGCCTCGTCGACGAGGATGTTGCATGCGCGCAGGTCATGATGGACCATCCCCGCCGAGCCGAGCGAGTGCACCGCCTGCCACATCGCGTCGAGCTGGGCGTCGGTGACCGAGCTCGGCTCCAGGTCGGACAGGAGGCGTCCGTCGACCTGGCGTCGGACCAGGAACGGCGGCCCGTGCTCGATCTCACCGGCGAGCAGGACCGGCAGGGTGCCGACCCCGGCCCGCTCGGCGAGCAGGGTGATGTACGCCTCGTGCGCCACCTCGTGGCGCGGCGTCGACAGGGCCGGCACCGGGTCGAGCTCCAGCGAGGCGAGCACCCGGCGAGCCCGGTAGCTCATGCCTGCGAAGCGGTGCAGGCGGCTGACGACCTTGACCTGGATGCGCTCCCCGTCCTGCGTCGCCACCTCGTAGACCTGGGGCCGGAACAGCTGGCCGGGCAGCCGCCTCATCTCGGTCGGCACGATTCCCACCTCGCGCAGGGCCGCCTGCACGGCGGGCTCGGCGGCGCGGCGACCCGGCGCTCCGAGAGCGAGGTGCAGGAGTGTCCCGACGCCCCAGCCGAGCACCACGCCGGCGAAGACCCCGAGCGGCAGGGAGGTGCCCAGGAAGAGCTCGGCGACTGCGACGCCGACGACGAGGACCCAGCTGAGCCGCCGCTCGAGCCGGGTGACGTAGGGCCCCGCCGCGGTGGCCACCGCGGCGATGATGGCTGCGTGCAGTGAGGGGAAGAGGAAGCCGCCGGGCCCGGGCCCGGGGGTCGGCGCGACGACGAGCCCGTCCGGGACGATCCGTGCGCCCAGGAGCTGATGGACGATGAGCACGAGAGCCCAGGCCGCGACACCCGACCACGCCACCGCGATGGCCATCCGGAGCCGCCCCAGGTAGAGGGCGAAGCCGGCCCCGAGGACGATGCCGGGCCAGTACCCGAACCACGGCAGAATCCTCCAGAGCGGGCCGGACCACGACGGCAGCCGCTGGAACTCGTGGAAGATCGCGGCCTCGACCTCGTTGACCCCGGGTGCCTGGGCGACCACGACGCACGCGAGGAAGACGCCGGCAGAGATCGCCAACCTGAGCACGTCGAGCGGGTGGCGTCCCACCGAGTGACGCAGCCTCGCATAGCGGCCGGGTCGCGGCGAGCCATTCTCGGCTCGGCGACCTCTGGGGGTGTCCGGTTGGTCATCCACCGGCGACCTCCAGTAGGGGCATCCCACCGACGATCACCCTTGTGATGCTCCCACATCGCCCGCAGAGTGTCAGGGTGGGCGATGCCCGAGGCGTGGACAGCGACCGGCTCACCTTCGGGAGGAGTGGCGCACAATGGGTATCTTGTCGGCAGCACGGAGGACGCTCAGAGGGTCCTCCGGCAACTCTTGAGCAGGGAGCGTTGTGGGCCACGTCGCCGCAGACCACGGTGTCACCATGCCGGCGGCGACCCAGGGTGGCATCCGACCGGGCCTCACGCCCTTGGACGGCACCCAGTCGTGCGCGCCTCATCCTGCGCAGACCTGCGCATCGCCGGGGCGCACGCTCTTCGAGACGACCGATCCGGAGCAGGTCGGTCACTGCTTTCAGCGTGCCTTCGGCTCCGTGCTGAGCATTCGGGTCGAAGCCCCGAGCGTGCTCCTGCGCATCGAGCGCATCGACGCGGGTGGCTGCCGGCTCGACGAGGTCGCCCTCGACGGGGTGAGTGTGACCGCCGAGGGCCACGACGTGCTGAGGGTGTGCCAGCCCACCGGGGGGACCATCGACTGGCGCCAACGGCGCGTGTCGGACCGGTTCGGCGACGGCGACGTCGCGATCCTCGCCGACCCCCAGGTGGGGCACTGGTGCCGGTGGCACGACGCGAGTGCCACGGTGGTCACGGTCAGCGGTGAGCAGATCCGGCGGGCCGCCGCCGGCGATCCGGACGCGCGCACCGGGCGGGTCGGCTTCACCGGGCACCGGCCGTTCTCGGCCGCCGCCGCCCGGCAGTGGGTCCACACGGTTGCCTATGTCACCGAGAGCCTCACCTGCGAGGGTGGCGCGGCTGCCCCGCTCGTCGCCGGCAGTGCCGCCCGCCTTCTCGCTGCGACGGCGCTCGCCACATTCCCCAACACCTCGGTCCTCGACGAGCGACCGGTCGACCGGACGGATGCGACCCCGGAGACGGTGCGTCGTGCGCTCGCCTTCATCGAGTCGAGCGCCGACCATCCGATCGGCGTGGACGACATCGCGCAGGCCGCCTGTGTCACGGTACGCGCCGTACAGCTCGCCTTCCGCCGGCACCTGGACACGACGCCGATGGCGCACCTGCGCCGGATCCGCCTGGACCGGGCGCACGAGGACCTGCACCGGGCACGACCCGACGACGGCACGACGGTGACGCAGGTCGCTGCCCGATGGGGGTTCCCCAGCCCCAGCAGGTTCTCGATGCTGTACCGCGCCGAGTACGCCCAGCTGCCGAGCGAGACGCTGCGCGACGCTGGGTCCTGAGCGCCGCGTGCTCCACTACCGTCGCCTCTCAGGCGATCCGCCGCTCCCTCCCGGCCAGGTCCATGTGCGTGCGCAGCCGTCTCAGCACGGCCGCGACCAGCCGGGAGACCTGCATCTGGCTCACGCCGAGTCTCTCGCCGATCTCCTTCTGGGTCATCCCCTCGACGAAGCGCATCCGGACGAGCTCCCGCTGGGCGCCCCCCAGCTTCGCCAGCGCGTCCTGAAGGACCAGCCGGTCGACCACCGCATCGAGCTCACGGTCCTGCGTGGGCAGCCGGTCCCCGAGCGCCCCGTCGCCGTCGACATACGTCTGGTCGAGCGAGACGAGGTGGAAGTTCTGCTCCGCGACGAGACACTCGACCAGCTGTCGCATCGGGACGTCGAGCTCGCGGGCGAGCACCTCGAGTCCCGGCGGTCTGCCGTGTTCGTGCTCCCAGCGCTCTCGGGCCGCCCGGACCCGGGGGCCGAGCTCCTGGACGCGGCGGGGCGGACGGACCGTCCAGCCGTGGTCGCGGAAGTACCGTTTGATCTCGCCGGATATCGTCGGGGCGGCGAAGCGGATGAAGGACGATCCCGCTGACTGCCGGTAGCGTCGGATCGACACCACGAGACCGACCCGGGCGACCTGGACGAGGTCGTCGTACGGGACACCACGTCCGGCATAGCGAGCGGCCCTGCGGTCACACAGGTCGAGGTGCAGCGCGACGAGCTCCTCCTCGATGCGGCTGCGTTCGGTCGCGTCGTGCGCCCGGTTCAACCGGTCGAACAGCTCCTCTCTGTCCAGGTGTCGTGCGGTCCCCGAGCATGCGGGTCCGCGGTGGGGGGAGGGGCCATGACTCAACTCCACGAGTCCTGTCGAGGATCCATGCGGCTCGGGTCTGAACCGTGAGGCGAGGTTGTGTATCCACCATCAGGGGTGACGGCAGGCATCCGCCGTACCAGAAGCGAACACTTCGGTGCCGAGCTGCACGTGGAACGAAGCGCACGCATCGCCCGACAATCAGATCGTATGCCGCTCAGCCACCCGTCGTCACAACGGGCCGCGGCTGCGTCGCTGAGCGGCATACGGCTCAGCGACGGTAGTCGTCCTCCTCGGCATCGAGTGGGGCGCCCGTCAGCTGGTCGAGCCGGTCGGCCTCGGAGCCGTCCGCCTCGTTGACCGTGTCGACCGCGACGTCCGGGACGCCCGGGTCGTCTTGGTCATCGGGGGCCTCGTCGTCGGTGAAGGTGGGCTCCGGGATGTCGGCTAACGTCTCATCGGACATTGCTCCTCCTTCTCCATTCACCAGGGTGGTGGTGGCCCTCCATTGTCCCGCAGATGGCGGCCCATCCGCGTGCCACGAAGCACGGGGGTGGGCCGCCGGGTGCGTGGGTCAGCGCGCGGAGCGCCAGACCGACTCGGCCTCGCTCGGCCCGGGTGACCAGGTGGCGATCCACGGCCCGGTGCCTTCGCTGGGGTCGATCATCCCGTCCTCCAGCCACGCGTAGTCTCCGGCCAGGACACCCTTGGACAGGCGTGTGTCGACGTCGTCGGTGTTGGACCACAACGCATCGAACAACGCGTCCACCCGCAGCCGCGACTGGTCGCAGAACGCGTCCGCCAGCTGGAAGGCGGCCTGCCCGCGGGCAGGATCGTCCTGGCGCAGCATCTCGGCACGAGCGCACGATGCGGCGATCGCGAACAGCTCGGCCCCGATGTCGACGATCCGGCCGAGGAACACCTGCCGGTACTCCAGCTTGGCCTGCCACCGGGACATCGCGTAGAACGTCTGGCGGGCCAGCTTGCGGCTGGACCGCTCGACGAACCGCAGGTGGTGCGCCAGAGCCCCGAACTCGGCATAGGAGGTCGGCACGTCGCCGCGACCGGCCACGAGCCGCGGCAGCCACTTCGCGTAGAACCCACTGGCACCGGCTGCGGCGCGTGCCTTGTCCTCCAGCGTCGCGTCCTTCTCGGCCAGGGCGCCGGCCGCCTTGAGGTGGGCGTCGACGGCCTCTCGGGCGATGAGCAGGTGCATGATCTCGGTGGAGCCCTCGAAGATCCGGTTGATCCGCATGTCGCGCAGGAGCTGCTCGACCGGCACCGCCCGCTCTCCCCGGGCGGCGAGCGAGGCGGCCGTCTCGTACCCGCGTCCGCCACGGATCTGGACCAGCTCGTCGGCGATCTGCCACGCCATCTCGGAGGACCACAGCTTGGCCAGCGCCGCCTCGATCCGGATGTCCTTGCTACCCGCGTCGGCGAGCTGGGTCGACAGCTCGGTCATGGCCTCCAGCGCGAACGTGGTCGCCGCGATGAACGCGATCTTCTGGGCGACCGCGGCGTGCTCGCCGACCGGCCGGCCCCACTGCACCCTGGTGGCCGACCACTCGCGGGCGATCTTGAGCGACCACTTGCCGGCGGCCGCGCACATCGCGGGGATCGACAGCCGGCCGGCGTTGAGGGTGGTCAGCGCGATCTTGAGCCCTTCGCCCTCGCGGCCCAGCCGGTTCTCGACGGGCACCCGGACCTGGTTGAAGCGGGTGAGCCCGTTCTCGAGGCCCTTCAGGCCCATGAACGAGTTGCGTCGCTCGACGGTGATCCCCTCGCTCGAGCTCTCGACGACGAAGGCCGTGATGCCCCCGCGCCCACCCTCGTGTGCGGGCACTCGCGCCATGACGACGAGCAGCTCGGCGACCACGCCGTTGGTGGTCCACAGCTTCAGCCCGTCGAGCAGGTAGGCGGACCCGTCGGGTGTGGGGGTGGCGGTGGTCGCCACCCGGGCCGGGTCGGAGCCGACGTCGGGCTCGGTCAGCAGGAAGGCCGAGATCGCTCCTGCGGCACAGCGCGGCAGGAACGCCTGCTTCTGCTCGTCGGTGCCGACGAGCTTGACCGGTTCGGGGACGCCGATCGACTGGTGGGCAGACAGGAGCGCCCCGAGGCTCGCGTGGACCGAGCCGACCAGCATGAGGGCCTTGCCGTACGAGGACATGGTCAGACCCAGGCCGCCGTACTCGCGGGGGATCTTCATGCCGAACGCACCGACCTCCGCGAGCGCAGCGACGTAGTCGTCCGGAATGCGGTCCTCGCGCTCGATGACCGCTGCATCCATGCCCTTCAGGACGATCCGCAGCCGCTCGAGGAACTCCTCACCGTGGGCCTCGTCCTCGGCGCTCGCACGTGGATGCGGGTGGATCAGGTCCAGGTCGAAGTCGCCCAGGTAGAGACCCTTGGCGAAGCTCGGCCGCTCCCACTGGGTCTCTCGAGCCGCCTCGGCGACCTCTCGCGCCTCACGCTCGGTGGCTTCGACGTGATGTCCGTTTCTGGTATCGGTCCGGCTCTCCTCGGTCGTACTGGTCATGACTGGCCTCCTGGGGTCTGCCGGCCTCGGTGCCGGACACGACCTACGTTACCGGTGAGTACCCAGTTCTACGATAGCTATGACCCCCCGCGACCCGAAGGAGCGATCCAGTGAGCACGGAGCAGGCTCGGGACGAGCTCGTACACCACATGGTCGAGCGTGGCGTCGCGACGCTCACCCTCGACTCACCGCACAACCGCAACGCCCTGTCGGACCGGCTCGTCCGGCAGCTTCTGGAGGCCCTGGTGCGGGCCGACGAGGACGAGCACGTGCGGGCCATCGTGCTGACCCACACCGGCAACACGTTCTGTGCCGGCGTCGACCTCACCGAGGCCGCGCAGAACAGTGGCTCGGAGGCGGCCACCGCGCGCAGCGAACAGCTCGTCGAGCTGCTGCGGATGATCCTGACGCTTGGCACTCCCGTCGTCGCGAGCATCGACGGGCACGTCCGGGCCGGTGGCATGGGCATCATCGGCGCCTGCGACGTCGTCGTGTCGGGACCGAGGTCCACCTTCGCACTCACCGAGGCGCGGATCGGGGTGGCTCCCTCGATCATCAGCCTCGTCGTGCTGTCCCGGCTCGGTGATCGTGCCGCGTCGCGCCTGTGCCTGACCGGCGAGGCGTTCGGTGCGTCGGAAGCCGCCCGGATCGGCTTCGTCACCGAGGCGGCCCAGGATCGTGACGCCGCCCTCGGCCGGCTGCTCACCGACTTCCGGGCGGTGTCGCCGCAGGGCCTGCGCGAGACGAAGCTGCTCGTCAACCATGGGATCCTCGCCACCTTCGACGCCGGCAGAGACCGCGTCATCGAGCAGTCGACCCGGCTGTTCATGAGCGAGGAGGCTGCCGAGGGGATGCGTGCGTTCCTCGAGAAGCGTCCGCCCCGCTGGGCCCGGTAGCAGCGCGACTCGCGGGGCGCCACACCCGGCACGACGCGAGAGGCACGACGCGATCGTCGAGCGGCTCTTCGGCCCGCTCGGCTGGGACGTCACCGCCTGCCACGTCCCGCTCGATCCGGAGGTCCCGCGGTGGGGAGACGCCCCCTACGTCGACGCCGAGCTGTGCGGCACGATGCGGCTCGCCGATGCGCTGACCCACCTCTACGTCCTGCTGCCCGTCCTCGACGGTGCGAAGCACTACTGGGTCAGCGCCGACGAGGCCGACAAGCTCGTCCGCACCGGCGGCTCGTGGCTCGCTGGCCACCCCGAGCGCGACCTGATCACGATCCGGTACCTCGCCCACCAGCGACACCTCGTCTCCGACGCCACGGAACGCCTTGCCGCTCTGGACGACTCGCCGGTCCCGGAGCCGGTGGCCGGCGCGGCGCCCCGTCCCCTGGCCGGGCTCCGCCGCGAGGCCGTGCTCGCCGCCTTGCGCAGCGTCGAAGCCCACCGCGTCGTCGACCTGGGCTGTGGTGAGGGGATGCTGCTGCGGGACCTGCTCGCCGACCCGTCGTTCACCGAGGTCCTCGGGGTCGACGTCTCCGCGCGCGAGCTGTTCCGCGCCGAGAAGCGTCTCGATCTGGACCGGCTCTCCGACACCCAGCGCGCCCGGCTCACCCTCATCCAGTCGTCGGTCACCTACCGAGACACCCGTCTCGTGAGCTGGGACGCGATCGTCCTCATGGAGGTCGTCGAGCATCTCGACCCCGACCGGCTCCTCCCTGGAACGCAGCGTCTTCCGCGACGCCCGCCCCGCCGCCGTCGTCGTGACGACGCCCAACTCCGACTACAACCCGCTCTATCCCGGACTGCCCGCCGGCGCTCTGCGTCACCCCGACCACCGTTTCGAGTGGTCGCGAGAGCAGTTCGCCGGGTGGGCCGAGCGGGTCTCTTCGCTGCCACGCACTTCGGCCGATACGAGGTCCTCTCGAGCGATGTGTGCCGGGGCCTGGTCTCCAACGACGAGAACGACCAGTCCGCCACGGCCGACGCCTTCGACGCGGTGCACCCGGCGCATCGACGGGTCGTGTTCGTCGGCGACCTCGAGGGCCGCAAGGTCACCCCGATCCCAGAGCCGGAGTGGGTCAACAACACCCTCTGCCTCGACACCGGATGTGTCTTCGGCGGCCACCTGACCGCGCTGCGCTACCCGGAGAAGGAGATCGTCCAAGTCCCTGCCGAACGCGTCTGGTACGAACCGGCCAAACCGTTCCCCGCGGCCGGGCACACCGAGCGCTCGGGTGCAGGCGACCCGACGGCGAAACCACGCGCCGCCGCGGTTGCGTCATCGGCTCCCCACACCCGATCTGCCGAGGACCTCGACATCACCGACGTGCTCGGCCGCCGGGTCGTCGAGACCGCCCACCACGGCCGCATCTCGGTTCGCAGCGAGCGGGCGGCCGGCGCTCTCGAGGTCATGAGCCGGTGGGCCATGAATCCTCGCTGGCTCGGCTACCTGCCGCCGACGATGTCGCCGGTCGCGACCTCGACCCGCGACGGCGTGCTCGAGCACCCCGACGAGGCATTCGCCGGCTACGCGTCGGCAGGGGTCGACCGAGTGGTCTGCGAGGAGAAGCACATGGGCTCGCGGGCCGTCGTGCTCGTATGTCGTGACGCTGAGCTCGCGCGCCGCCGCTTCGGTGCGGACGCAGGCGAGACCGGCGCGATCCACACCCGCACGGGGCGAGCCTTCTTCGGGCGCGACCTCACCGAGGTGCTGCTCGCCCGGGTCCGGTCGGCGCTCGACGTCGCTGGGCTCTGGGACGAGCTCGGCACCGACTGGCTGCTCGTGGACGCGGAGCTGTTGCCCTGGTCGCTCAAGGCCGAGTCCCTCATCCGCGACCAGTACGCACCCGTCGGTGCCGCTGCTCGCCTCGCCCTGACCGCGGCACTGGAGCTGCTTGCGGGAGCGGCAGATCGGGGACTGGACGTGGCCGATCTGCTGAGCCGTACGCGCGAGCGGGCCGACGACGTGGGACGCTACTGCGCGGCATACCGGCGATATGTCGGGGACGTCGACGGCACGGTATGGGCAGAGCGCGACCATGCGTGGCACCTCGAGCGGATCGACCGGCTCGTCGAGGCCGACCCGGTGACGTTCCGGGCCACGGAGCGGCTCGTCGTCGACCTCGCGGACGACGCGGCGCGCACCGCTGGTGTGCAGTGGTGGGACGAGTTGACTGGGGCGGCGAGGGGATGGTCGTCAAGCCGCTCGCCGGGCTGCTGCGCACGCGCAAGGGGCTCGTCCAGCCGGGTGTGAAGGTCCGCGCGGGCGGGACTACCTGCGCCTGGTCTACGGGCCCGACTACACCGCCCCTGCCAACCTGGCCCGGCTGCGCGAGCGCAACCTCGGGACGAAGCGGTCGCTCGCACTGCGCGAGTATGCCCTCGGGCTCGAGTCGCTCGGCCGGCTTGCACGCGGCGAACCGCTCTGGCGGGTGCACGAGGCGGTCTTCGCGGTGCTTGCTCTCGAGTCCGAGCCGGTCGACCCCCGCCTTTGATCTGACTGAGCCGCGCCGCCGGCACCGCACTCGTGCAGCAGCGCTGCTGCACGGGAGCGGCGCCGTCAGCGGCCGGTCCAGCTGGGCTTGCGGCCCTCGTTGAAGGCGGCATGGAACTCGGCGTGGTCGGCCGAGGTCATCAGCAACGCCTGGGTCATCGCGTCGAGCTCCATCGCCGACCCGATCGGCATGTCGAGCTCGCGGGTGATCAGGGACTTGGTCTGTGCGTAGGCCAGGGTCGGGCCGGTCGCAAGCCTGGCGGCGAGCGCAGCGACCTCCTCGTCGAGGGTCTCGTTGGTCACGAGCTTGCTGACCAGGCCGTAGCGGTCGGCGGTCGTCGCGTCGATCGTGTCGCCGAGCATGAGCAGCTCCGTGGCCCGGCCGTAGCCGACCGCGCGGGGGAGCAGGTAGGCGGCCCCCATGTCGCCGCCGGACAGGCCGACCTTGGTGAACAGGAACGCGAACCGGCCGGTCTCGGTGACGATCCGGAAGTCCGAGGCCAGCGCGAGCACCGACCCGGCGCCGGCCGCGATCCCCTGGATCGCGGCGATGATCGGCACCGGACACTCACGCATCGCCCGGATCGCCTCACCGGTCATCCGGGTGAAGCCGATGAGGTCCTTGGCGTCCATCTTGATCAGCTCGCCGATGATCTCGTTGACATCACCGCCGGCGCAGAACGCCTTGCCCTGCCCGCGCAGGACGAGGACCCGGATGTCGTCGTGGTGCGGGATCTCGTGGAGCAGGTCCCGCAGGTCGGCGTAGCTCTCGAAGGTGAGCGGGTTGAGCTTCTCGGGCCGGTTCAGGGTGACCGTGGCGACCCCATCGGCCACCGCGAAGTCGAAGTTGTCCCACTGCTCGGTCAGTGCCGCCGAAGAACGGTACCTGCTCGTCACGAACGCCTCCTGGAGATCTGTCGTGGTCACGGTGTGGTAACTGGCTCGGCCCCGCGGCCCCGGCGGGCGCCGTGCTGCGCGATGAGGTGCCGCGCGATGATCGTCCGCTGCACCTCCGAGGCGCCCTCGTAGATCCGCGGCGCCCGGACATCCCGGTAGAGGTGCTCGAGCGGATGCCCGCGCTGCAGTGCGCGGGCGCCGTGCAGCTGCACCGACTGGTCGACGACCCACTGGGCGGTCTCGGTGGCGAAGAGCTTGGCCATCGCGGCCATCGCCGAGACCTCCCGTGGTGGCAGGCCGGCATCGTAGGCGCGGGCAGCCCGGTGCACGAGCAGCCGGCCGGCGTCGATGCGGGTGGCCATCTCGGCCAGGACGTGCTGCACCGCCTGCTGGTCGCCGAGCAGCCCTCCGTAGATCGCTCGTGAGGTGACCCACTCCACGGCAGCCTCGAGCGCGAACTGGGCCATCCCCACCGCGAACGCCCCGACGCTGGGCCGGAACAGGTCAAGCGTGCGCATCGCCACGACGAACCCCTGCCCGACCTCACCGAGCACGTCCGTCGGGCCGACCCGCACGCCGTCGAAGTCCAGGCGTCCGATCGCATGCGGTGACAGCATCTCGAGCGGCTGGCCAGTGAGGCCAGCGGCGCCGCCGTCGACAACGAACGCGGTCACCCCCTTGGATCCGGCACCCGGGCCGGTGCGGGCAAAGACGCTGTACACGTCGGCGTCGGGCGCGTTGGAGATCCACGTCTTGATCCCGTGCAGGGTCCAGCCGGCTCCGTCGGGCCGCGCCTCGAGGGCCAGGGCTGCCGCGTCGGACCCGGCGTCCGGCTCGGACAGCGCGAATGCGGCGACGAGCTCGCCGGAGATGACACCGGGGAGCCATCGAGCCACCTGCTCGGGGGTGCCCGACTGCAGGATGGGGTAGCTGCCCAGTCCCTGCAACGCGAGCGCGGTCTCGGCCCCGGTGTCGACCCGGGCCAGCGACTCGCGGAGCAGGCACAGCTGCAGGGCGGCCGCGCCGGACGGCACGCCTGCTCGACTGTTGCCGGCGCCGCCGCCGAAGAGCTTGCGCAGCAGGCCGGCCCGCCCGAGCGCAGCGACCAGGTCCCGGTCCACGCGACCCTCTTGAGGCGCCCGTCCTGCACCGCGTGCTGCCGTACGATCCGCCGCCAGGCCCACCGCCACACGGTCGAGCTCGTCGACGAAGGCACGCTCGGACTCCGACAGGGCGGCGGTCTCGCGGACTGGTCGTGTCACCGGACCACCTCCGGCTCCAGCGCCGGCCGCCACCGGTCGTGCCGGGTGGTGGGCTCGCCCTGGCGTACGAGGTCGAGCCGCGGCTTGGGCCCGTCGGTGCGGCCGGCCTGCGGCCGACGCTTACCCGCCTGCCACGGCAGTGGCCACGCGACGCCCGGGCCGGCATACTCCTGCTCCGCGGCGGCGTGCAGGGTCCAGTTCGGGTCGTACAGGTGGGCCCGACCGAGCGCGCAGAGGTCAGCCCGGCCGGCGAGGATGAGCGAGTTGACGTCGTCCCAGGACGAGATGATGCCCACCGCGATGGTCGAGATGCCGGTGCGGTTGCGGATCGCGTCGGCGAACGGCGTCTGGTAGGAGCGGCCGAACGCGGGGCGCTCGTCGGGCGTGACCTGACCCGAGGACACGTCGACCGCTGCCGCCCCGGCGTCGGCGAAGGCCTGGGCGATCAGGACCGCGTCCTCCGTGTCGATGCCACCTGTCACCCAGTCGGTGGCCGAGATCCGGACCGTCATCGGTTTGTCGGCCGGCCAGACCTCCCGTACGGCGGCGAACACCTCGAGCGGGTAGCGCAGCCGGGCGGCCAGGTCACCGCCGTACTCGTCGGTGCGGTGGTTGGTCACGGGCGAGATGAAGCTCGACAGCAGGTACCCGTGGGCGCAGTGCAGCTCGAGCAGGTCGAAGCCGGCCGCGTCGGCGTGCCGCGCCGAGGTCACGAACTCGTCCCTGATCGCCGCCGACTGCTCGACCGTGAGCTCGGCCGGCACCTGGTTGAAGCCCTCCCGGTAGGGCAGCGGCGAGGGCCCGACGACCGGCCAGTTGCCCCCGGGCAGCGGCTCGTCGATGCCCTCCCACATCAGCTTGGTCGAGCCCTTCCGGCCGGAGTGGCCGAGCTGGACGCCGATCTTCGCCTGCGACTGCGTGTGCACGAACTCGGTGATCCGGTGCCAGGCCTGCTCCTGCTGCTCGTTCCACAGACCCGTGCAGCCCGGGGTGATCCTGCCCGTGGGCGAGACGCAGACCATCTCGGTCATGACCAGTCCGGCCCCGCCCATCGCCTTGCCCCCGAGGTGGGCCAGGTGGAAGTCGGCCGGGATGCCGTCGTCGGCGACATACATGTCCATGGCCGAGACGACGACCCGGTTGACCAGGTCGAGCCCGCCCAGCCGGTACGGCGTGAACATCGGGGGCGTGCCCGGCTCGACGGGCACGCCGAGCTCCCGCCCGACCTTGGTGGTGAACCACCCCTCGATGCCCGCGACGAACTCCGGGTCGCGGACCTTGAGGTTGTCGTGGGTCACCCGGCGGCTGCGGGTCATGATGTTGAAGGCGAACTGGTCGGGGTCCTGGTGGGTGTACTGCCCGAGGTTCTCGAACCACTCGAGGCTGGCCTGCGCGGCCCGCTGTGTCGACTCGACGACCGGCTTGCGCTCGGCCTCGTAGGCGACCAGCGCCGTGTCGAGGTCACGGTTCTCGTGCAGGCAGGCGGCCAGGGCGAGCGAGTCCTCCATGGCCAGCTTGGTGCCGGACCCGATCGAGAAGTGGGCGGTGTGCGCCGCGTCGCCGAGGATCACGACGTTGCCGTGTCGCCACGTCTCGTTGCGGATCGTCGTGAAGCGGATCCAGCGGGAGTTGTTGGCCTGTACCTCGTGCCCCTCGAGCACGTCGGCGAACAGCTCGGTGACCTGTGCGATGGAGGCCTCGTCGGACTCACCCGGGGACCAGCGGCGCTGCTCGGACGCGGCGAAGCCGGCTGCACGCCATACGTCGTCGTGCATCTCGACGATGAACGTGCTGCCGTGTGCGTCGAACGGGTAGGCGTGGATCTGCATGACGCCGTACGGCGTCTCGCGCACGTGGAAGGTGAACGCGTCGAAGACCTTGTCGGTGGCGAGCCACATGTAGCGGCAGGCCCGCTCGTCCATCGTGGGGCGGAACGTGTCCGCGTACCGGCGGCGCACCGCGGAGTTGAGCCCGTCGGCGGCCAGCACGAGGTCGTGCGTGGCGGACAGCAGCTCGACGTCGGGCGCCTCGGTACGGAAGTGCAGGGTGACGCCCAGCTCGCGGCACCGGGCCTGCAGGATCTGCAAGAGCCGCTTGCGGCTCATCGCCGCGAAGCGGTTGCCCCCCGAGGTGTGGACGTTCCCGCGGAAGTGCACGTCGATGTCGTCCCACCGGGCGAACTCGCGTTCCATCTGTCCGTACACCACGGGGTCGGCCAGCTCGATGCCGCCGAGGGTCTCGTCGGAGAAGACGACCCCGAAGCCGAAGGTGTCGTCCGGGGCATTGCGTTCCCACACGGTGATCTCGCGGCTCGGGTCGAGCTGCTTGGCCAGCGCGGCGAAGTAGAGGCCGCCGGGCCCGCCGCCGATGATCGCCATGCGCATGTGCATGCCTCCAGAGGGTTGTGACGTGAAGGGGTCAGCCGGCAGGCGCTACCGCGCGCTGGTGGTCTCGCGCAACCGGTAGCGCTGCACCTTGCCCGTCGAGGTGCGGGGCAGCGCGTCGACGAACTCGATCAGGCGCGGATACTTGTATGGCGCTATCTGGGCCTTGACGTGATCCTGCAGCTCCCGGCGCAACCCGTCCGTGTCGTGCGCCGCCGCCGCGGCGCCTGCCTCGGAGAGCACCACGTGCGCGGCGATGAGGGCGCCTCGTGCCTCGTCCGGCACGCCGAAGACGGCCACCTCGAACACGGCAGGGTGGGCCGCGAGGGCCTCCTCGACCTCGGGGGCGGCGATGCTGTAGCCCGAGCTGACGATCATGTCGTCACTGCGTGCCTGGTACCAGAAGTAGCCGTCCTCGTCGCGCAGGAAGGTGTCACCGGTGATGTTCCAGCCGTTCTGGACGTAGTCACGCTGCCGTTCGTCGGCGAGGTAGCGGCAGCCGGTGGGGCCCTTGACGGCCAGTCGCCCGGGGGCGCCGTCCGGCACGGGGTCGCCGAACACGTCGAGGACCCTCGCCCGGTAGCCGGGCACCGGCCGGCCGGTGGCCCCGGGACGGATGTCGTCGTCGGCCGCCGAGATGAAGATGTGCAGCATCTCGGTCGAGCCGATGCCGTCGATGATCGACAGCCCGGTCGCGTCCTTGAAGGCGTGCCACGTGTCGGCCGGCAGGTGCTCGCCGGCGGACACGGCCCGGCGTAGGCCCTTCAGCTGGGGGGCCTTGCCGGCGGCGAGCATCGCACGGTAGCCGGTCGGGGCGGTGAAGCAGATGGTCACCTGGTGCTCGGCGATCAGGTCGGCCAGCCCCGCTGGCGTGGTCCGCTCGACGAGCAGGGTGGAGGCGCCGACCCGCATCGGGAAGACGACGAGCCCGCCCAGGCCGAAGGTGAACGCGAGCGGTGGTGTGCCGGTGAACACGTCGTCGGCGGTGGGACGCAGCACCTCGGCGGAGAAGGTGTCGGCGTTGGCGAGGATGTCTCGGTGGAAGTGCATCGTCGCCTTCGGGCGACCGGTCGTGCCCGAGGTGAAGGCCAGCGTGCACACGTCGTCGGCGGCGGTGTCGACCGGGTCGAACAAGGTGGGCCGGCCTGCCACCCGGGCCGCGAGGTCCGCGTCGCCGTCGCCGGCGTACTCGACGATCCGCAGGCCCGGGACGCTCGCCTTGCGCAGGTCCGCGACGAAGCGGTGGTCGCACAGGGCCAGGTCGAAACGGCCGATCTCGCCCATGGCGCGCAGCTCCTTGGGACGCAGCAGCGGCATGCTCGGGATGACGACGGCACCGGCGCGCAGCACCGCGAACCAACAGGCCACGAGCCACGGGTTGTTCGGTCCGCGGAGCATGATCCGGTTGCCCGGCACGATGCCGAGGTCGCTGACCAGGTAGTTGGCGATCCGGTTGGCGATCCCGCGCAGCTGCTCGTAGGTCCACCGCTGACCGTCGGGGGTCAGCAGGCAGGTCCGGTCGCCACCGCGGCTGTCGATGACCTTGTCGAGCAGCTCGACCGCGCAGTTGAGCCGCTCGGGGTACTGCACCCCCGGGATCTCGAAGAGCAGCTCCGGCCACAGCTCCGGTGCAGGGAGGTTGTCGCGACAGAACGTGTCGAGGTGGGCTGAGGGGGACAACTGCATGGGCGACCTCTCCCAGGACAGATGGACCGGACCTCCTCAGTATGCTCTAATCGTGACGGCAGTCAAGTAGACGCCATAGAGGTGGTCGAAGGAGGAGCTCGGTGGGGCCCGACCTGGACGATGCGGACGGCGTGGGGGACGGCGTGCTCGCCACGCCGGTGCGACCCCGGGCTCAGATCGTCACGATCTACGGCCTCTTCGCGCGCGGCGTCGGCGGGTGGATCTCGGTCGGCTCGCTGATCCAGATGATGGCCCGCCTCGGCGTCGACGAGCCCGCGGTGCGCTCGGCGGTCTCGCGCCTCAAGCGGCGTGGGCTGCTCGACCCGGAGCGTCGCGCGGGCCGGGCGGGCTATGCGTTGTCCGCCGTGGCGCGGGAGGTGCTCGCCGAGGGCGACCGGCGGATCTTCGCGCGCACCCGGGCCAGCCTGGAGGAGGGCTGGGTCCTCGCCGTGTTCAGCGTCCCCGAGACGGAGCGCCACAAGCGGCACACCTTGCGCTCGCGCCTGCGCTGGCTCGGCTACGGCACGGTCGGCGGTGGCGTCTGGGTCGCGCCCGGTCACCTCGCCGACGAGACGCGCACCGTGCTGGGCCGCCTCGGGCTAGCCGACTACGTCGACCTGTTCCGGGCCGACTACCTCGGGTACAAGGACCTGCGTGCCGAGGCCGCGACGTGGTGGGACCTGGACGGCCTGGATGCGCTCTACCGGGAGTTCGACGACACCTTCGGCCCGGCTCTGGCCCGGTGGAAGCACGCCGAGGGCGACGGCGTGAGTGGCGGCGGAAGCCCGGACGACGGCGCTGCCTTCGCCGACCACGTCGCTGCCGTGACGGCCTGGCGCCGCCTGCCCTTCCTCGACCCCGGGCTTGCGCCCGAGCTGCTGCCGGGGGACTGGATGGGCACCCAGGCGGCCGATACGTTCCACGAGCTGCACCACCGGCTGCAGCAGCCGTCGCAGCGCTTCGCCGCATCCCTCGTGACCTCGACCCGCCTGCCCTCATCCGCCTGACCAAGGAGAACGACCGGTGAGCATCGCCACAGCACGACCGGGACCAGCCACCCGTACCGCGCTCGTCACGGGCGCCGGCCGCGGTATCGGCCGCGCCATCGCCCAGCGGCTCAGCGGGCAAGGCCTGCGGGTGGCGCTCACCGCCCGCACCGGCGAGCAGCTCGAGCAGACGGCGGCCGCCTGTCCCGGGCCGACCCTCGTCGTGCCGGCTGACCTGACCGACCCCAGCGGCGTCGAGACGGTGTTCGGCGCGGTCGAGCAGGAGTGGGGGGCAATCGAGGTGCTCGTCGCCAACGCCGGTGCGGGGGTCTCGGCACCGCTCGCCAAGACCACCGACGAGCAGTGGCGCCAGATGCTCGACCTCAACCTCACCGCCCCGTTCCGGTGCCTGCGGCGCGCCGTCCCCTCGATGGTCGAGCACGGGTACGGCCGGATCGTCGTCGTCGCCTCGGTCGCCGCGAAGGTCGGTGAGCCCTACATCAGTGCCTACACCGCCGCCAAGCACGGGGTGCTCGGCCTGGTCCGGTCCGCCGCCGCCGAGCTCGCGCGCAGCGGAGTCACGGTCAACGCCCTCTGCCCCGGCTACGTCGACACCCCGATGACCGACGGGACGGTCGCCGGGATCAGCGACCTGACCGGACGCAGCGCCGAGGAGGCCCGCGCCGTCCTCGAGCGCAAGCAGCCGATCGGCCGGCTCGTCGGCCCGGACGAGGTCGCCGATGCCGCCTGGCTCTGCGTCACGACCGGTGCGATCACCGGCCAAGGCATCAACATCGACGGGGGAGCACACCAGTCATGACCACTCTCGAGTTCGTCAACCCACCCCAGCTCGGCCGGCCCAGCGGCTTCTCGCACGCCGTTCTCGGCACCGGGCGGATGGTCTTCCTCGCCGGGCAGACCGCGCTCGACGAGAACGGCGTCATCGTCGGTGACACGGTCGTCGAGCAGTTCCGGCGTGCCTTGGGCAGCCTGCTCACCGCGCTGGAGGCGGCCGGTGGCACTTCCTCGGACCTCGCTTCGCTGACGATCTACATCGTCGACATGGACGACTACAAGGCCCACAGCCGGCAGATCGGTGCGGTGTGGCAGGAGCTGCTGGGCCGGCACTACCCGGCCGTCGCCGGGATCGGGGTCGCCCGCCTCTGGGACGTCGAGGCGCTCGTGGAGGTCCAGGGCCTCGCCGTGCTGCCCGCGTCGCCAGCCGCCGGCTGAGTTCGTATGCCGCAGAGCTGAGTCCGCGCGTGCCCTCGCCGCGCAGGCGCGGCTCAGACGCGTCGCCTCGTCGTGACTGCGTCGTCTGAAGGCAGCGCAGCGAGGGCAAGGCGACGCAGCTGGCCCCGCGCCCGGGGAGTGCGTCGTCGCGGGCGGCGGCTGGGCGGCATACCTGCGTCGGCGGCGGGCGCTTCTGCGGTGCAGCGCCACTCAGCGACTTCGCAGAAATGCTTCGTACGCTCGAAACAAATGAACGAGACTCTTGGTCCGCGGTACAAGTGGGTCGCCCTGTCGAACACGACTCTCGGCGTGCTCATCGCCACCATCAACAGCTCGATCCTGCTCATCGCGCTGCCGGACATCTTCCGTGGCCTGCACGTCAACCCGCTCGCGCCGGGCAACTCGAGCTACCTGCTGTGGCTCATCATGGGCTACCTGGTCGTGACCGCCGTCCTGGTCGTCAGCTTCGGCCGGCTCGGCGACATGTTCGGCAGAGTCAAGATGTACAACCTCGGCTTCCTCGTCTTCACCGTCTCCTCGGTGCTGCTCAGCGTCACCTGGATGACCGGTGACGCCGGGGCGCTCTGGCTCATCGTCATGCGGATCTTCCAGGGCGTGGGCGGCGCTCTGCTCATGGCGAACTCGAGCGCGATCATCACCGACGCCTTCCCGGCCGACCAGCGCGGGCTCGCGCTGGGCCTCAACATGGTCGCCGGGATCGCGGGGTCGTTCATCGGCCTGGTCATCGGCGGGGTGCTCGCCCCCGTCGAGTGGCACCTGGTCTTCCTCGTGTCGGTCCCGGTCAGCCTCTTCGGCACGATCTGGGCCTACCTCAAGCTGCGCGACACCGGCGTGCGGCACGACGCCGGCATGGACTGGTGGGGCAACGCGACCTTCGGCATCGGCCTCGTCGCGATCCTCGTCGGGATCACCTACGGCATCCAGCCTTACGGCGACCACGTCATGGGCTGGACCAACCCGATGGTCCTGGCTGCGCTCATCGGCGGTGCGCTCGTGCTCGTCGCCTTCTGCGTCATCGAGACCCGGGTGGCGCACCCGATGTTCAACCTCGAGCTGTTCAAGATCCGCGCCTTCTCCGCCGGCAACGTCGCCAGCCTGCTGTCCGGGCTCGGCCGCGGCGGCCTGATGTTCATCCTCATCATCTGGCTGCAGGGCATCTGGCTGCCCGAGCACGGCTACTCCTTCGAGGAGACCCCGCTCTGGGCGGGCATCTTCATGCTGCCGATGACGGTCGGCTTCCTCATCGCGGGGCCGACGTCGGGATGGCTCTCCGACCGCTTCGGGGCGCGCCCGTTCGCGACCGGCGGGATGATCATCGCGGCCGGCAGCTTCGTCTGGCTGCTCCTGCTGCCAGTGCAGTTCGACTACCTGACCTTCGCGGGGGCGCTGCTCGTCGGTGGGCTCGGCATGGGCCTGTTCGCCTCGCCGAACCGCACCGGGATCATGAACTCGCTGCCGGCGACCCGCCGTGGGGTCGGCTCCGGGATGAGCACGACGTTCCAGAACTCCGCGATGGTCCTGTCGATCGGGATCTTCTTCTCGCTCATGATCACCGGGCTGGCCGGTGGGCTGCCGCACGCGATGGTGACCGGCCTGACCGCGCACGGCGTCTCGGCGGCCCAGGCGCACCAGCTCGCCGCGCTGCCTCCGGTGGCAGTGCTCTTCGCGTCGCTGCTCGGCTACAACCCGATCGGTACGCTGCTCGGCCCGGCCGCGTTGCACCAGCTTCCGACTGCGGACGCGGCCTACCTCACCGGTCGCGGCTTCTTCCCGTCGCTGATCTCGGGTCCGTTCCACGACGGGCTCGTGGTCGCGTTCGCGTTCGCCATCGCGGCCTGCCTCATCGCGGCGTGGGCCTCGTGGCTGCGCGGCGGGAAGTACATCTACCAGGACGATCCGGTGCCTGCCGGGCGAGCGCTTGCCCCCGGGTCGCCCACCCCCACAGGCGTGCCGTCTGCACGCACGAGCGAGGCATCTGCGCCCACAGCCGGGCCGTCTGCATCCACGGTGGGCGGGGCGGCAGGCCCGGGCGCAGAACGGAGCGCCGGCCCGTGATCGGCATACCAAGCGATGTGGTGCGAGCGGCTTCGGGCCGCAGGACCGCACCCAGCCGTGCTGATCGCCATCGAGACGAGCGCGGCGAGGAGGAGGTGCTCCGGCTCGCCGGGGACCTGCGCGCCGAGGTCAACCGCCTCGCCTACCACCTGCGGACGCCGGCAACCCGATCGGGCATCACGCCGACCCGGCTGGCCGCACTGGCCGCGCTGTCCCACGCCGGCTCCGGCCTGCGGGCCGGCGATCTCGCGGCGCGGATGGGGATCACCCCGGCGAGCACCAGCCGCCTCATCGACATCCTCGTCGATGCCGGCTGGGCGGATCGCACCCGTGACCCCGAGGACGCCCGGGCGGTCCTGCTTGCCCTGACCGCGTCAGGCCGTCGCGCCATCGAGGACCTGCGACGCGAGAACGTGACGGTCCTCGCCGCCGATCTGTCGGCCCTCGAACCCGAAGACCTCGCGGTGCTGACGGCGGCGGTCCCGCTGCTGCGGACCCTTTCCGAGCGGCTCCTGGCCGGTGGGGTCGAGCCGAATGACGGCGCTGGATCGTGAGTGTCGAGATGCAGCGAAGGTGTCGGGACGGATGGTCGATCGGCGACCCGGAGGGGAGGTAGATGGCTGACTCGCATGGTCGACAAGACTGCGGCTCAAGGCTTCTCGCACCGCCGCGTACGCCTGGGCCAGTACCGAGACTGCCGCAACCACCCGCAACGGCCTGGCCATCGGCGACATCGCGCCACCGGCGGCCGGTGAACCGTGCGCCCTGGAGGTCCGCGCCTGGGCCAAGGCAGCCGGCCTGGTCGTCTCCGGCCGCGGCCGACTACGGCCCCAAATCACCCAGGCCTGGCAAGACGCACACCGCCCGTAAGGCGATCCTCAACCGGAATGGTCGTCCCGGTTCCAGGTTCGTCCCGGGCCGACGTGCCGTCTCAGGTCCATTGCGTCGTGGAGGACTCGGCCGATGACCGGCGTGTCGCCGTCGCGCCGACAGATGAGGAAGTGACGTGGACGGTGGACCTTGCCACCGGGAGTACGGGCACGGCTGCGCGAGAGGTGCCAGGAGAAGACTCCTTCTCCCAGCTCTGGGCGGGGTACGTGTCCGCCGTCGTCGCTAAACGTGGCGGCATCTCGGACGGCTGTGGCGATCAGCGCCTCGTAGCGCTTGCGTGCCTCCTCGCCGAACTGATCGTCGGACCACGCGAGGATCGAGACGATGTCGTCGCGGGCGGCACGGGTGAGGCGGTATCCCGCCATCAGCCTGCCGGGCGCGTGCGTGCTGCCGCGTGGACGCCGAGCCAGCTGATGAAATCGTCGAGGTCGTCATCGTCGAGGTCGTCGTAGCGCCCCGACGCGAGATCCGCCCAGCCCCTGTCGGCAGCATCTTGTAGGGCGGTGATCTTGGCCGCATCCTCTGCCTCCTGGTGTTCCAGGAGGCGGAGCCCTTCACGTAGCACCTCGCTGGCATTCTGGTAACGCCCAGATGCCACCAGAGACTCGACGAGCTGGTGCTGGTGCTGACTCAAGACAACGTTCCGCGTCGGCACGACAACCACCTCCATTGGCAATATATGCCATTGCAGCGAGGCTGGGCCGACGTCAACCCACCCGAGTATCCCGTATGCTGATCCTTCTGCTGTCCAGCCACCAGGCCGGGTCGAGGTCGGTCACCCGCCCAGCATCGACCGACCGCGTTGCTCCGCCCTGGCGCCGCCCTGACCTGCATCCCTCCGGTTGGGTTGAGCTCCCTATCCCCCCGCCACCCGTCAGGTCGACTCCGACACCGGGCCGGCCGGTCCCCCGTGTCATGGCGCGGCAGACCTATCCGCGGTACCGGCGCACCAGAGGACAGCTGAACGGGTCACGCGCACCAATTCCGACCGCGTTGAGGTAGCGGACGACCATGCCGTAGGACTGCCACAGCGTCTTCTCGGTGTAGGTCACGTTGTGCTCGATGCAGTGCGCTCGCACGAGCGGCTGGAGACGCCTCAGGTTGGGGCGCGGCACACTCGGAAACAGGTGGTGCTCGATCTGCAGGTTCAGCCCGCCCATTGCGAAGTCGACGAGTGGCCCACCCGTGACGTTGCGCGACATCAGCACCTGCCGACGCAGGAAGTCGACCTTCAGGCTGGGCGGCACCAGCGGCATCCCCTTGTGGTTGGGGGCGAAGGAACCGCCGAGGCAGACTCCGAAGAGCGCTGCCTGCAATCCGAAGAACGCTGCGGCCTTACTCGGGGGCAGGAGGAGCAGCAGGGCGACCGGGTAGGCCGTCAGACGCACCCCGATGAGCACGGCCTCTACCCAGCGCTGCTTCAGGGGCCGCCTGCTGGCCACGGTCAAAACGCTTTGCAGCTGCAGATTCAGTCCCTCCAGGGTCAGCAGCGGGAAGAACAACCAGCCCTGACGGCGGGCGAAAGCCGCGCCCATCCCGTGCCGCGTCCGTGCCAGCTCTGGGGTGAAGGCGAGCACCCTCGACTCGATGTCGGGATCGATGCCCTCCTGGTTTTGTGCCGCGTGATGCCGGCTGTGCTTCTTGTCCCACCAGCCATAGCTCAGACCGAGGACAAGCCCACTGAGCACCCGGCTCGTCCACTCGTTCCACTGTCTGGACCGGAAGATCTGGCGATGTGCAGCATCATGACCCAGGAAGCCGATCTGAGCAGAGATGACGGCGAACGCCCCCGCGATCACCAGCTGCCACCACGAGTCGCCGACGATGGCGACCGCAACCCACACCGCGGCGAACGCGACAAGGGTGCCAAGGATCCTGGACCAATACCAGCCGTAGCGACGCTCCAGCAGGTGGCTGTCCCTCACCTGACGGGAGAGCTCGGTGAACGAGCTGACATAACGAACGCCAGGAGATGGCCTACCAGGATTGGGAGGCTGTCGGTGAGTGATGCCGGTCACTGGGGACCCCCTAGTGCGTTGATGACCGCTGTCAGGGACCGGGACAGCGCCTGCGAGGTGACCCGTTTACGGTACCCATGCTCCCTCGTCATAGTCGCCTCTCCT
>NZ_JAKDLO010000154.1 GCF_030452765.1 Intrasporangium sp.
TTTCGCCGCGGGGGGGGGGGGTTTTGGGGGGGGCGGGCCCCCCCCGCCACCAGCTGGGCCGGCCGCGTTGAGGGGGCGCGGCCGGTCCGCACAGTTCGCTGGGGCACCGCTCGGCCACGACCCTCAGCCACGAACCAGCCACCAGGAACATCCAGCCATCACCAGGGAGACAGTCATGAACACAAAGCACGTCATCGGGTATGCAGCGACGGCACTGGTCGCCTTCGGGATCGGCGCGGCCGGAGGGTCGAGCGCGCCCGACGCCGCACCGACCGCCGCGACCCCGGCCGTCACGGTCACCGCCCCGGGTGCACAGAGCACCGTGCCGGGGCCGACCGTCACGAAGACGGTCGAGGTGCCCGGGCCGAAGACGACGGTCAGGGTGGGCCCACCGCCTCCGGCCGTCGCGATGGCCGGAGACGGGACCTACCAGATCGGCGTCGACGTGAAGCCAGGCATCTACGTCTCCAAGGCGTCACCGAGCGGGAACTGCTACTGGGCCAGGCTTTCCGGCTCGGACGGGTTCGAGTCGATCATCGCCAACGGCAACACGTCCGGGCAGGTCGTCGTCACGATCAAGAAGCACGACAAGTTCTTCGAGTCGAACGGCTGCAGCGACTGGACCCGGCGTTGAGGTGGGAGGCGGCATGTGGTCGACGACGAGCGCCCTCAATAGTTCGAGGCCACCCTTGGCACTGGCATGTCAACGCGGACGAGAACCGAGATGCCTGGTCCGCCGTCGTCGCTAGAATGAACGCGCAGCGTGCGCGAAGGAGGCTAGCCTTGCAGCTACGGCGCATCAGGGGATGCTCGCTGTTCAGCCTCGTCCCGACAGAACTCGGATCGGACACCGTGGTCCGGTGGAGCCGGCCGGTCGCCGATCTGCCGTGAGCAGTTCACAGCCGAGGGCCTCAGCGAGGGCGACGTAGGTCGCGTCGTACGCAGTGACGTTGGCCCGCAACTCGTAGGCGCGACGGACGAGCTGGAGTGTCGGCACCCGCTCGAAGTCCCATCGCTGCAAGTCCGTGATGGCGGCCTCGAAGCGTTCATCGGAGATGTCCTGCACCAGCCAGCGTTTGCGGAGCACGGCCACCGTTTCGACATCGACCAGATCCGGTGCAGCCAGATCGCCCGCAGCTCGCAGCTCACTGCGGGCGGCATCCCCGTCATCTTCGTCGTCAGCGAGCGCGTTGGCGAGGACCGATGCGTCGACGACGATCACACGCGGGCACGCTCGGCCGCGAGATCCTGCACCGCTTGGTGTAGCCCGACGCGACCGCCGTGGCGCTTCTCGATCCCGTCGAGTACATCGCTGAGCTCCTGCCGTTCGGCGAGGCGGCGCAGTTCCGTGGCCAGGTATTGCTGAAGCGACTGGTGGTGCTGTTCAGCCTTGCGTCGAAGAGCAGCATGGACGTCCTCGGGAACGTTGCGGACCAGTACATTCGGCACGCTTACATTATGCTTACAACTTGTCGGCGGGATCAAGTGGACGACCCTGAGGGGGCGCCCGTCCCCACGGAAGGATCCCCCACCCGCAATCGGCTGAACGAGACCCCCGAGTACCGCGCCGCGGCCGAGAAGGCGGCCGAACGGGCCGAGGGCGAGAAACTGCCGCTCGCGGAGCTGCCTGTTGTCCGCGGTCGCCGTGATGACCGCCCAGCGCTGGGGCGTGGCACCGGTTGCGCAGGTGGCCCAATGAGCGGGACGGTTGCCGCGACGAAAGAAGGGATGCCGAGCATGCACCGAGGGATGCCGCAGTGGTCCGAGCTGAGGCCGCTGATCCACGTCGAGCTGCCGGGCCTGGACCGACGGGCGCGCCGGCTCGCCCGCGCCGCCGACGTGTGGGACCTGCGCCGGCTGGCTCGTCGGCGCACCCCCACCGCGGCCTTCGACTACGTCGACGGGGGGGCCGGGCAGGAGCTGACGATGCGCCGCAACCGGGAGGCGTTCGACCGGGTGGAGCTGCTGCCGACCGCCCTGCCGGGGCTGACGAGCGTCGACCTGGCCACGACCATCGCAGGCGGCCCGTCCGCGGCACCGTTGGGGATCGCCCCCACCGGGTTCACCCGCATGATGCGCGCGGAGGGCGAGATCGCCGGTGTGCGAGCGGCTGCCGAGGCGGGCCTGCCGTTCTCGCTGTCCACCATGGGTACCCGCTCGCTCGAGGAGGTGGCGCAGGCCGCCCCGAACGCCCGGCGGTGGTTCCAGCTCTACCTGTGGAAGGAGCGGGACGGGTCGCTGCGCCTCGTCGAGCGGGCCGCCGCCAGCGGCTACGACACGCTCCTGGTGACGGTCGACACCGCGGTGGCCGGGCAGCGGCTGCGAGATGTCCGCAACGGCATGACGATCCCTCCGCGGCTGACCGCCCGGACGGTGTTGGACGCGTCGGTCCACCCGGCGTGGTGGTTCGACTTCCTCACCACGGACCCGCTGACCTTCGCTTCGCTGAGCGGCACCTCGCACGCCCTGGCCGAGCTGGTCAACTCGATGTTCGACCCCACCCTGTCGATGGACGACCTTCGCTGGCTGCGCTCGGTGTGGCCGGGCAAGCTGTTCGTCAAGGGCGTGCTGCGGCCCGAGGATGCCCGCCGCTGCCTCGAGGCCGGTGCCGACGGGCTCGTCGTGTCCAACCACGGCGGCCGTCAGCTCGAGCGGGCACCGGCCAGCCTGCACGCCCTGCCGGCCATCCGGGACGCGGTCGGCCCGGACGTGCAGATCATCCTCGACTCGGGGATCATGTCCGGCACCGACGTCGCGATCGCGCTGTGCGCCGGCGCCGACTTCGTCCTGATCGGCCGGGCCTACCTCTACGGGCTCATGGCCGGTGGGCAGCCCGGCGTGTCCAGGGTGTTGCAGCTGATCACCGAGGAGCTGCGAGTGGCGATGACGCTGCTCGGCGTCTCTTCGGTGCGCGAGCTCGGCCCCCAGTTCCTGCGTGAGCCCGCGGCCGAGTCGGTCAGCAGGCGCTCAGCCGAAGACGCTGAAACTGGCTCTTGACCGGTCCGCGTGCGCGGGTGAGCCATGCGAGATCGGCGGGACGGAGTCTGGGAACTGGGTATGCTGGCATACATGAAGCGCACCACTGTGAAGATTCCCGACGCGCTTGACGCGCGGCTGCGGCACGAAGCCGCGCGCAGGGGGGCGACCATTGCCGACATCAGCCGCGAGGCGCTGGAGGCATACTTCGCGGGGCCGGACGGAGAGGGCCGACGTCGGCTCGGTGCAGCAGGTGCCGGCCGCAGCGGACGCAGCGACGTCTCCGAGCGTATCGAGGAGATCCTGGCCGGCGAGGTTGCGCCATAGCCGCGCTCGTCGTCGACGCCGGACCGCTGTACGCCTACGTCGACGCCGACGATGCTCACCACTCTGCGTCGCTCGACCTGCTCGAGACCCATCCGGGTCCGCTCATCGTCCCCACCCTGGTCATCACCGAAGTTGTCTACCTCCTCGCCACTCGCCTCGGCCCCGAACCCGAGGTCCGCTTTCTCGGCGACCTCGCCGACGGAGCCTTCACCGTCGAGCCGGTGTCCGTCACGGACTGGCTCCGGGTCGCCGAGCTCGTGGCGCACTATCGCAACCTGCCCCTGGGCACCGTGGACGCCTCGGTCGTCGCCACGGCTGAACGCCTCGGCATCACCGACATCGCGACTGTCGACCGGCGTCACTTCACGGTCGTGCGCCCCGCCCACGTCGCCGCCTTCACGCTCCTGCCCTGATTGGCCGGCAGCCCTCCAACCGACGGGGGGTCGGCCAACAGTCGCGGTCGTAAGAACACAACAAGTCCGGCCCGTGCCACCACCGCGTGCGGCACAAGCAGGGGCGAGGCGGACTTGTTGTGTTCTTACGCACGGATCGAGACCCGACCCACTCGGCCATCCCGCGCACGCCGAAGCTCAGCCGAAGACGCTCAAGCTGCTGCGTGACCGGTCCACGTGCCGCAAGCGTCTGCGCGTCCCCTCCTCGTAGGGGACGCCCACCTCGTCGAAGAAGCCGAGCACCTTCGAGCGCTGCTGGCCCGGCGACTCGAGGCACAGGGCGCCGGTCTGCACGAAGCGGGCAAGCTGTCCGCAGCCGACACGACCATCATGCCTGCCGGGACACCGTCGTCGCGCCGTCCACCCGAGTCCGTATACCGCTCAGCCGGGGTCGGCGGGCCCGGTCGCCTCGTCGGCGTCGCCGTTGCTGATCACACGGCCCCGAGCGCAGGCCACCTGCCCGCGAGGGGGCTGAGCGGCATACAAATTCTGTGCCTGTGAGCACGTGTCCCCCGCCCGCTTCAGCCGCGGTTTCCCGCGCCGTGTCCCAGGAGACGCCGCACCGCTACCTACAACAGCGACGCGTCGAACGCGCAGTACTCCTGCTGCCCCGAACCAGCGCCTCCATCACCGAGGTCTGCCGCGACCTGGGGTACACCAGAGGATCATGGTCCGCCCCTCTCCAGCCACCCACGCTAGCCGGTGGTCGCGGCGCGGGTGCGGGAGGACCGCCACCTTTGCCGCCGCGGCGGGATAGTTGGCGGCGCCCCCCACCCGGGTCGGCTCGGGGAGCTCGCACGTCGCCTCGTCGGATGCGGGGCTCATCTCGAGCGCACCTGATCGACCATGGTGTCCGCCACGGTGATGGACAGGTGGGCGCCGGGTACCTCCGACGAGCTCAGGCCGCAGCGGCCGGGCGTCGACCGGTGGCGAGGAACATCGGGAAGTCGCGAGGCCCGCCGTCGGTCTCGTGGGTCACCGACCCCGCCGTCGTCAGGCTCACCTCGACCAGACCGGCGGCCTTGAACCAGGCCCGCACGTCCTCGCGCCGGAAGCCGTCATGTCCGTGGAAATCAGGGACCCCCGCGTGGAAGGCACCCGCAGGGTCATGGTCCAGGTCGACCAGTGCCAGGTACCCGCCCGGCCGCAGCAGCTGGGCGCACCTGCCGATCACCGAAGCGACGTCGTCCATGTGGTGCAGGGTGAGCAGCCCGAGGACGAGGTCGAAACTCGCGTCCGGCAACGGGTCGTGCTCGATGTCGTAACGCCGGGCTTCCCAGCCGACGTAGCGTGCATCGTCGAGCGCCTGGTGGGCAGCCGCCACCATGCCCGGAGCGACATCGGTGACCACGACCCGGCCGAGGTCGCCGGCGAGGGCACGTGCCAACAGACCTGTCCCGCCGCCGATCTCGAGGGCGCGCATGTCTGCACGCAGCGGCAGCGCCGCCCGGATGACATCGGCAACCGACCGGGCCCGCTCTGTGTGTCCCGGCCTCTGGTCCCACGTCGGCGCATCCTCGCTGAAGCGGTCCACCGTCGAGCTCCTTCGTGTCGTCTGCCAGGTCGTCGTTGGCTTCGTGACGTCAAGGGTATTCCGCTCCGACCCCCGCCTTGCGGCACGCCCACCGCGTGGCTGAGCTGAGCGGCATACGGCCGATGCCGAATGCCGCTCAGCTCGCCCCCCGACGACGGCTCTAGCGGTCACGGTACGACCCTTGACCCGAGTGAGAGGATGGCGAGAAAGAACGCCGCTGGAGGTGGACGATGGGCGATGGGTCCCTGCCGGTCTTTCGGACGGAGCTGACCCCGTTGTCACTGCTCGGCCGGTCGGCGGCGGTGTTTCCCGACAAGGACGCCATCGTCTACGGCGAGCGCCGGCTGACCTACCGCGAGTTCGGGGCTGCGGCGACGCGACTGGCCCGCGCGTTGCAGGCCTCGGGGATCGAGCCGGGCGACCGGGTCGCCTACCTCATGCCGAACCTGCCCGAGCTGCTCATCGCGCACTTCGGGGTGCCGCTCACTGGCGCCGTGCTCGTCCCGATCAACACCCGGCTGTCGCCGGAGGAGGTCGGCTACATCCTCGAGCACTCCGGCGCCCGTATCCTCGTGGTCGACGCCGAGCTGGCCGTCCCGCTCGGCACGTTGGGCCACCGGCTGCCCGAGTCGGTGGAGCAGGTGGTGACGGTTACCGACCCGGCCGCTCCGGGCCCGGCCGAGGCAGCGTTGAGCGGCCCGAGCTACGAGCAGTTCCTGGCCCGCGGCACCGACGAGCCGCTCCCGTGGACGGTGCCCGACGAGACCGCGACGATCACGATCAACTACACGTCCGGGACGACGGGGCGACCCAAGGGGGTCATGTACCACCACCGCGGCGCCTACCTGAACTCGCTCGGCGAGGTGATCCACTCGCGGCACAGCCTCGAGAGCGTCTACCTGTGGACGCTGCCGATGTTCCACTGCAACGGCTGGTGCACGACCTGGGGCGTGACCGGCGCAGGCGGCACGCACGTCTGCCTCCGCACGGTCGACGCGGCCGAGATCTGGCGGCTCTTCGACGCCGAGCGAGTGACGCACCTCAACGGCGCCCCGGTCGTGCTGAGCCTCGTCGCGAACCATCCCGCCGCCCATCGGCTGGACCACTCGCTCGTCGTGACGACGGCCGGTGCGGCGCCCAGCCCGTCGATCATCGAGCAGATGGGGCAGCTCGGGGCCACGATCGTGCACGTCTACGGCCTGACCGAGACCTACGGCCCCTACTCGGTGTGCGAGTGGCAGCCCGGCTGGCCCGACCTCGAGGTCGGCCAGCGCGCCCGGCTGCTGGCCCGGCAGGGCGTCGGGATGGTGTGCGCCGACCGGATGCGCGTCGTCGACGACGAGCTGGACGACGTGCCCGCCGACGGCGCCACGATGGGCGAGATCGTCATGCACGGCAACAATGTCATGACCGGCTACTTCAGGGACCCGGAGGCGACGGCCAAGGCGTTCGGGGGTGGGTGGTTCCACTCCGGGGACCTCGGCGTCCTGCACCCCGACGGCTACGTCGAGCTGCGCGACCGGGCCAAGGACGTCGTGGTGTCGGGCGGCGAGAACATCTCCACCGTCGAGGTCGAGCAGGCCCTGCTGTCGCACCCGGCGGTCCTCGAGGCCGCGGTCATCGGCGCCCCGGACGACCGGTGGGGCGAGCGCCCGAAGGCGTTCGTCGTGGTCCGGCCGGGGCAGGCGGTCGAGCCGGGTGTGCTGGTCGAGCACGTCCGCGGCCGGATCGCGCGCTTCAAGGCGCCCCGGGAGGTCGAGCTGGTCGACGAGCTGCCCAAGACGTCCACGGGCAAGGTCCAGAAGTACACGCTGCGCGAGCGGGAGTGGGCCGGCCACGCCAGCCGGATCAAGGGGTGATCAGCCCGCCACGTGAGGATCGCGCGGGCGCGCCCGATCCCGCTCAGCGGCATACGGGCTCATCGGTATGACGCTGAGCCGGCATCCAGCGCAAGGTACTTCGCGTACGGGGTGGGCTCAGGCCGTGCCCGCCAGGCCCGCTCACAGGGGTCGGGGCTCTCGATCTTCGGCAACGGCCTGGCCGCGCTTGGCTCGCTGGGGCTAGGAACGGCAATGCACCACCTCACCCGGAGCAGTGGCGCCGACCGCGGACGTCATCCGGGCCACCGGTCCCGAGGTCGTCAGCCGGCTGCCCATCGAGGAGCTCGTGCGTCCGCTCGCGACCTCGTCCTGTTCGCCACACCTGACGTGGTGAGCGGGCGCCAGTTCCTCAGTTCGACACGTGGCAGCCACCGCGGTGAAACGGGCGCACGCGCACCCCCCGAAGGTTCGGTATGCCGCTCAGCCGGCCCGGCGGCTGGGGTCAGCAGCCGCTCGGCCGGCCCGGGATGACGGCGGCGATGCTGGACGGCTACCGACGCGAGATCATCGACGCGGGCGCCTTGACCTCGTGATGGAGTCACACACTGGATCCCGGCGGAACGGCCAGCCGGGCTGGCACATGCCATCCGGCGCCGGGGTGAGTCGAGGGCGGCTCGAGCTGACGGGAGCGCGCTTCAGAGCAGTCGCGATGTCGTGCTCCCAAGGCCGGCAGTGCCATTCGAGAGCGGCCCGGCGGCGGCGCAGACGTTTCTTCGGACGACCAATATCCGTGCAGTCTCCCCAACACGTGCTCGGCGACCGCTGTGGTGACGAATAGGGGTCGTTCGGCGGAACGGCCGGTCAGTGGGCGAGGATGGCCACCATGAGCCAGATCACCGCACACAGTGCACACCGATGACTGGCAGCGTGCAGGCTGTTGTCTTCGAACTCGACGGAGTGTTTGAGCCGCATACGACCGGGCGCCGCACCGCGACCGGTCAGCTGGGGCGATAGGCATGGGCGCAGGGACGGAAGTCGAGCACGATCACAGCGTGTCTGAAGTCGTCGATCTCGTAGAGCACGCGCAGCTCCGACCGAGTCCGGCACTGTGGATCCCGTCAGCTCTGCGGTCAGCACCTGCCGACCCGAAGAGGGCTCTGCAACAGTGGACCGATGATGAACTCGATGGCGGCTGCGGCGACCCCCGGCGGAAGTCGCTCAGCGAGAGCCATACCGGAGCAGTATCAGAATGCACCGGAATGCTCCTGAGCTCCCAGAACGCAGTGGCCTGATCCCACGAGATGCGCATGTCGGAAGCCCCAGAGCTTTCTCTGCCCCCAGCACGGCACGTCGGCACGCGGCACGTCGGATCACTCGACGGCATGACGCGGCTCGCCGTTAGAGTCGGGCGCGTGGGGATCGAGCCGCTCGCTCAGATCAGACGGGGCGGTATGCCGTGGCGCGCCGGATCGCGGGGCCTGTTCGCGCCATACGCGCGTGGAACGGCCGGCGGCGGTCCCGGCACCCCACCTCACCGCACACGTCACGCTGGGAGGGCTCGATGCACCTGACTCCGCAAGAACACGACCGGCTGCTGCTCTTCACCGCCGCCGAGCTCGCTCGCGCCCGGCGCTCCCGTGGCTTGCGGCTCAACGTCCCGGAGGCCATTGCACTCGTGGCGGACACCGTCTGCGAGGCGGCGCGCGACGGGGCCCGGCTCGCGCAGGCAGTGGCCGCCGGCAGCGCCGTGCTGGACGGCGACGACGTGCTGCCCGGCGTCGCCGACGTGGTGCGCCGGGTCGAGGTCGAGGCCGTCTTCGACGACGGGACCCGGCTGGCGATCGTGCAGGAGCCGTTCGGCCCGCCGTCGGCGTCGGTGCTGGCTCCGGGCCACCTCGAGGTCGCACCCGTCGCGCCCCAACCGCCGACCGACGTCGTCGAGGTCGTCGTCGTCAACGAGTCCCCGGTGCCGATCAGCGTCACGTCGCACTTCCACTTCTTCGAGGTCAACCCGCGGTTGCGCTTCGAGCGCGCCGCCGCGTGGGGGCGCCACCTGGCCGT
Source organism: Intrasporangium sp. (assembly GCF_030452765.1). GTDB lineage: Bacteria > Actinomycetota > Actinomycetes > Actinomycetales > Dermatophilaceae > Intrasporangium_A. Next base: position 9,171 of record NZ_JAKDLO010000154.1, read on the forward strand.
CCCGGCCGGCGCGGTGCAACGCTTCGACCCGGGTATGCCGCTCACGGTCGCCTTGGTGCCGTTCGGCGGAGAACGCGTGATGGTCGGCTTCGCGGGCCTGGTCGACGGGCCGCTGGACGCCCCCGGCGCCAAGCAGGCCGGCCTGGCGCGAGCCCACGCGTGCGGCTACCTCGGCGCCGAGCCTTCAGCCGAGCCGACGACGGGAGGTGAGCGCTGATGGGCAACCCCAGCCATGCGGCATACGGACCGACGACCGGTGACCGGGTCGCCCTCGGCGACACGGGGCTGGTCGTGCAGGTGGAGCATGACTCGCAGCGGCGCGGCGATGAGTTCCTCACCGGCTTCGCGCGGACGGCCCGCGACGGCATGCACCTGCTGGCGGCCTCGGTCCGGGAGACGTGCGACGTCGTGGTCACCAACGCGCTCGTCCTCGACCCGGTCCTCGGGGTCCGCAAGACCTCGATCGGGATCCGCGCGGGCCGCATCAGCGCGATCGGGCGGGCCGGCAACCCGCACACCCAGGTCGGCGTCCAGGTGGTCGTCGGGACCGGCACCACCATCATCAGCGGCGAGGGGCTGATCGCGACCGCGGGGGCGATCGACACGCACGTGCACCTGCTCAGCCCGCGGGTCATGGAGGCCTCGCTGGCCTCGGGCGTCACCACGATCATCGGCCAGGAGTTCGGGCCGGTCTGGGGGGTCGGGGTCAACTCCCCGTGGGCCCTGCGCACCGCGTTCGGCGCGTTCGACGCGTGGCCGGTCAACATCGGATTCCTGGCCCGCGGGTCGTCCTCGCACCCTGCGCCGCTGGTGGAGGCGCTCGTCGAGGGCGGGGCGTGCGGCTTCAAGGTGCACGAGGACCTGGGCGCGCACGCCCGCGCGCTCGACACCGCCCTGCGGGTCGCCGAGGAGCACGACGTGCAGGTGGCGATCCACACCGACGGGCTCAACGAGAGCCTGTCCGTGGCCGACACCCTCGCCGTGCTTGAGGGCAGGACCGCGCACGCGTTCCACGTCGAGGGCTGCGGCGGCGGTCACACCCCGGACGTGCTCAGCCTGGCCGGCGTCCCCAACGTCATCGGCTCCTCGACCAACCCGACTCTCCCCTTCGGCCGGGACGCGGTCGACGAGCACTTCGGGATGATCATGGACGTGCACGGCCTGTCCCCCGACGTGCCGTCCGACGTCGCGATCACCCGCGACCGGATCCGGGCCGGGACGATGGGCGCCGAGAACGTCCTGCACGACCTGGGAGTCATCCCGATCACCTCCTCCGATGC
>NZ_JAKDLO010000155.1 GCF_030452765.1 Intrasporangium sp.
GTCGACGAGCGCAGTTGCCGCGGGCTCGCGGCCCCGGTTCAGGCGACAGCGCCGTCAGGAGCCCACGGGCAGGTGCTCGCCCAGGAAGTCGACGGTTCGCTCCCAGGCCAGCGCTGACGCGTCCGGATGGTGCCACGGCAGGTCGGGGTTGTCGAACGCGTGGTCCGCACCGTCGTACTCGTGGAAGACCGTCGCGGCGGAGGCCGTCACCGCGGCCCGGATCCGGGCGACCGCCTCCCGGTCGATGAACGAATCCGCCCTGCCGAAGTGGTGCAGGCTCGGGACCGTCACCGACGGGGCCAGCTCGAGCAGCATTGGCAGGGCCGAACCGTAGTAGCTGACGAGCACCTCGACCGGCTGCGTGGCGGCGATGTTGAAGGCGAGGCCACCGCCGAAGCAGAAGCCGACCAGACCGACCGGTCCGGTCACCTCGGTCCGCTCGTCCAGCCACCGGACGGCCGCGGCGCCGTCGCGCACGGCGAGCGGCCAGTCGAGCTGCCCGGCGAGCGCCATACCACGCTCGAGCCCGCCGTCCTGCTCCGGGACCGCGGAGACGCCGAGCCGCCAGAAGAACTCGGGCGCGAGGACGACATACCCGAGTGCGGCGAGGTCGGCCGCGCGGCGCAGGATGTACGGGCTGATGCCGAAGATCTCCTGGCACAGAACGATGCCGGGCCCGGCCCCCGAGTCGGGGAGCCACAGCCGCGCGGGCATGTCGCCGGAGTCGGTCGGGACGAGGACGCGTTCGCTCATGGACGCGAGTATGCCGCTCGGCGGGTCCCTCGCGAGCGCCATCGCGTCACGCATCACGTCCCCCGCACGTCCCCCGCCGCCCAGCGCGATGTCATCGTGACCCGGGGCGCCGAATCTCGGCGTCCTGCGTCAGGACAGGATCGTGCCGAGGCTGTCGACGATCTGGCGCACCTCGTCCTCGCTGATGACCAGCGGTGGCGCGAGCCGCACCGTCGAGCCGTGCGTGTCCTTCATGAGCACCCCCTGCTCCATCATCCGCCGGCACGCCTCGCGCCCGGTCATGACCGATGGCGTGATGTCGACCCCGGCCCAGAGGCCGCGCACCCGCACCGCGTCGACCCCTCGACCGACCAGATCGGACAGCCCCTCGTCGAACAGCTTGCCGAGCCGGGTGGCCCGGTCCTGGTACTCGCCGCTGCGGAGCAGCCCGACGACGGCGCGCCCGACCGCCGCCGCCAAGGGGTTGCCCCCGAAGGTCGACCCGTGGCTACCCGGCCGGAACACCCCGAGCACCGACCGGTCCGCGACGACCGCGGAGACGGGCACGATGCCACCGCCGAGCGCCTTGCCGAGGATGTAGACGTCCGGCACGACGTCCTCCAGGTCGCAGGCGAACGTCGTGCCGGTCCGTCCCAGCCCCGACTGGATCTCGTCGGCGAGCATCAGGATGCCGTGCCGCCGGGTCAGCTCGCGCACACCGCGCAGGTAGCCGGGCGGCGGCACGATGACCCCGCCCTCCCCCTGGATCGGCTCGAGGAGGACGGCGACGGTCTCGAGGGTGACCGCTGCCTCGAGCGCCTCGAGATCCCCGTAGGGGACGAGGTCGAAACCGGGTGTGTACGGCCCGTAGTGGTCGTGCGCCTCGGGGTCCTGCGAGAAGCTGACGATCGTCGTCGTCCGGCCGTGGAAGTTGCCCGACATGACGATGATCCGCGCCTGCCCGTCGGGTACGCCCTTGACCTCGTAGCCCCACTTCCGGGCCGCCTTGATCGCGGTCTCGACCGCCTCTGCGCCGGTGTTCATCGGTAGGACGAGGTCCTTGCCGGCGAGGGTGGCGAGGTCTCGGCAGAACGGGCCGAGCTGGTCACTGTGGAAGGCCCGGCTCGTCAGGGTCAGCCGGTCGAGCTGGTCGTGGGCCGCCTTGACGAGCGTCGGGTGCAGGTGCCCGAAGTTCAGCGCCGAGTACCCGGCCAGCGCGTCGAGGTAGCGTCGCCCGTCGACGTCGGTCACCCAGACGCCCTCGGCCTTGGCGATGACGACGGGCAGCGGGTGGTAGTTCTGCGCGATCCACGCTTCGGCGAGGGACAGGTGCTCTTGCGATCGGCTCGTGGCCTCCGGTGCGTCCATGCCTCACTGTCTCCTGTCCCGGCAGGTCGAACAAGCAGTTCAGGCGAACTCGTCGGGTGGGTGAACCGACGAACAGCACGTCAAGGCTACCCGCCAGAAGCGGGCGCGGGGTAGGTGATCGTCAGGCCGTCGACGACCGCGAAGCGGGTCAGGGTCTCGGGCTTGGCGGTCTGCTCGTCGTAGATGTCGATGACCTCGTGGCCCCGCACGAGCAGGGCATCCCCGATCAGCGATCGGTGGCAGCGCCACGGCACGGCCTCGGCGCACATGACGACGGTGCGCTTCTCACGCGCGAGTGCGAGCAGCTCGTCGAGCCCGGCCGTGAACTGCGGGGTCTGCAGGTAGTCGGCGTAGCCGCGGAAGCTCGCGTTGCGCCAGCCCCCGTTGGGCGAGTCGGACCGGGTGTGCCGCAGCCCGCCGAGCGCAGCCAGGTGGACATAGGCCAGCCCGGCCTCCGGCAGGGTCAGGGTGAGCGAGTCGATGTGGAACTGCGGGTTGTGCCGCGACTTCGGCACGGTGCGCACGTCTGCGACCGCCTCGATGGCGTGCGCGCGCAGGACGGCGACGAACTCGTCGAAGGGTCGCGTCGAATGGCCGATGGTGTAGATCACCACGTCTACGACCATACGAGGTGCTGCCTCTCGACGCGGAGGCGAGTCAGGGGTGGCGGGTCTCGAGGCCGTGCACGAGCAGGTCCGCCAGCTGGTAGTACGCCGCGGCGTCGTCGAGCCCGGTCGCGACGGAGATCGACCCGCGCTGGATCGCGGCCATCACCTCGCCCGCCGCAGCCCCGACGAAGGCGGCGTCGACGCGGCGCAGCCTGCCTGCCGCGACGCCGTCGTCGATGAGCGCGCGGACCCGCTGAGCGGCATACTGCGTGTTCTGGCGGTACACCTCGCGAGCGGGTGCAAAAGCGGCAACGTCGCGGTGGAAGGCCGGCGACGCCGGTGAGAGCTCCTCGGCGACCGCGTCGAGGTAGAGCCGCAGGCGAGCCACCGCATCCGTCTCGCTCGCAAGACGCCGCTCGATCGAGGTCGCAGCTGCCCGGAAGTACGACCGCACAGTCGCGACGACGATCTGCTCCTTGCTCGGTGCCACGAGGTAGAGCGTCGACCGCGAACAGTGCAGGCGTTCTGCGAGGTCGGCCATCGTCAGGTCGGCGAACCCCGCGGCCAGGAACAACGTGCGCAGCTCGGCCAGGACATCCTCGCGTCTGGCGCGCGCCCGAGGGGTGAGAGCTGCGGCCTCCGCGCTGGGTTCCGTCATGACACTACGATACCAAGGCTGGTACTGTAGGACCACTCATAGTACTCACGATTGGAGATTCCATGCCTGCGTCCCGCGTCCTGCCCACCCCGGAGGCAGCCGACCTCATCAGGCTCGTCCGCGAGTTTGCGACCGAGGAGCTCGCACCCCGAGCGGCGGACGCCGAGGCGACCGGCACCTTCCCTCGCGAGGTCTTCGCCCAGCTCGGTGCCATGGGTGTGCTCGGCCTGCCCTACCCCGAAGAGCATGGCGGCGGCGGCCAGCCCTACGAGGTCTACGTCCAGGTGCTCGAGGAGCTGGCGAGCGTATGGGCGAGCGTCGGGATCGGCGCGAGCGTCCATGCGCTGTCCTGCTTCGGCCTGGTGACCCGTGGTACCGGTGAGCAGCAGGAGCGCTGGCTGCCGGACATGCTCGGCGGCGACCTGCTCGGCGCCTACTGTCTCAGTGAGCCGCACGCCGGCTCCGACCCGGCCGCGATGACGACGCGGGCGATCCGCGACGGCGACGACTACGTCATCACCGGCGCGAAAGCGTGGACGACCCACGGTGGGCAGGCCGACTACTACAAGCTCATGGCACGTACCTCCGACGACCGAGGCGGCATCTCGTGCTTCCTCGTGCCAGCAGACTCGGAGGGCCTGACCGCCGACCCACCCGAGCACAAGATGGGGCTGATGGGCTCGACGACGGCGACCATGCGCTTCGAGCAGGTCCGCATCCCGGCCGAGCGCCGCCTCGGCGCCGAGGGCGAGGGCCTCAAGATCGCGCTCGCCGGACTCGACGCCGGCAGGCTCGGCGTTGCCGCGTGCGCCACCGGCCTGGCCCAGGGCGCGCTCGACCGCGCGGTCGAGTACGCGCAGGAGCGAGAGGCCTTCGGCAAGAAGATCATCGACCACGAGGGCCTCGGCTTCCTGCTTGCCGACATGGAGGCCGCCGTCGAGTCGGCGCGTGCGTCGTTGCTGCATGCCGCCCGGCTCAAGGACCAGGGCCTGCCGTACGGCCGCGAGGCCTCCGTCGCCAAGCTCGTCGCGACCGACAACGCCATGAAGGTCACGACCGACGCCGTCCAGGTCCTCGGCGGGTACGGCTACACGAAGGACTTCCCCGTCGAGCGGTACATGCGCGAGGCCAAGGTGATGCAGATCTTCGAGGGGACCAACCAGATCCAGCGCCTCGTCATCAGCCGTTCGCTCCGCAAGCCCGCAGGCACGATCACCGTCCAGAAGTAGGAGACCCACTGATGCACCTCGACAACACTGCTGCGATCGTCACCGGTGGCGCCTCCGGACTCGGCGCAGCGACCGCAAAGGCACTGGTGGACAAGGGCGCCCACGTCTTCGCACTGGACCTGCCGGCAGCCGTCGAGGCGGCCGGACCGACGCCGGAAGGCGTCACCTACGTGCCGACCGACGTGACCGAAGGGGCGCAGGTGCGCGCTGCCGTTGCCCAGGCCAGCGCAGGAGCGCCCCTGCGGGTCGCCGTCAACTGCGCCGGCATCGGGCCATCGGCCCGGATCCTCGGCAGGAAGGGTGTGCACGACCTCGGCCTCTACGCCAAGGTCATCCAGATCAACCTCGTCGGCACCTTCAACGTGCTCGCGCTCTCGTCCGAGGCGATCGCCCAGACCGAGCCGGACCAGCAGGGCCAGCGTGGCGTCATCATCAACACTGCATCGATCGCGGCCTTCGAGGGCCAGGTCGGTCAGGCCGCCTACAGCTCGTCCAAGAGCGGTGTCGTGGGCCTCACGCTGCCGGCCGCGCGTGACCTCGCGCAGTACGGCATCCGGGTCATGGCGATCGCGCCCGGGACCGTCGACACGCCGATGCTCGCTACCGTCTCAGATGACGCGCGGGCCGGGCTCGCCGCGGGAGTCACCTTCCCGCACAGGCTCGCTCGCCCCGACGAGTATGCCCAGCTGGCGTTGGCCATCATCGACCACGACTACCTCAACGGCGAGGTCATCCGGATGGACGGTGCCCTGCGGATGGCGCCCCGCTGAATGGGGCAGCCCACTGAGCCGGCGTTGCTTGCACGGCGCCGATCGTGCGCGGCCGCAAGATCTCAGCCGCGTGAGCGGAGCCGGATGTTCGGCAGACCGGGTGCGGGCAGCGTCGTCTCCCACACCGCGGGGAAGGCGCCGTAGCGTGGCGTCGGCGGGCTGACCCCATCGGGTATGCCGCCGTCACCGCCCTCCCGCGCGGGCGCGGGCGCGCCGGCAGGCTCACCGGCGAGCTGCCGCTCCTGCTCGAACACGGCACGCTCGCGCTGCCAGTCCTCTCGGAAACCGACGACCTCGTCGTGAGAGCGGCCGACGAGGTTCCACCACATGACGATCTGCTCGCCCAGGGGACGCCCGCCGATCAGCAGGACTCGGGTCGGTTCGGTCGGGCTCGCCTGCAGGACAAGGCGACTGGGCCCGTCCGGGTGGAAGATGATCTCGCCGGGCTTGGCGACCGCCTCCCCGGACGCGATGGTGCCGGTGTCGCAGAGGAAGCCGTGCTCGTGCGCGGGGTCGACATCGATGTCGAGCGAACCGCCGGGTGGCAGAGTGATCTCCGCGCCGACGAGCTCGCTGTAGGTCGACACGGGCGAGGCCTGCCCGAACAGCGTGCCGAGGAAGACGAGCGCTCTCGCACCGTCGACCTCGACCACCGGCGGCTCGTAGTGCTCGAACCGGGGCTCGACGAACCGGTGCTGCTCTGGCAGGGCGGTCCACAGCTGCACCCCATGCAGCATCGTCGTCGCCGGAGTCGAGTACTCCGAGTGGGCGATGCCCGAGCCCGCCGTCATGAGGTTCATCTGTCCCGGCCGGACGAGTGCATGCGCGCCGGTCGTGTCGCGGTGCTCGATCTCGCCGGTGAACAGCCACGACACGGTCTGCAGCCCGGTGTGCGGGTGCCCCGGCACGACCATGCCACCGGTCTCGGCGACGTCGTCCGGGCCGTAGTGGTCGACGAAGCACCACGCCCCGATGAGGCTCCGCTCCCGCTGCGGGAGGCTGCGGCGCACGGTCATCGCGCGGGGACCGCCAAGGGGCACGTCACGGCATGCCAGCACGAGCGCGGGTGCTCCGGGCTCATCCCGGTCGGCGCAGACCACCTCGGCCGGGTTCTTCTCGAGGTTGCTCATTGCTCGACTGTAGGCCCGGAGCCGTCCGCGGTACCCCGGGGCACGATCCAGTGCGTCTCCTGACCGGTCACCGAGGCGATCAGTTCGTACTCGTGGTCGTAGTGCAGCAGGGCCACCCGGTGTCGCTCGGCGGTGGCTGCGATCAGCAGGTCGGGGAGCGCGGCACCGCGATGCTCGCTTCGCGTGGCGAGCGTCGCTTGGACGTGCAGGGCGCGCTGCCATACCTCATCAGGCATCGCCAATCGCTCGAAGCCATCCTGGAACTGGCGTTGTCGGCGCAGGTAGTCATCCGGGCTCCGCGCCGAGAACAACACCTCGAGCTCGACCATGCCGCAGGTTGCCACCTGACCCGCTTCGATGAGCGGGGCGAGCGCGGCGTGGACGGTCGGACGGTCCAACCGTGCCAGCGCACTCGTGTCGACCAGATACCGGGCTACCGCCGCCACGCCCGATCCATCACCGACTCGTCGGCAGCACCGCTCAGCGCGCCCGCTCGAGCGTCGTCGAGAAACTGTCGCCGCGCGTCGAGCGCCACGACCTCGGCGAGTGCGGCGTTGACGGTATCCTTCTTCGTCCTGGTACCGAGCAGGACGCGGGCGCGCTCGAGCAACTCGTCGTCGGCATCGATCAGAGTTCGTGTCATGGGCCACCTCCACTGTGTCATGGGCATCTTCGTCTGGGGCATCTTCACCGTGACGCTGGATATCCTCATCGTACAGTTGTAGATATCTTTGATGATCTTGAGCGACCCATCCGGTGGCATCCGGACCTGCCCGAACCGGTCCCGACCTCGCGCCCCGCTCAGGGCCGCACGATGACCTTGATCGCCCGCCGCTCGTCCATCGCCCGGTAGCCCTCCGCCACGTCGTCGAGCGCCACGTCGAGATCGAAGATGCGCCCAGGCTCGATCGATCCGGCCAGCACCCGGCTCAGCAGGTCGGGCAGGTAGCGCCGGACCGGCGCGACCCCGCCCCGCAGGCCGATGTTGAGGCCGAACATCTGCTCGATCGGCAGGGTCACGCCGTGCGGCACCCCGACGAACCCGACCGTCGACCCGGCGCGGGCCAGCCCGAACGCCGTCCGGATCGACTGGTCCGTGCCGACGCACTCGAGCGTCGCCTCGACCCCGATGCCCTTGGTCAGTTCCTTGACGGCCTCGATGCCCGCCTCGTCCCGCTCGGCGACGACATCGGTCGCGCCGAACTCCCTTGCCAGGCGTTGCCGGTCCTCGTGGCGCGACATGGCGATGATCCGCTCGGCGCCCTGCTGCTGCGCCGCCAGAACCGCGCAGAGCCCGACGGCGCCGTCACCGACCACGGCGACCGTCATGCCAGGGCGGACTCCGCCAGACACGGCGGCGTGCCAGCCGGTGGGCAGGACGTCGGTGAGAGACAGGATCGAGGGCATCAGGTGTGGGCCTGGCGGGTCGGTCCGCACGAGCGAGCCGTCGGCCTGCCCCACCCGGGTCAGCTCCGCCTGTCCGCTCTGGGTCGTGCCGCGGTTGACGCACGCCGACTGCACACCAGCCACACAGTTCGGGCACGTGTTGTCGCAGTGACAGAACGGGACGATGACGAAGTCGCCGACCCGGATGCGCCGCACGTCCGCGCCGACGTCCTCGACGACGCCGACCACCTCGTGCCCGATCGTCGACCCCGGCGTGATCGGGTTCTGGCCGCGGTAGCGCCACAGGTCAGACCCGCAGATGCAGCCCGCCGTGACCCGCACGATCGCGTCGGTCTGCTCCTCGATCCTGGGGTCGGGCACCTGCTCGACGCGGATGTCCCTCGGCGCGTGGATCGTCGTCGCTCGCATGCCCGCCATTCTTCCCCCACACCCGCCATCCTCGGTCTCCGTTCGCCGGCTCGAAGGTCACGTATGCCGCTCAGCCGGCTCAGCGGCATACGTGAGCTCGGGCGCGTGGCTCGGCTCACGGACCATGGCGACGATGATGCCCTCGTCGTGCGGCAAGGCGAGGCTTGGCCGGGCGACCTCGACCCGTCCCGGCGACCGCTGGGCGAACAGGATGACCAGGTCGTCGCCATAGTGCTCCTGAACGTCCTCGAGCGTGAGCTCGGGCGAGAGCTGGACCTGTTGGACGGTCATCCCGGATACCATCCGGTCGTCCAGCTCGGCCCTGGAGAGCGGGGGGACGAAGGCGTAACGCCCGGACAGGTGGCCGGCGGTGTCGCTCCTGTCGTCGCCCGTCCCGGTGGAGCGGCCGTCCCGGCGCAGCTGGTAGCTGTTGGCACCGCCGAAGACATGCTGGAACTCCCGGGCCGCCGTCGCGTTGATCTCGTCCTGCGGGGTGCATGCGACGAAGTGGCCCATCCCGGCGAGGTCCATGTCCTTGACCGCAAACTCGGACAGGATGTTCGCGGTCAACGTCGGGACGCCGGCCGCCCTGGCGCCCGCGAGGCCGGCATGGTTGCGCGCGACGATGAGGACCGGGATCCCGAGCTCCTGCAGGTGCTTCGCTGTGTCGACGACCCACGTGTTGACACCGACGAAGACGACCCCTTGCGGGTTCGGCGACGCGAAACCGAACCGCTCGGCGATCCGCCCGATGCCGAAGCCGTAGATCGCGACGGTGCAGACGATGACGATGAAGACGAGAGGGACGAGCTGGGTGGCTTCGTCGGCGAGCCGCTGCAGCTGGCCGGCCTGGGCCACGAGGGCATCGCGTTCGGACGGTGGGGTGCTCGCGGCGCGCTGGGCCAGCGATTCGGCGGCCCGTGCGAGGCCGAGCGCGAAGATGCTGGTGACCGCGGCTGCGACGACCCCGCGCGGTGCCATGGAGGCGAGCAGCAACCGCTCGTTGCGAGTGACGCCGGTGCCGAGCAGCCCGAGTAGCACGCTGACCGGCCGGACCACGAGGACGAGCGCAGCGAGGAAGATGAGCGCCTTCGGGGCCACCGCGACGAGCTGGTCAGGGGTCACCCGCCCGGCGAGCACGATGAACAGGGCCCCGACGAACAGGACCTGGAGGTGTTCCTTGAACTCCGCCACGTGCTCGAGGTGCAGCTTCGGACGGTTGCCGAGGAAGATGCCCAGCACCGTCACCGTGAGCAGCCCGCTCTCGGGCTGCAGTGCGTCCGACACGACGAGCGCACCGATGGCTGCGGCGAGGAACATCACCCCGTGCAGGTAGTCCGGCACCGCGCGCCGGCGCATGACCACCTCCAGCAGTGCCCCGAGCCCGACGCCGAGCCCGAAGGCGACCAGCACGGTGCGCCCGAGCGAGCCGAGTACGGCCGGCAGCGCCGTGGACGCCTCGCCGCTCAGCACGGCCTGGAAGACGAGCAGGGCCAGGACCGCCCCGATCGGGTCGACGATGATGCCCTCCCACCGCAGCAGGGAGGAGATCCGGCGGGTCGGGCGCAACGCCCGGAGGATCGGGTTGATGACGGTCGGCCCGGTCACCACGAGGATCGCCCCGATCAGCAGGGCCAGTCGCGCGTCGAAGCCGAGCAGCCAGGCCGAGGTCGTGATGAGGGCCCACGCGATGAGCACGGTGACGGAGCAGAGCCGCCGCACCGGGCGCCGCAGGTCGTGGATCTGCTTGAGCCGCAGCGACAGGCTCCCCTCGAACAGGATGATCCCGACGGTGATGCGCACGCCGTCGAGCAGCACCTCGTGACCGAGGGCGTCTTCGCCCCGGACGATCTGCCCAAGGCCGAAGCCGACCAGCAGGAGCAGCAGGATCGACGGGATCCCGAGCCGCCACGCGACCCACTGGCAGGCGACGCTGACGGCGATGACGAGCGCCAGATAGCCTGCGGGACCGATGCCGTTCAGGGAGTCGAAGATGCTCGTGAGGATGCCGGGCATTGAAGGCACGATTCCAACTACCCGTTCACGACGCAAGCTCACGCAGGCTGCTTAGGGCGTGTGATGAATTAACGTCGTTTTCGGACGATGAGTCGCTACGGTTCTGCTA
>NZ_JAKDLO010000156.1 GCF_030452765.1 Intrasporangium sp.
CGACTACCAGCTCGCCTGCGCTGCCGCCGCCGCCGCGTAAGCGCGAAACTCAAGAGGACCGCAGAACAGACATAATAACAGCCCGGAACGGTGGGATCCAGGACTGGGCCGGCTCTCGGGGGTACTCACACCGGGGGTGTGGCGCCCTGTCCGTGCCGAGGTGCGGGAGCGGCAGCCAGCACGGTCTCGGGGGGAAGGTGCCTTCGACGAGGAGGGTGGCGATCTCGGACAGGCGGGAGCCGGTGGCGCGGGCGTGGGCGCGCAACGCGTGGAAGGCGTGGTCCATGTCGGTGGCGCCGGAGGCTGCCAGCATCCCCTTGGCCTGCTCGATGATCACCCGGCTGTTCAGGGCGCCCTGCAGCTGGGCGACCACGACACCCCGGTGGCGGATGGCCCGCTCGGACAGGATGCCGATGGTGGCGACGTCGGCCAGCGCCTGCGCGACGCGCAGGTCGGGCGGCGGCATGGCACCGGTGCGATGCCGGAAGAGGTTCAGCGCACCGATCACCTCCTCGCGCAGCCGCATCGGCACGGCGTCCACCGCCTGGTAGTCCTCCGCGTGCGCGGCCGGCACGAAGCGCGGCCACCGCTCGGCGCATTCGGCCAGGTCCGGCACCGAGACCGGCTGCCCGCTGCCGACGCAGTCCACGCACGGGCCCTCGTTGGTCTGCTGCTGCAGCAGCTCCAGCAGGCGTGCGTGTTCGCTGGAGGAGGCCATCACCTGCAGGCCTCCACGTGGGTCGGTCAGCAGGATGCCGGCCGCGTCGGCCCGCAGCAGGTGCACGCAGTGGTCGACGAGGTCCGACAGCAGGCCAACCACGTCGTAGTCGGACACGAGGGTATCGGCCAGGCCGACGAACGCCCTGACGAGTTCCTGTTCGCGATCAGTTGTGGTCATCACGTCTCCCGTGGGTAGGCGGTACTCACTCCATACCCTGTCCCACCATAGTCCCGTTGGCACATCCGGTCGGGTTCCGGTTCGGCGTTCATGTCGCCGCCGATCCGTCGGGGTCGAGCACCAGGCTGCGGGCCACGATCGCGTCTGCGACCTCTTCGATGGTGTGGTCGTGGGCGAAGGCATAGGCCCGCATCCGGGCGAACGCGGTGGTGGCGATGACTCCGCCGAGCTGGACCATGACCATCCCGGTGGCCTGGTGGACTTGGCGGGTACCGAGTGCCCCGTCGCCGACCCAGTCGGTCCCCTCGGTCGTCGGCTGACCCTCGCGGAGCCGGAGCAGCGCCAGCGTGAACATGTCGACGGCTCGCAGCGCGAAGATGACGTGGTCGGGACCCAGCTCTCCGGGCGTGGCCCGGTAGGACAGGGCGACCCCGACCACGGTAGCGCCCAGGTGCATCGGGAAGGCGAACAGGGCCTGCACCGGCAGCTCGGCGAGCCGGCCGGCCAGACCGGGCCACGCAGCCTGTGCCACGGGATCGGCCAGGTCGGCCATCAGTACCGGCCGACGGCTGGTGAGCGCGTCCAGGCTGGGTCCCTCCCCGAGGGTGAACTGGGCCCGCTCGACGGCGGCGATCACCTCGTCGGTGACCGCGAGGGTCTCCCGGGTCTCGTCGGAGGCCATCAAGGTGATGGCGGCCCCGTCGCCGGGCAGCGCTCGCGCCCCGACGGTCGAGACCGCGAGGATCGGGCCCCCGAGGGCGCCGTCCGCGTGCATCGCCTCGGCAATGGCGCGGCGCAAGTCACTGAGGCTGTCATTGCTCATGACAGCGCCCCCCCAGCGTCCGGCGCTCTTCATGTCAACGTCCCGTCCAACGGTGTGAAGGGGCGGCGAGGCGATCCTCGTGACCGAGCCGCGTGCTCACCGGGGTCCACCCACTCTAGGTCCCCCGTAGCCGGTTGACCCGGCGCCTCGTCGTCCGATCGTAGAGTCGCCGGTTGATGCAGGCCAGACCAGCGACGGATTTCGACGGGTTCCGAGCCGGGAGGGTCGCGCCAGTCTCGGCCTGGGAGCGTGCGAATCGGATGTCAGCGATCCCATTTCCTGGCGCCTTCGCTTCGGGTGTGTGAGGACGAGCCACCGAGGTCTGGGGCGACAAGACGACACCTCGAATCTAGCACCTGGGTCATCGTTTCCTGCGGGTCGCCCGGGCGCCCTCGATGCCCGACCCCGGAGGCGCTGTCAACGGACGGCTGTTGGCGGAGGGCTGTTGGCGGAGGCGGACGGGAATCGAACCCGCCTGCGACGGATGCCGCCGCACACCGGTTTTGAAGACCGGGGGGACCACCAGGAGCCCAGACACCTCCACCGGCCACCCTAGCCACGCATCCCTTGTGGGCTGGCATCACCCGCGAGCCGCGCGGCGCGAGCGAGGGAGGCGACTAGGGTGTCCTGCGACGGCTCGCCGACCGTCCCGGTTGGTCGTCACCCCTGTCAGCCGCACGAGCGAGGGAACCGGCCATGAGTAGTCCCGTGAGTGACGAGATCCAGCTGCCACCGGCAGCAGTCGACCCGGAGGTCGTCGAGGCACACGACCGGCGCTGGACGCCGCAGAAGGTCCTGGGGTGGGGCGCTGTAGCCCTGCTCGGTGCGGGCGCGTGGTCGGTCATCGCGATCGGCCGCGGCGAGACGATCAACGCCGTGTGGTTCGTCTTCGCCGCGGTCTGCACCTATCTGATCGCGTTCCGCTTCTACGCGAAGTTCATCGAGCGCAAGGTCGCGCGGCCCGACGACACCCGCGCGACCCCGGCCGAGTACAACGACAACGGCAAGGACTTCATGCCGACCGACCGGCGGGTCCTCTTCGGACACCACTTCGCCGCCATCGCCGGCGCCGGCCCGCTCGTCGGCCCGATTCTCGCCGCGCAGATGGGCTACCTGCCGGGCACGATCTGGATCATCGTCGGTGTCGTGCTCGCCGGGGCGGTGCAGGACTACCTCGTGCTGTTCTTCTCGATGCGCCGCGGCGGCCGGTCCCTCGGCCAGATGGCCCGCGAGGAGCTCGGAGTCATCGGCGGCACCGCCGCCCTGATCGCGACGCTGACCATCATGATCATCATCACGGCGATCCTCGCCCTGGTCGTCGTCAACGCGCTCGGTGAGTCGCCCTGGGGCGTGTACTCGGTCGGGCTGACCCTGCCGATCGCGCTCTTCATGGGTGTCTACCTGCGCTTCATCCGGCCGGGCAAGGTCATGGAGGTCTCGGCGATCGGCTTCGTCCTGCTGATGTTCGCCATCATCTCGGGCCGCTGGGTCGCCGAGTCCGCGTGGGGTGCCTCCTTCTTCCACCTCGACCGGACCAGCCTCGCCTGGTTCATCATCATCTACGGCTTCATCGCGGCCGTGCTGCCGGTGTGGCTGCTACTCGCGCCGCGCGACTACCTGTCGACCTTCATGAAGATCGGGGTCATCGGCCTGCTCGCGGTGGGGATCATCGTCGTGCATCCGACGATCAGCGTGCCGGCCTTCTCGGAGTTCGCCGGCCGAGACGACGGGCCGGTCGTGCCGGGCTCGCTCTTCCCGTTCCTCTTCGTGACGATCGCTTGCGGTGCCTTGTCCGGCTTCCACGCGCTCATCTCCTCGGGCACCACCCCCAAGCTCGTCGAGAAGGAGCGGCAGACCCGCTTCCTCGGCTACGGCGGCATGCTCATGGAGTCGTTCGTCGCGATCATGGCCCTCGTCGCGGCCCTCGTCATCGACCGCGGCATCTACTTCGCGATGAACTCGTCGCCCGCGGTCACCGGCGGCACTGTCGAAGGCGCCGTCGCCTTCGTCAACCAGCTCGGCCTCTCCGGCGTCCATCTCACCCCGGACATGCTGAGCACGCTCGCCCAGAACGTCGGTGAGGAGTCGATCGTCTCGCGCACCGGCGGTGCCCCGACGCTCGCGGTGGGCATCGCCCACGTCCTGCACCAGTGGTTCGGCGGCACCGCGCTCATGGGCTTCTGGTACCACTTCGCGATCATGTTCGAGGCGCTGTTCATCCTCACCGCCGTCGACGCCGGCACCCGGGTGGCCCGGTTCATGCTCCAGGACACCATCGGCAACTTCGTCCCGAGGTTCAAGGACACCTCGTGGACGCCCGGAGCCTGGATCTGTACGGCGATCATGGTCGCCGGTTGGGGCTACATCCTCATCCTCGGCGTGACCGACCCGCTGGGCGGGATCAACACGTTCTTCCCGCTGTTCGGCATCGCGAACCAGCTGCTCGCCGTCATCGCCCTCGCGGTCGTCATGGCCATCGTCGCCAAGCGGGGCCACATCAAGTACCTGTGGATCGTCGTGCTGCCGCTCGCCTTCGCTGCGGTCGTCACCGTCACCGCCTCGATGTACAAGATCTTCTCGTCGGTACCGGCGGTCGGCTACTGGGCGCAGCACAACGCGTTCCAGAGCGCGCTCGCCGACGGCAGGACGAGCTTCGGCACAGCCAAGACCGTCGAGGCGATGGAAGCAGTCGTGCGCAACACGGCGGTCCAGGGCACCCTGTCGGTCGTCTTCGTCGTGCTGACGCTCATCGTGCTCGTGGCTGCGGTCATCGCGACCATCCGCGCGGCGATGGGTCACCGTGGCGCCGACACCGAGGACCCGCGCGTCGAGTCGAGGATCTTCGCCCCGGCAAGCCTGTTCCCCTCCCCGGTCGAGAAGGAGCTCGAGGAGCAGTGGGCCAAGATCCCCCAGCCGGTCGGCGCGAGGAGAGGGCACTGACGATGCCTGTCCTTGCGCCCGCCACGCTGTCGATGGTCCTGCACTGCGCCCGCGACGGCGGGCGCCGGGCTGCCCGCTACCTGCGTGCAGTGATGGGCGCCGACGCGTACGAGCGCTACTGCGCCCACCTCGCCGTGCACGATCCGGGGGCCGAGCCGATGAACGAGCGGCAGTTCTGGCGCGAGCACTTCGACTGGCAGGACCGCAACCCCCAGGGCCGCTGCTGCTGACGCACGTGAGCGGGTGGCCTCGTGTTCCGTCGCGGCTCGGCGACGGCCCCGCTCGCCTCCGCAGACACCCCAGACAGTCGACGTATGGTGCCCGCATGGCCATCGCCCAGGACGCACCGATCCGCCTGACCCAGTTCGCCGCCGGCGGCGGGTGCGCCTGCAAGGTCCCGGCCGCCCTGCTCGAGCAGGTCGTCGCCGATCTGGTCGGCGTCCCGCACGATGACCTGCTCGTCGGGCTCGAGTCCGGCGACGACGCCGCCGCCGTGCGGATCGAGGGCGCCCGGGCGATCCTGTCGACGGCCGACTTCTTCACCCCGGTCGTCGACTCGCCCTACGACTGGGGCCGCATCGCCGCCGCCAACGCCCTGTCCGACATCTACGCGATGGGTGGGCGCCCGATCGTGGCGATCAACCTGCTCGGGTGGCCCCCCGACCTCATCCCGGCCGAGTACATCCGCGAGGTCCTGAGAGGTGGGCTCGAGATCGGGCAGCAGGCCTCGTGTCCCGTCGTCGGAGGCCACAGCATCACCGCGCCCGAGCCGCTCTACGGGATGGCGGTCACCGGCATCGCCGACGCCGATCGCCTGATGCGCAACGACACTGCGGAGCCGGGCCTGCCGATCAGCCTGAGCAAGCCGATCGGGGTGGGCGTCCTCGGCAACCGGCACAAGGCGACCGGCGAGCTGTTCGCCCAGGCGATCGAGTCGATGACGACGCTCAATGCCGCCGCGTCGCAGGCGGCGCTCGCCGCCGGTGTCCGGGCCTGCACCGACGTGACCGGCTTCGGGCTGCTCGGTCACCTGTGGAAGCTGTGCCGGGCCTCCGGGGTGGGCGCCGTCGTCGACGTGGCCGCCGTGCCGGTGCTCGACGGGGCTCGGGAGAGCCTGGCGGCGGGATACGTGCCCGGTGGGACGCGCCGCAACCTCGAGTGGGTGCGCCCCCATCTCGAGTTCGGCCCGGGAGTCTTGGAGGACGACCTGCTGCTGCTCGCAGACGCCCAGACGAGCGGCGGGCTGCTGGTCGTCGGGGAGGTCCCCGGGGCCCCCGTCGTCGGCGAGACCGTGGCAGCGCTCCCCGCCGAGTCGGCTCGGATCACGGTCCGGTGATCCTTGAGACCGAGGTATCCTTGCCTTACCTGATGTAAGGAGACGTGCCATGACATCCGCGACGGTCACGAGCAAGGGCCAGGTCACGATCCCCGTCGAGGTACGGACCAAGCTCGGCCTCCACCCCGGCTCCCGGCTGGCGTTCGTGCCCACCGCCGCGGGCGGCTACGAGATCCATGTGGAGGCCGCCTCGATCAAGGATCTCAAGGGTGCCGTGCCACGGCCTGCACAACCGGTCAGCATCGAGGAGATGAACGAGGCGATCGGCGCGGCGGCGACCGAGGGGGCGCGATGATCGGGCTCGACACCAACGTCGTCGTGAGATACCTGGTGCAAGACGATCCAGACCGGTCGCCGATCGGCTCCGCGCTGGTTGACGAGCTGACCGAGGCTGCTCCGGGCTATCTCAGCGTGGTGACTCTCGTCGAGCTCTACTGGGTCCTGCGCCGGTCCTACCGGGTCGATGCGGACCGATGCGCCGACCTGCTGACTGCGCTCTTGGACGCGCGGGAGATTCGGGTCGACCGAGACGCAAGCGTGCGAGCGGCTCTCATGGCGAGCCGTGGTGGCCTCGATTTCGCGGACGCGGTCATCTCCGAGCTCGGCCGAGCGGCCGGCTGCGACTACACAGCGACGTTCGACCGGCGGGCCGCACGAGAAGGAGCGATGCGCCTGCTCGGGCCACGGTCGACCTCGTGAGGGCTGGTTCTCCCACGCAGTCCCGAAGGCCTCGAGATGCACACTCGCATGGCGTCATGCGTAGTCGCATGTTACGGTCGACTCATGCCGAAGACGGTGCAGATCCGAGACCTGGACGACGAGGTCTACGCCGGGCTCGTGCGGCGAGCCGCCGAGCAGGGGGTCAGTGTTCCGGAGCTGCTCCGCACGGAGGCCGCTCGGCTGGCATCGCGCCCCACCATCGCGCAGTGGCTGGAGCGCACGAGGCAACGCTCGTCGGATCTGGATCGTGCGCAGATCCTGGAGGCGCTCGACGAGCAGCGCGGCGCGTGGCCCGATGCTCGTCGTTGACGCCTCCTGCCTGGTCGAGGTGCTGACCGGCGGGCCGGGTGCCGAACCGGTCCGCCGCAGACTGGCCCTCGACGGCGACCAAGCCGCCCCCCACGTCATCGACGTCGAGGTGTTCGGCGTCATCCGCCGCGAGCACCTGCGCGGCCGGCTGGACGCCACCGCGGCCGCGCAGGCGGTGGTGGATCTGCGGCTGTGGCCCGGTGAACGCTACGGGCACCGGCTCCTGTTGGCGCGCGCCTGGCAGCTACGGGACACCGTGCGTGGCTGGGACGCGATGTATGTCGCCCTCGCCGAGGCGCTCGACGCCGTCCTGCTCACCACTGACCGACGGCTCGCTACCGCGACCGGACCGACGTGCCGGATCGAGGCGCTTGGTCTCGGGTAGCTGACCGGCTACGACATCGTTGGGCGTCCGGTCATGTTCTGACTTCGGCACCTTGTCACGAGCAACGAGCCGACGAGCCCACCGATCTGCCGACACCTGTACCTGCTCTTGCGAGTGAAGATCGCGCGCTCGCGGTGGCGATACCGGGCATTGTCACCTCCTCACGGCACAATCAAGCAGGTCGCCGCCCGGGCGTCCCACGCAGTCCCAAGCAGATCCGGGCAACCAGCCAAGACAGTCCGCAGGAGGTAGCAATGGAAGTCCTCAAGAGTGCATTCGGGGGATGGTGGGGCCCAATTGTGGTGGGCATCGTACTGGTTCTCGTCGAATACTTCATTATAAAGCCCTTGGTCGAGAGGTCGGCCTCGCATCCCTTCGCAGGTTACATATCAGGTGCCAACCAGACCCATATCCGCACAGGCAAGCAGTCCAAGGTGCACGTCGACAATAGTCGCACGATCATCATAAAGCACGTGACCCGTGATCACCACGAGACGCCACCCTTCCATGGTTCACGCGCCACCTCGGTGCATGCTAATGACAATGATGATCTGTGGCTGTACCTCTCGGGGGGTTTCGCCGCAATCCTCGCAGGCGCTTGGTTAGTAGCCCGATACGCTTCCATTATTTCGAACGTGATGCTGGGGGTGTCCGTTGGATCCGCAACTATTGCCATCCTATTGACCGCACAGTACCGTCGTTCGCCGGTGCCGCTACTGCGCTGGGTGTTCATTACGCTCATGACCGCCGCGGCAATGGTCTTTGGGGTTCGGAAACTGAACACGGCAACATTCAAGGGAGTGAGTCTGGCGGATGCGTCTGCGACGGTCCACAACAAGGGTCTTATGCAAGGTGTCTCCGCCCTCCGAGAGGCGTACTCGTTCGAAGTGCTGGAGTTCCTTGCGCTACAGTTGGTAGGAGCAGTTGTTCTCATCCTGATGGCGACGATCGTGGCGATGCGGTTGCTGGGGGCGCTGGTAGCCACCGCGGCGCTGGACAATCCGGATCCGCAGCCTTGGCACGCAAGGCTCGTGACCTGGCTCTATCCGTCTGGGAGTTTTGTGGTGCAACTCATCGTTTTGGCGGCACTTGCTGGATTCGCGCTAACTTTAGTGTCAGGGGCCATGTGGTCCAGGCTGCAAGACCTTCCGGGTTTGGAGAATCTCTCAACGTCTTCCTTCAGTTCAGTTTCAGATCCGATCCATGAACGCTCCGCTAGCCAATGAGTATCACGTGACGTGACGCTCCCCCTTTTGTCACGGCGTCACGGCTATCCACATCCACATGCCCTCGCCTCTTGCAGCCTTTCACAGGGTCGTGGTGGCTTGGGGGCCTTTCGTGCGTCCGAGAACCGAGAATGTAGCCGTGTCGAGGCACTGCCGAGGCAAGTCGCTAAATCCGCTCAGCTGATCCGGGTCGGCCCGCGCTCGTCGAGGCGCTGGCGTTGCGGGACGACCGTGTACATCGGGTCCTTGGCCGAGACGATGCCGGCCTCGAAGACGCCGAACCGGGTCAGCGCCGACCCCGCGTTCATCGCCAGCCCGGCCAGGATCGCCGCGGGCCGACGCCGGCCCCCGAGCAGGGTCAGGGCCGCGCCGCCGAGCATGAGCCAGCGGCTGATCTCGAGCAGCCGCCCCGCCTTGCCCTGCCGCAGCGGCTCGCCCTCCAGCCGGAGGTTCCGGTGCAGCACCTCGGTTGCGGCGAGCTCCAGTGCCGTGCCGGTGAGGGCGACCCGGCGAGCCGGGCCCGTCTCCCGGGTCGAGGTCGTGACCATCGCCGCACCACCGGCCGCGGCGAGCGCGGACCCGACGAAGACGAACGGCAGCTCGCGGTATGCCGCATGCCAGGTCGGCGTGGCCGTGTCGCTGAGCAGCACGGCTGTGTAGGCCGCCAGCGGGGCCGCGAAGGCAGCTGACCCGAGGTTCCCGCCCGCGCCCGTGATCGAGGCGAGCCGCGCGAGCGAGCTGCCCTGCGGCAGGAGCGGCCCCCCGATCTCGGCGAGGGCAGCCGCGCCGGTGAACCCGCCGAAGCCGGCGAGGATCCACGTCCCGACCGACATCGGCGAAGTGAGCTTGACCGTGCGCATCATGTTGAGGAAGCGACCCGGCTTGCCGAGGTCGGCGATGAGGGCGCCGGTGCTGGCCCCGAGCGCGGCGAGGGCGGTGAGCCGGGCGTTGCGCTGCAACATCCGCAGCCCGACCAGCTGCGCCCCGGCCGCGATGAGGCCCGATCCGGCAGCGAGCCCGCCGGTGTAGAGGTAGGTCGGGATCTCCGCCTTCCACGGCGCCGGCTTGACGACCTGGCGGCCGTAGTACGAGGAGAACTCGGCATCGGGCACCATCGCCCGCTCGGCGCCGCGCCGGCGGCGGGTGGGAGTGCTCATGAGCGTCTCCCGAGGAACGAGACGGCGGCGGCGCCGAGCATCGCCAGCCCGGCCAGGCCCGCCTTGCGGAAGATGTCGGGCAGGTCGTGGGTGGTCACGACCGGGTCGGGCGGCAGGCCGTAGACCTCGGGCTCGTCTAGCAGCAGGAAGACCGAGCCGGTCCCGCCGACGCCGTCGGTCGGGTCGGCGCCATAGGTGCGGGCCTCGGTGTAGCCCTGCTCGTGCAGCAGCCGCACCCGGTCGGCGGCTCGGCTCCGCATCTCGTCGAGGTCGCCGAACTGGATCGAGGTCGTCGGGCACGCCTTGGCACAGGCCGGCTCGTCGCCGACCTCGAGCCGGTCGTAGCAGAGCGTGCACTTCTGGGCGATGCCGTCGTCCTTGGCGATCCGGGCACCGGTCATGTCGGGCGACTCGCGCCGCTCGATGACCCCGAAGGGGCAGGCCGGCACGCAGTACCCGCACCCGTTGCAGACGTCGTCCTGCACGACGACGGTGCCGAACTCGGTGCGGAAGAGTGCCCCGGTGGGACACACGTCCAGGCAGGCGGCGTGGGTGCAGTGCTTGCAGACATCGGAGGCCATCAGCCAGCGGAAGTCGGGCGGGTCGGCCGCGGGGTCGGCGTCGGTGC
>NZ_JAKDLO010000157.1 GCF_030452765.1 Intrasporangium sp.
GGCCCCCCGGGGCCCCCGGGCGGCCCCGCGCCCGGCGGGGGGGGGCCCCGCCCCCGGGGGGGCGGCCGCGCCTCGAGCAGCAGGACCTGGCGACCCGCCCCGGCAAGGTCCAAGGAGGCGGTGATCCCGGCGAGCCCACCGCCGACGACGATGACCGGCCGTGCGCTCATGCGGCCCTCCGCACGATGGCGTGCACCGCGACCGACACCTTGGCCGGGGTCGACAGCGACAGTCGCCGTCCGCGTACGGCGGAGGGGTCGGCGGCGATGCGGGCCAGCAGCCGGCGATAGATGCCGGCCATCGCGGCCGTGCAGGCGGCGCTGCGCCGGTCGAGCAGCGGCAGCAGGGTCAGGCCCCGGCCATACCACGACTCGGCGCGTGCGGCCTCGAAGCGGACCAGCGCGTCGAACCGTGCGGGCGGGTCGGCGATGACGCCATCGGCACCGAGCTCGAGGGTGCAGCCGTACCGGTCGAGGTCCTGCTGCGGCAGGTAGACGCGACCCATCAGGCGGTCCTCGCGCAGGTCTCGCAGGATGTTGGTCAGCTGGAGCGCCACGCCGAGGTCGTCGGCGAGCGGTTCGGCGTCCTCGATCGGGGTCGGGTTGTAGACGCCGACCGAGAGGCGACCGACGGACCCCGCGACGTGGCGGCAGTAGCCGACGAGATCCTCGAAGGTCTCGTAGTGGTGGCCCGCCACGTCGGCCGCGCAGCCGTCGACGAGGTCGTCGAAGGCGTCGAGGGGGATCGGCAGGTGCGCGGCGGCATCGGCGAGCGCGGTGAGTACCGGGTCGTCGTCCGAACCTGGAGCGGGGGAGTGCGCGGCCGCGCTGGGGCAGGGCCGGGCCCGCCGGCCCTCGATCGCGCCGAGCCGCCCGCGGAGGGACTCGAGCGCAGCCTGACGGTCGGCCGCCGGGCCGTCGCTGTCCCCGATGTCGTCGATCCGCCGGGCCGTGGCATAGACCGCGGAGAGCGCCTGGCGTTGCTGTCGTGGCAGCAACCGGATGCCGTAGGAGAAGTTGCGCGCCTCGGTGCGGGTGATCTGCTCGCAGCGCTCGTATGCCGTCGTGACGTTCATCCGGCTCTCCTCAGCCATCCGTCGGCCCAGGCTGCGGCGATGTCCGACCGGGTCGGTTTGACGTCGCCGGTCAGGGTGTCGTACCCGGCTCGCCGGATCCTGGCCGCCGCCGCCCGGCCCCCGGCCACGTAGCCCGAGACCGCCAGCCGGGCCCAGCCGCGCAGCGTCGACACGAGTGGTGCGCCCGAGCCGAGCCATGCGGCCGCCCGCTCGGTCTCGAAGGCGACCAGCCGCCGCAGCGGGACACTCGCGTGCTCGGCCCCGAGGTCGTCCTCGCTCACCGCGAACCGGTCGAGGTCCTCCTTCGGCAGGTAGACCCGTCCCCTGGCGTGGTCCTCGCCGATGTCCTGCCAGTGCTCGAGCAGTTGCAGGGCCGTGCAGATCCGGTCGGACAGCTCGATGCGGTCCGGGGTGGCCTTGGCGAAGATGGTCAGCACGATCTCGCCGACCGGGTCGGCCGAGAGCCGGCAGTAGTCGAGCAGCTCGGCGAAGTCCTGGCACCGGGCCACGCCCTGGTCGCGCAGGTTCGCCTCGACGAGGCGCAGCAGGCAGTGCTCCGGCACCCCGGCGCGGGTCACGAGCGGCGTCATACCGGCCACGACCGGGTCGGTGACTGCAGCACCCGCGTAGAGGTGGTGCACCTGCTGGGCGACCTCGCCGAGGGCTGCCACGCGGTCGCCCGCGTACTCGTCGCCAAGGTCGTCGACGTACCGGGCGTAGCGGTAGGTCGCGTGCAGCTCGTCCCGGACCCGGGCGGGCAGCACTCGCAGCGCGACGGGGAAGTTCTCGCCGGCTTCCGTGGTGGGCGTGGTGGTACGCATGGCGGCCTCAGGCCGGTCTCCGGACGCGCCGGTCTCGCGCGCCCCGATGTCGTATGCCGCCCACCCCGACCGCGCCCGCGAGCGCACTCGCGACCGTGTCGGCGACGCCGTCTGCGTCGAGCCCGAAGTCGTGCAGGATCGCCGCGCGGCTGCCCTGGGCGACATACTGTGTCGGCACTCCGAGGACCCGCACCGTCGCGTCGACCTCCGCGTCGGCGAGCACGCGTGCGACCCTGGCCCCGACTCCCGAGGTCCGCAGCCCGTCCTCGATCGTGACGACGAGGTCGTGCTCGGCGGCGAGGTCGGGAAGGGCCGGGTTGACGGGCAGCACCCATCGCGGGTCGACGACCGAGCAGCGGATCCCGTCGGCGAGGAGCCGGTCGGCGGCCTGCACCGCGGCACCGGCGAGGGCTCCGACCGGCAGCAGCAGGACGTGCGGGTCGGGCGGGCGCCTCAGCACGTCCATCCCGGCGACCCGGGCGAGGGCGGGCAGGGCGCCGGCCGCGGCTGCCTTCGGGAAGCGCAGCGCGGTCGGTCCCGGATGCGCGACAGCCTCGTCGAGCTCCTCGACGAGGGTGGCCGCGTCACGCGGCGCCGCCACACGCATCCCGGGCACGGCCCCGAGCAACGTGAGGTCCCACAGGCCGTGGTGGCTCGGGCCGTCGGGCCCGGTGATGCCGGCGCGGTCGAGCACCAGCGTCACGGGCAGCCCGTGCAGGCCGACGTCCATGAGGGTCTGGTCGAATGCGCGGTGCATGAAGGTCGAGTAGAGGGCGACGACGGGGTGCAGCCCGCCCATCGCCATGCCGCTGGCGCTGACGAGCGCCTGCTGCTCGGCGATGCCGACGTCGACGCACCGCTGCGGGTGGCGCGCGGCGAGGGCGCGCAGCCCGGTGGGCCCCACCATCGCGGCGCTGACGGCGATCACCTCGGGTCGGCGCTCCGCAAGCTCGACGAGCGCGTCCCCGAACACGTCGGTCCAGGTCCGGGCCGGCGGCTTGCTCGGTGCCCCGGTGCTGGCGTCGATGGCGCCCACCGCGTGCAGGTGGTCGGCCTCGTCGAGCACGGCGGGCAGGTACCCGTGTCCCTTCTCGGTCCGGACGTGCACGACGACGGGCCGGTCGTGGCCGCGAGCCTGCGCGAAGGCCCTCTCGAGGGCCAGCAGGTCGTGACCGTCGACCGGGCCGATGTAGGCGAACCCCATCGCCTGGAAGAGGCTTACGCCGCAGGCGGCTGTGGGGCGGGTTGGCAGGCGGGTCGGTCGTGCCGCTGCCTGGTCTGCCGGCGCGGCGTGGCCACCGAGCCCGGCGACGATGCCCGCGTATCCGGCGCGGTCGGTCAGGCGGCTCAGGTGCTGGGGGAGCCCACCGATGGTCGGCGCGTAGGAGCGGTCATTGTCGTTGAGCACGACGACGACGCGGCGGCCGGACGTGCCGAGGTTGTTCAGGCCCTCCCAGGCCAGGCCTCCGGTCATGGCTCCGTCGCCGATGACCGCCACGACCGGCTCGCAGCCGCCGCGCGCGGCGATGGCCCGGCTGAGGCCGTCGGCGTAGGCCAGGGCCGTCGAGGCGTGCGAGTTCTCGACGAGGTCGTGCTGCGACTCGGCGCGTCGGGGGTAGCCGGAGAGCCCGCCCGCCTGGCGCAGCGATGCGAAGCCGTCGAGTCGGCCCGTCAGCAGCTTGTGGACGTAGGACTGGTGGCCGGTGTCGAAGACGATCGGTGTGCGCGGCGAGTCGAACACACGGTGCAGCGCGATGGTCAGCTCGACGACGCCGAGGTTGGGGCCCAGATGGCCGCCGGTCGCGCAGACCGTCTCGACGAGGACTTCGCGGATCTCCCGGGCCAGCCGGGTCAGGCCGTCAGGACCGAGCTTCTCGAGGTCTTCCGGGCTTCTGATGGTCTCCAGGACGGACATTGCGAGAATAGACATGGCGCCTTCGCTCCGGTCATGGCCGCAACGCGGTCATGACCATTACATCGGGATGCGATCTATTCTGATGTACCCCGATCTCCTGAGAGATCACTGACTGTTTTACGCACCGGCACCGAGGAACTTCGCTGAGAGTGTGGCGAGGAACTCCTCGGAGATGCTCAGCGTCTCGGCCGCCCGCTCGAGCTCGGCCAGGTGGGCGGTGGCGAGCACGCCGAGCAGGCCGTCCGCCTTGTCGGTGAGAGTCACGCGGACGACCCGCTGGTCGTGGTCGTCTCGCTGCCGGGCGACGAGCCCGAGCGACTCGGCCCGGTTGACGAGCTCGATCGCGCTGTTCGGTCGGATGAGCAGCTCACCGGCGAGGTCACCGACGCTCGGCGGGGAGTCGTCGTCCCGGGCGCGGACCGCGAGGAGCAGAAGGTACTGCTGCGGGGTCAGACCCGCCTTGCGAACCCGCCGCTCACTCCACTTCGTGTACTGCAGCATCGCCCGCCGGAAGGTGAACAGCATGGCGATCTCGTCACCCGACAGCGGGTCCGCCCGGGTCTCGCGCTCGTCGTGTCCGCCCATTGCCGCACCTCCACGTGCTCCACCGATGGTATGACGACGAGCCGGTCGGCCGCTTTGTGGGGGATGTTCAGCGACTCCCGGCCCGCACATAGCTGTCCAGCAGCCGTTCGAGCTCTCGGGTGGGGTCGGCCGTGATCCCGCCGTGCACCGGACCGGGCTGGATCACGGTCGACCGGGGCGCGATGATCCAGCCGAAGCGCTGGCCCGGCTTGTCGAACGACGGCAGCCCAGGGCCGCTCTCGCCGTGGCACACAGCACGGATGCGGCCGAGCGCGGCCCGGACTGTCGTGGGATCGCACTCGGGGGCGAAGCAGCGCAGGCGCTCCTCGTCGATCTCCCAGCCCGCATCGAGGAACCCGGCGTCCTGGCTGTGCAGGACGACGCCGATGTTGACGAACTCCTCGCGGTCCACTCGCGGGACGAGCCGCAGGACGACGTACTGGTAGGCGTTCACGGCAGGCCACCGTCCGGCAGCCAGGCACGGGGGTTCTGCAGCCGGGCGCTGAGCATCGTGACGTATGCCGCTCGCACCGCGGTCACGTCCGCGAGCCAGGGCGTCGGCTCGAGCCAGCCGTCCGGGACCGCGCCGACGGCCTGTTCGACCGCGGCCGGCGTGAGGCTCGCGGACAGGTCGGCGTGGCGTGCGGCCACGTCGGTGGCCACGTCTGCCAGCACGTGGCGGCTCGCGTCGAACGGTTGGGCGGCGAACCGGTCCGGGTCCGGCGCCCGGCTCGGCCACGAGTGGTGGAAGTAGAGCGCGGCCCCGTGGTCGATCGCGTAGGTCCGCCGGTGCCAGACGAGCAGGTTCGGGTTGGACCACGTCCGGTCGACGTTCGCGGTCAGAGCGTCGAGCCAGACGATCCGCTCGGCGAGGTCTGCCGGGGGCGGCTGGGAGCCGTCGTAGCCGAAGGCCCCGGGCAGGAAGTCGACCCCGAGGTTGGCGCCGACCGAGGCGGTGAGCAGGTCCTGTACCTCCTCGTCCGCCTCGTACTTCGCGATCCGCTGGTCGAGGTCGACGACGGCGAGGTCAGGGACGGCGACATCGATCAGCCGCGCCAGCCGGGCCACGATGACCTCGGCGACGAGGACCTTGAGCCCCTGCCCGGCCCCCCGGAACTTCAGCACGTAGGTGCCCTCGTCGCTCGCCTCGACGATGCCCGGCAGCGACCCGCCCTCCTTCAAGGGGGTGACGTAGCGGGTGGCGCTGATCCGAGGGAGCACCGCGCCGGCCTCAGTCGAGGTGCGGGTCGAAGCCCTTGGAACGCAGGTCGGCGATCACGGCGGCCGCGTGCTCGGCGCCCTTCGTCTCGACGCGCACCCCGATCTCCACCTCGTCGATGCCCAGCGGCACGACGGTGCGGACATGCTCGATCTCGAGGACGTTGGCCTCGGACGCCGCGAGGTGGTCGAGCAGGGCCGCGAGCGAGCCCGGCCGGTCCGGCACGCGGACCCGGAACTGCAGGTAGCGTCCCGCGGCGGTCAGGCCGTGCCGGATGATCCGCAGCAGCAGGAGCGGGTCGATGTTGCCGCCGGACAGCACCGCGACGACCGGCCCCTCGACGACGCCCGGCCCGGCATCGAGCAGCGATGCGACGCTGGCCGCCCCGGCGGGCTCGGCCACGAGCTTGGCCCGCTCGAGCAGGTAGAGGACCGCTCGGGACAGCTCATCCTCGGTGACCGTCCGGATGTCGTCGACGAGCTCGCTGACGATCGCGTACGGCACCTCCCCGGGGCACCCGACCGCGATGCCGTCGGCCATCGTCGACATCTTCGCCAGGGGCACCGGGTGACCGGCGGCCAGGGACGGCGGGTAGGCCGCCGCGCGCTCTGCCTGCACCCCGATGACGGTGACCTCGGGCCGACGCGACTTGACGACGGTGGCGATGCCCGAGATCAGGCCGCCGCCGCCGGTTCCGACGATGATGGTCCGCACGTCGGGGCACTGCTCGAGGATCTCGAGCCCGCACGTGCCGGCACCCGCGACGATGTGGGCGTGGTCGAACGGGTGGATCAGGACGGCCCCGGTGCGCTGCTCGAACTCGCTTGCCTTGACGAGGCAGTCGTCGATGGTCGAGCCGAACTGCTCTACCTGGGCACCGTAGCCGCGGGTCGCCTGAAGCTTGGGCAGGGGTGCCCCGACGGGCATGAAGACGGTGGCCTTCATGCCGAGCAGCTGCGCGGCGAGCGCGACCCCCTGGGCATGGTTTCCGGCACTCGCGCAGACGACACCGCGGGCCTTCTCCTCGTCGCTGAGCCGGGCCATCCGGTTGTAGGCGCCGCGGATCTTGAACGAGCCCGCACGCTGCAGGTTCTCGCACTTGAGATGGGTCTGCGCGCCGACGCGCTCGCTCAGGCCTCGGCTGTACTCGAGGGGGGTCGGACGGACGACCCCGTCGAGCAGCCGCTGGGCCGCGAGGACGTCATCGAGGGAGACGGGCAGCGCCGGTGATGCCATGACACCGAAGCGTAGTGCGCGCCGGCCTCGCTGCGTCGGGCAGGGGCCGACGAGCTCACGCGGGCGGCTCGGTCGACCCGCGCCGGACGTCGGCCCGGGTGGCGGCCTGCCAGGCCGGCACCAGAGGCGTCGCGAGGCCGACGTAGAGCAGGCCGACCACGAGAACCGGCCACGCCAGCAGGCCGCTCCGGGGCAGCGCCGCAGCACCGATGGCCACCGCGGCCACCAGGCCGCCGTTGTAGACCAGGTCGTAGGCCGAGAAGGCCCGGCCGAGAAGCGAGTCCGGCACGTGGCGCTGCATCAGGGTGTCGCAGCAGATCTTGACCGACTGGGCGCCTAGCGACACGAGCGCGGCCAGCGCCGCGGTGCTCCACAGGGTCAGCCACCACCCCAGCCCGAGCGCGGCGGCGCCGGTGAGCGCGAGGGCGGCAGCGGCATACGGGATGGGTGACCACCGGCCGGCCAGCCACGGCGTCACGAACGCGGCGATGGCGAAGCCGACCGCCGACGCGGCGGCTGCCAGGCCGAAGCGGAGGATGCCGGTGTCGCCGGCCGCCGCGAACGGCCCGCGGGAGAGCAGCAGCGCCTGGAGCAGGACGACACCGAACGGCAGCCGCGTGAGGAACACGAGCGCGAGGACGAGCCAGCCGCGGGCCGGCAGGGTCCGGAGCATCTCGACGAAGCCGCGCGCGACCACCTCCGCGACCTGGCCGAGGCGCGGCCCCGGGACGTCATCGGTGGGGCCGATGAAGGGCAGTCGTGAGGCGACCCAGGCGGCGACCAGGGTGCCGGCGACGGCGACGACGACGACGACGGCATCCGATCCGACGGCGCGTACGGCCGCCCCGGCCGCCCCGCCGATGACGTACGCGAGCGAGCCGAGCGTCGGGGCGACCGAGTTCGCCTCGACGAGGTCGTCCCGACCGACGACATGGGGCATTGCTGCCGAGAAGCCCGCCAGGACGAAGCGGTTGAGGGAGAAGACGAGCAGCACGAGGAGGAAGAAGGGCGGGCCGAGGCTCGCGCCGGTCACAAGGAGCGCGACGAGCGCCATCGACGCGGCCCGCAACAGCTGGCTCACGACGAGGATCCGGCGTCTCGGCCACCGGTCGAGCAGCACGCCGACGAACGGGCCCAGCGCACTGTAGGGCAGCAGCACCACGGCGAAGGCCGCCGCGATCGCCTCCGGGTCGGCGGCCTGCTGAGGGTTGAACAGGACGTAGCTGGCCAGGGCGACCTCGAAGATGCCGTCACTGCCCTGCGAGGCGACCCGGGCGGCGAACAGCCGCCGGAAGCCGCACACTCGCATCAGTGACACGAGCGCGCGCAGGAAGGTCACGCGCGCCAGCGTAGGCGCAGCAGGTCGCCTCGCCCATGGCAACGCCCCGCCGACGAAGCGGGTCTCCCCATCCTCGTTGGTATTGGTGTCGAGGGGGGGACTTGAACCCCCACGCCCGTTAAGGGCACTAGCACCTCAAGCTAGCGCGTCTGCCATTCCGCCACCCCGACAAGGTGATGCGCAGGACCCCCAGGAGTGCCCTGCAGCGAGCAGAAACGTTAGCACGAGCACGTGCCGGAGCACGAACCCGGGCAAGCGCACCACCGACCGAAGCGTCCTCAGGTGCGCCGGACGCGCATGATCCTGCGGCGCAGCCACATCCGGCGGATACCGCCGACGTAGATCACCGAGCGGGCCAGCTCCCAACGGCCGTACTCTGCATGATCGCGGACCGCTTGGCGCGCGTCGGCCTTCGACGTGTGTCGGTCGAAGGTGAGGACCCGGTACTCGTACTCGTTCAGTCCGCTCATCACGGCCATTGTGACACCGCTTTCGGACCGGATCGACAGCCCGGTCGCTGGTCACCACCGAGCCCGCTCGACGCGAAGGGGCTCTGCCGCTTGGGCCCGGCTGAGCGGCATACCCACTGGCTGAGGGCGCAAGTCATTCGGGACGATCCAGATCATTGATATGCGAGGACACCACCTACCGCGAGCTCGACGAGCGCGTCACCCGGCTCGCCCATGCCCTGCGCACTCTCGGGGTGGGCCCGGGCGCTTCCGGTCGGGGGAAGAGCGCACCCCCGACGATCCAGGCCATCGCTGCCCACCACCGCGAGCGCAACCTGGCCGCGGTCGTCTCCACCGTCGACGCCGCGACCGCTTCCGGGCACGCAGCGAACTCGGTGGAGGCCGAGGTCGCGGCCGAGAACAACGACGTGCTCATCCCGTTCGGCTCCGTCGACCCGTGGCAGGGTCGGGCGGCGGTCCGACAGGTGCACCGGCTGGTGGACGAGTTCGGCGTCAGGGGCTTCAAGTTCCACCCGAGCATGCAGGACTTCGAGCCCAACGACCGGCGCTTCTACCCGATCTACGAGGCCATCGTCGAGGCCGGTGTCCCCACGCTGTTCCACACCGGACAGACCGGCATCGGTGCGGGACTGCCCGGTGGGCACGGCATCAAGCTGCGCTATTGCCAACCCGATGTTCCTCGACGACGTCGCCGCAGACTTCCCCGACCTGACGATCATCATGGCCCACGCCGTGCCGTGGGTCGACGAGCAGATCTCCATCGCGACCCACCAGGCCGACGCCTACCTCGACCTGTCCGGCCGGTCGCCCCGAAGCTGTTCAAGCAGAACGCCCTGCGCGTCCTCGGACTCGATTCGCAGGGTCCCAGGACCGACGAGGAGCCCACTTCATGAGCACGACCGACACCCCCACGACCACGCACGTCGACACGGAGCGCGCCACGAAGGAGAGCCCTTTCGGCGGCCCGATCGCGCACGGCCAACTCACCCTGTCGCTCATCGTGCCGATGTGGTCGGAGGTCCTCACCGTCGACAGCGTGACGATGACGGTCAACTACGGCCTGAACAAGGTGCGCTTCACCACGCCCGTCCCCTCGGGCAGCCGGATCCGGCTGAATGCTGCCCTCAAGGGCTTCGAGGCGCTGCCCGAGGGAGAGGCGCAGATCATCGTCGAGGGCGTCATCGAGCTCGGCGGCAGTGAGCGGCCGGCCGTCGTCGTCGAGGCGATCTACCGGATGTTCGAGTAGCGCAGGCGGGGCGACAAACGTGTGTGCATGGCCCACCCCGTCCACTACGGTCGTGCCATGAGCGACGCGCGCGCTGCCCTGGAGCAGCTCATCGCAGCCCTGGAGCGCCACTACGAGGCAGCCAGCTCGAGCCGAGACCCCGACCACCCGATGGTGATCGCCGCCGCACAGGACCTTGCCGAGGCATTCGACGACTACGACGAGGCCCTCTTCGACGCCACCGAGGTGGCCACGCCGCTGTCGGTCTACGGCGAGGACCTCGACATGGACGAGGACGACTCCGACGACGACGGGGTCTACGCCGGCCTCGACTCCGACGACTACGACGACTCCGACGAGGACGACGACGAGGACGACGACGAGGACGACGACGAGGACGACGACGAGGACGAGGACGACGAGGACGACGACGAGGACGAGGACGACGAGGACGACGAGGACGACGAGGACGACGAGGACGACGAGGACGACGAGGACG
>NZ_JAKDLO010000158.1 GCF_030452765.1 Intrasporangium sp.
TCGGAGCAGGACTTCCTGTCCCAGCGCCTCCGTCTGGCGGGGTCACGTGGCTTCGTGACACCCGGTGCAGGGGCCAGCAGGCGCCGGGCGATCGCCGAGCACTCCCGTGCCTGGCTCGAGCAGGTGTGGGACGAGGCGTGCGCGGGCCGCCGTCTCGACGGCGTCGCACTGGCCGCCGTCGGCTCCTTGGCCCGAGGGGACTCCGGGCCGCGCAGCGACCTGGACCTCGTCCTGCTCCACCATCCGCGCGGGCTCCCCGCCTCCGGCGTGTCGGCCTTCGCGGACCGGCTCTGGTACCCGATCTGGGACTCGGGAGCTCGGCTCGACCACAGCGTGCGGACAGTCGCCGAATGCCGTGCCGTCGCGGTCGCGGACCTCACGGCCGCGGTCAGCCTGCTGGACATCACCTGCGTGGCCGGCGACCCGGACGTCGTGGCGGCTGCACGCTCGACCGTCGCCCACGACTGGCGGGCCAGTGCCCGGAAGCGCCTGCCCGAGGTGCAGGAGGCGGTGACCGCTCGGTACGCCCGCCATGGCGACCTGGCCCACCTCGTGGAGCCCGACCTCAAGGAGGCCCGCGGCGGACTGCGTGACATGGCTCTGCTGCGGGCGCTGGCTGCGGCCTGGCTCACCGACCGGCCCCACGGGGACGTCGACACCGCCTACGGCCGCCTGCTCGACGTGCGCGACGCGATCCACGTCGTCACCGGCCGGGACCGCGACCGGCTCGGCCGAGAGGACCAGGACGCGTGCGCCGCCCTGCTGGGGCACCCCGACGCCGATGCGCTCCTGACCGAGGTGTCCTCCGCGGCGCGCGTCATCGCGTATGCCGCTCAGACGACCCTGCGCCGGTCCCTGCAGTCCCAGCAGGCCCGGGTGCTGCGCGTCAGGCCTCGACGGCCGCAGCTGACTCCCCTCGGCTACGGCCTCTACCGGCACGACGGCGAGGTCGTCCTCGGGCCGTCCACCGCAGTGGCGTCCGACCCGTTGCTGCCGCTACGCGCCGCCGTCGTCGCTGCCCGCAACGGACTGCCCCTGGCCCCAGCGACGCTTCGCAACCTCGCCGAACACGCGCCGCCGCTGCCCGAGCCGTGGCCCCAGCTGGCCCGAGAGCTCTTCGCGGACCTGCTCGCGGCCGGTCCCGGCCTGGTGCCTGTGTGGGAGGGGCTCGACCTCGTCGGGGTCATCGAGCGGTGGCTGCCCGAGTGGGCGGGCGTCCGGTGCCGACCGCAGCGCAGTCCCGTGCACCGGCACACGGTGGACCGGCACCTCGTCGAGACAGCCGTCATCGCGAGCGGCATGCTGCCCGATCTCGACCGGCCGGACCTGCTCGTGCTCGCCGCACTGCTGCACGACATCGGCAAGCTCGCGGGCTCGTCCGATCACTCGACGACCGGGGCCGACATCGCGGCAGACGTGGTGGCTCGGATGGGCCTGCCCGATGTCGACGCCACCCTGGTCGTGCGTCTCGTCCGAGAGCACCTGACTCTCGTCGAGCTCGCGACCCGGCGCGACCCCACGGACCCCGCGACGGTCGCAGTTCTCGACGAGGCGGTGGGAGGGTCGGCGCAGACGCTCGAGCTGCTGCGGATCCTCACCGAGGCAGACGCCAGGGCTGCCGGCCCGCTCGCCTGGACCGACTGGCGTGCCGGCCTCGTGGACCGGCTCTGCGCCCGGGCCGGCCAGGTGCTGGAACCATCGTTCGGGGTCGCGGTCGCGGGGCCCGTCGAGCTTGCCCTTGCCTCGCTCGAGGAGCACCTGACCGGTCAGCATCTGGAGCAGCTCGCGATGGGCCACCCGGTGGTCTCGGTCGAGACTCTCGGTGGGGCCCATCGGGTCCAGGTGGTCGACCGCGACCGGGTGGGCCTGTTCGCCGACACCGCCGGCCTGTTGGGGTCGATGGGGTTCGGGGTGCGTTCGGCGAGGGTGCGCACGCACGAGGGCCTCGCGGTGAACGAATGGTGGGTGGACTCCCCAGGGGGGGAGGCGCCGGTTGCCGAGCGGATCGGACGGGACCTGGTCCGGGTCGCGGCCGGCGACCGTGGGCCGCTCGCCAAGCTCGACCGGCGCCGGGCAGGCAGCGCTCCTCACCACCCCCCGTCGGGGCCGCCGAGCCGCGCCCGCGTGCGCGAGCTGCCGGGTGCCTCGGACCACGCGACGGTCCTCGAGGTCCGGGCCGCGGACCGGCCTGACCTGCTGCGGCATATCGGGCTGGCCCTCGCCAGGGCGTCGGTGACGATCCGGTCGGCCCACATATCCACCCGCGCCGGGCAGGCACTCGACACCTTCTACGTGACGGAGTTCGCCGGTGGCCTACTGGCACCCGCCCGGTCCGCCCACGCGATCGCGACGATCATCGAGGCCTGTGGCGGGGTGGCGGGGGCGCACCCGAGCAACGGTTAGAGTTGCGTGCGTGTTTGGATCCCTGTCTGATCGGCTGACCGCGACCTTCAAGAACCTCCGCGGCAAGGGCCGCCTCTCCGAGAGCGACGTCAACAAGGCGATCCGTGACATCCGGATGGCGCTGCTCGACGCGGATGTTGCGCTGCCGGTCGTCAGGCGGTTCACCAGCCGGGTCCGCGAGCGCGCCCTCGGCGCCGAGGTCAACCAGGCGCTCAACCCCGCGCAGCAGGTCGTCAAGATCGTCAACGAGGAGCTCATCGAGATCCTCGGCGGGCAGACCCGCCAGCTCCGGCTCGCGAAGCAGCCGCCGACCGTCATCATGCTCGCCGGCCTGCAGGGGTCCGGCAAGACGACGTTCGCCGGCAAGCTCGGGCACTGGCTCAAGGACAAGGGCCACACCCCGCTCCTGGTCGCCGCCGACCTGCAGCGTCCGAACGCCGTCACCCAGCTCGAGGTGACCGGCGAACGTGCCGGGGTGCCGGTCTTCGCCCCCGAACGCGGCAACATGGGTGGCCACGACGCGGTCCTCGCGTCGGGCGAGGGCACGCACTCGTTCGGCGACCCCGTCGCCGTCGCCCGCGCCGGCGTCGAGGAGGCGCGCAGTCGACAGCACGACGTCGTCATCGTCGATACCGCCGGTCGGCTCGCCGTCGACACCGAGCTCATGCAGCAGGCTGCCGACATCCGGGCGGCGGTCCAGCCCGACGAGGTGCTCTTCGTCATCGACGCGATGATCGGCCAGGCCGCGGTCGAGACCGCCCAGGCCTTCCACGACGGCGTCGCGTTCACCGGTGTCGTCCTGTCGAAGCTCGACGGTGACGCCCGTGGTGGCGCCGCGCTGTCCGTGACCGAGATCACCGGCGAACCGATCATGTACGCCTCCATCGGTGAGAAGTTCACCGACATCGAGGTGTTCCACCCCGACCGGATGGCGGGACGGATCCTCGACATGGGCGATGTCCTCACGCTCATCGAGCAGGCCGAGAAGGCGTTCGACCGGCACGAGGCCGACGAGATGGCCCGGAAGTTCCTCGCCGAGGAGGACTTCACCTTCGAGGACTTCCTCCAGCAGATGAACGCCATCCGGAAGATGGGCTCGCTCAAGTCGATGCTCAAGATGATGCCCGGCATGCAGGGCATGCGCGAGCAGCTCGACTCGTTCGACGACCGGGAGTTCGACCGGGTCGAGGCGATGGTCCGGTCGATGACGCCCTTCGAGCGGACCCATCCCAAGCAGATCAACGGTTCTCGTCGGGCTCGGATCGCTCGCGGATCCGGGGTCACCGTGACCGACGTCAACCAGCTGCTCGAACGGTTCGGGCAGGCCCAGAAGATGATGAAGTCGTTGGCTCGCGGTGGCGACGGGGGCCTGCCCGGGATGCCCGGCGTTCCAGGGACGGGCAAGCGCGGCAGGGCCCAGCAGGTCAAGCGCAAGAAGGGCAAGAGCGGCAACCCGGCCAAGCGCGCCGCGGAGGAGCGGGCGCTGGCCGAGAAGGCGGCGCAGAGCCGCCAGAAGTCGGCCGCATCGGCGTTCGGGATGCCCGGTGCCGGCGACGGCGAGACGCCGGACCTCGACCCGGGGCAGCTGCCGAAGGGCTTCGAAAAGTACCTCGGGGGCCGCTGAGTCTGCTCAGCGCAGCTGGTGGTGTGCTCGCCGCTGTGCCCCGCCGAGATGACGGGTCGGGGCGCGGATCGGTGGTGTTGCTCGCTGCGGGCGGGGTCGGGTCGCAGGTCATGTCGCACGCGCCCGAGTCAGGTCGCAGGTCATGTCGCACGCGCCCGAGTCAGGTCGCAGGTCATGTCGCGCGGGCGGTGCAACCTGAGCACGGCAAGTTCCCAAGCCTGCGACATGACTTGCGACCTGACGTGCGGGTGGGTCGGCCGGATCGCGTTGCGACGCCATGACTGGCGACGTGATGTGTGGTTGGGTCGGCGGTGCCTGTCCGGGACGCGACAAGACCGGATACTGGCATCGCAGGCACGACTCCACGGCCACGTTGGCATCTCGATAAGGTCGGGCGTATGGATGCGCCGGTGCTTCATGTGCGAGGCCAGGTCCTCGTCGGCCCTCACGAGACCCGCGACGAGGTCTGGATCATCGATGGCAAGGTGTCGTTCACCGCCGCCCCGAGCGGGCACACGGACGTGCAGACCCTCGAGGGCTGGGCCCTGCCCGGGCTCGTCGACGCCCACTGCCACGTCGGTCTCGGCCACCACGGCGAGGTGCCTCGCGAGGAGGCCGAGCAGCAGGCCCTCGCCGACCGCGCTCACGGTGCCCTGCTCATCCGGGACGCCGGTCAGCCGGGCGACACACGGTGGATCGACGAGCGCGAGGATCTGCCGAAGATCATCCGGGCCGGCCGCCACATCGCGCGGACCAAGCGTTACATGCGCAACTTCGCCCACGAGGTCGAGCAGGACGAGCTCGAGAAGTACGTCCGGCTCGAGGCACACCGTGGTGACGGCTGGGTCAAGCTCGTCGGCGACTGGATCGACCGCGAGGTCGGTGACCTGACCCCGAGCTGGTCTCGGGAGGTGTTCGCCGCCGCGATCCGGGCCGCCCACGAGGAGGGTGTCCGGGTCACCGCCCACTGCTTCGGAGAACAGTCCTTGCGCGACCTCGCTGCGGCCGGCATCGACTGCATCGAGCACGCGACCGGGCTGCAGGAGGACTCGATCGACGCGTTCGCGGCCCGAGGCATCGCCATCGTGCCGACCCTGGTCAACATCGCCCAGTTCCCGCAGATCGCGGCCCCCGCCAAGGAGAGGTTTCCGGCCTACCACCGACACATGCTCGACCTGCACGAGCGGCGCTACGCGACGATCGGCGCCGCCCACGAGGCAGGCGTGCCGATCTACGTCGGCACCGATGCCGGCGGGAGCCTGCCCCATGGGCTCGTCGCTCGAGAGATCGTCGAGCTGACCAAGGCCGGCCTGACGGTCCTCGAGGCCCTCGGCGCCGCCACCTGGGGAGCCCGGCAGTGGCTCGGCCGTCCCGGGATCGAGGAGGGCGCAGACGGCGACATCGTCGTCTATGGCGCCGACCCTCGCGAGGACGCCACCGTGCTCGCCGACCCCAAGGGCATCGTCCTGCGAGGTCGAGTTGTCCACTGACCCGGCCGGTCCGCCCCAGGCGGGGCAGTTCTCCCGGACGGGGGAGCGTGTCGTGGTGCGCTCGCCCACCCATGCGGATGCGGCGGCATACGCACAAGCCGTGACGCGCTCGACGCGGCGCCTGTCCGACTTCGCTGTCCCGGACCCCGACAACCTCGTGGGCCTCATCGGGGCCCAGTCCCCGACCTTCCGGACCTTCCTGATCCATGCCCGGGACCGCGAGGGTGAGCACGGCATCGTCGGGAGGGTCAACGTGTCCAACGTCGCCCGCGGGTCCTTCCGCAGCGCGACGATGGGCTACGACGCCTACGACCCCTACGCCGGGCGTGGCCTGTTCGCCGAGGGGCTCGAGATCGTCATCGACACCGTCTTCTCCGATGAGCCCGCGGGCATGGGCCTGCACCGGATCGAGGCGAACATCCAGCCGACGAACACCCGGTCGGCCGGACTGGTGCGAAGCCTCGGCTTCGTGCACGAGGGCTTCTCACGCGACTATCTCAGTCTGCCGAGCAAGGACGACCCGGCGCGGACCTGGCGTGACCACGACCGCTACGCGATGCTGGCCTCCGACTGGCCGGCCGTGCCCTATCGCCCCCACCGGCCGCACCGAATGGCCCTGGTGATCAACGGAGTTCCCGGGGTCGACGGCAGAGGCGTCGCCAACCTCGTCGCGGCCGAGCTGTCACTGCCGGTCTTCTCGATCCGTACTGTCCCCGACCCCGCAGTCCTGTGGGAGCTGCTTCGCCAGTCATCGATCGGCGGCGTCGTGGAGTGCCACGTGTCCCCAGTGGAGCTGCGCATCGGCCTGGCCCGGTCCGGGTTGGAAGCAGCACAGGTGCCGGTCATCGAGCCGGTGGCCGACCCGAGCAAGCGCGAGGTCGTCGAC
Organism: Intrasporangium sp.; assembly: GCF_030452765.1. Classification (GTDB taxonomy): domain Bacteria; phylum Actinomycetota; class Actinomycetes; order Actinomycetales; family Dermatophilaceae; genus Intrasporangium_A. The sequence goes on from NZ_JAKDLO010000158.1 coordinate 6,404, forward strand.
ATCGCGCTTCGGGTGCGAGCGGCATACCCTTGAGCACCTTCCATGGGGGTGTGGTCGGGTCCGGCTCGCGGATCTGGCAGAATGGTCGGCTGTACCCGCCCGTGCCCGGCCCCTCTCGCCTGATGCGGGTGCCTACACCGAGTCCCGGCTCCCCGTGTGTTCCCCACCCGGTCTCGCCGTGCTCACAACCAAGAAAGAGGAGACACCACAGACCTGGCAGTCAAGAATCGCCAGAAGCGCATGGGCAAGATCCCTGCACCCTTCTACCGCGTCGTCGTGATGGACTCGCGCACCAAGCGCGACGGCCGAGCGATCGAGGAGATCGGCAAGTACCATCCGACGCAGGAGCCGTCGCTCATCGAGATCGACATGGAGCGCGCCGACTACTGGATCGGCAACGGTGCCCAGCCGACCGAGGCCGTGGCAGCCCTGATCACGCTGGTGCGTGAGGGCAACGTCAAGACCAAGGAGCAGGGGCCCACCAAGAAGGAGCGCTACGAGGCGGCGGTCGCCGCAGCCGGCAAGGCGTCCGGCAGCGCCTCGACGCCGAGGAAGGCCGAGAAGCGCACCGAGACCGTCGAGCCGCCGGCCGCGACCGAGGCTGAGGCCGCGCCGCCCGAGTCACCGGGCACGGAGTCCTGACCGTGCTCGAGGAGGCACTCGAGCATCTCGTCAAGGGCATCGTCGACCACGACGAGGACGTCGTCGTGCGGCGCAAGGAGCTGCGCCGAGGCGAGCTGCTCGAGGTGCATGTCCACCCGGACGACCTCGGCCGCGTCATCGGCCGCTCGGGCCGCACGGCCAGTGCCCTGCGCACCGTCATGTCCGCGCTCGCGCAGGGCGAGAACGTCCGCATCGACATCGTCGACACGGATCGCACGCGCTGAGCCCGTATGCCGCTGCGCCGGCGTGGCCTCACCGGTCCCCGGTGCGCGCCGTCGGTTGTCGATGCGTCCCCGAGGACTGAGAGGACCCATCCATGGGTGACGACAGAGTGGTTGCGCGGATCGGCAAGCCGCATGGGCTGCGCGGGGAGGTGACGGTCCAGCTGCACACGGACGAGCCTGGGCGCCGCCTCGCCGTCGGCACCATCCTCGAGACGAGGGCACGTCCCGGGTCCGGCGTGCCGCGACGCCTGACGGTGCGCTCCACCCGGGCGCACCAAGGCACCTGGCTCGTCGGGTTCGAGGAGGTCGCCGACCGGACCGGGGCCGAGGGGCTGCGCGGCGCCCGGCTCGTGCTGGAGGCTGGCGACGAGGCCGACGGTCAGGCCGGCGGCAACGACGAGCAGGCCTGGTACGAGGAGGAGCTCGTCGGTCTCGAGGTCCGTGACCCGGCCGGGGCAGTCCTCGGGACGGTGACCGGCCTGCAGGTCGGGGCCGCCCAGGACCGGCTCGTCATCGAGCTGACCGACGGGGTCACGGCGTATGTCCCCTTCGTCGAGGCGATCGTGCCGGAGGTCGCGGCGGGCCACGTGGTGGTGGCGGCGCCCCCGGGTCTGTTCGACCTCTACCGGAACGGGTGACCGGCCGAAAGGTGTCGCACGCGGTGACCGACTGAAGGGTGAGGAAGGCGGTGCCGGGCCTCGACCTGCTCGGGGCCCGGCGCCGCCGACCGAGCCGCGACCTGCTCAGGTGAGGGTCGCGACGAGGAAGCCGTCCCAGCCCTTCGAGCCGACGGTCTGCAACGCCGTCACATCGACCGTTCCGTCGGCCACAGCGCGGCCGGCGGCATCGACCAGCTCCCGGGTGCCGACGATGTCCGGGTCGGTGCTCGCCTCGTCGAGGACTCGGCCGTCACGCACGACGTTGTCGACGATGACCACCCCGCGCGGTCGGGTGAACCGGAGCGCCCAGGCCCAGTACTGCGGGTTGTGCCGTTTGTCGGCGTCGATGAAGACCAGGTCGAACGGTTCGACGTTGGCCTCGGCCAGGCGGTCGAGCGTGTCCAGGGCCGGCCCGAGGCGCACCTCGACGCGGTCTGCGAGCCCGGCGTTCTCGAGGTTGGCCCGAGCGATACGGGCGTGGTCCGCGGATGCCTCGAGGGTGATGAGGCGACCGTCCTCGGGAAGCGCCCGGCCGAGCATGATCGTCGAGAAGCCGAAGAGTGTGCCGATCTCGAGGATGCGGCGGGCGCCGATCGCGCGGGCCAGAAGCGCCAGGAACCCACCCTGCAGGTCCGAGACCTGGATCTGGGGGAGGGCCGCACCTGCCACGACCGCGTCGGCCAGGCCCTCGTCTCTCGGGCGCAGACGCTCGGCGAACCAGGCATCGACGTTGGTCCAGGTCTCGGTATCCATGTGAACCATCCTCGTACGCCCATCCGCTGGCGACCAGCGGATGGACGTACGAGGATGATCGAGGCTTATCCGACGCCGTTCCGTGATGCGGCGATGTCAGGTGGCCGCGTGGATGTCGACGTCCCTGCCCTCACGAGTCATGAGCACCGCGGCGCCGCTCGCCACCAGCACGACGACCCAGAACACGGCGATCGGCCACACCGCGCCGACGTTGATGAACAGTAGCGTCGCGATGAGCGGGGAGAAGCCCGCACCCAGCGTCGATGCCGTCTGGTAGGAGACCGATGCGCCCGAGAACCGGATCGAGGTGGGGAACTGCTCGGCGACGAGCGCGCCGACCGGTCCGAACACCATGCCCTGGACGAGCCCGTTGCCCAGCAGGATGGCCACAGCGAAGCCACCGACCGTGCCCGTGCCGAGCAGGGCGATGATCGGGAACGCCAGCACCACCCCGAGCGCACAGCCGGCGACGACCACCGCGCGGCGGCCGACTCGGTCGCTCAGCTTGCCGGCGAGGATACCGACCACGACGGTCGCGACCGCGGCGGCTGCCTTCCAGTTCAGGACCCCGGTCTTGTCGGCACCGTGGTTGACCGCTTCCGCGACACCCCACACGGTCATGAGGCCCTGGGTGGTCGTGAATGCCAGCACGGCCATCAACGAAACGAGTACCGCCCTACGGTGGTTTCGCACGACCTCCAGGATCGGCGCCCGCTTCTTCGCGCCAAGGTCCTCCAGCTGCTGGAACATCGGGGTCTCGGCAACTCGGACCCGGACGAACATTCCAACCGCGAGCATGGCGAGGCTGAACAGGAACGGGACGCGCCATCCCCAGGCGAGGAACTGGTCCTCCGGGAGCCGAGTGAACAAGCCGAGGATGAGGGTTGCCAGCACCGCACCGGCCGGGCCGCCGGCGTTGGCCAGACTCGCCGCCAGACCGCGGCTGCGTTGGGGAGCGTGTTCGAGGGCGACAAGCAGCGCGCCGCCCCACTCCCCGCCGACCGATACTCCCTGGATCACCCGCAGCAGCACCAGTGCGATCGGGGCCAGGATGCCGATGGCCGCTGTTGTTGGGAGCAGGCCGATCAGCGTCGAGGCCAAGCCCATCATCATCATCGTCAGGACCAGGATCTTCTTGCGGCCGTGAAGGTCGCCGAAGTGTCCGAAGATGATGCCGCCGAGCGGGCGGGCCAGGTAGCCCACGGCAAAGGTCGCGAACGAGGCGAACAGGGCGAACCCATGGCCCAGGTCGCTGAAGAAGACCGTCTCGAAGACGATGCTCGCAGCGGTGGCGTACAGGATGAAGTCGTAGTACTCGATCATGCTGCCCATGAAGCTCGACAGGATCACGCGTCGCATGTCCTTGGTCGTCATGGACAACTGAGTACCGTCAGCAGCGGTCGTGTGCTGCTGGGGCGGGCTCATCGTGGGAGCAGCGTCGTGGTTGGTCATCTTCGACCTCT